>JBOGVA010000084.1:0-10263 GCA_050692195.1 Actinomycetota bacterium | reverse complement strand
GTCCAGGTCGTGGCCAGAGAGGAACATGGCTCGAGCAGCGGCCATCGCTCCCACTCCTACTGCCGCCACCGATACGAGGGCTACCACGGTGACCTGGACCGCGATGGACCGGCGGCGCAGCGCGTAGAGGATCGCCGCACCCGCGGCGCCGGACAGCAGAACGGCCGCTCCGGCGATCCCCGCCAGGGTCAGGGCTTCTCGCGGCGGCATGCCGAGCGCCACGGACGCGAGGGTGATCCCGATAGCGCCCGCGAACCCGATCAGGAGCCCGACCTTCACGGCTGCCACTTGTAGCCCACTCCCCAGATGGTCCGGATCCGAGTGGGGGCCGCGGGATCGGGCTCGATCTTCTCTCTGAGCCTTCGGACGTGGACCGTTACGGTCGACGTGTCACCGAACGAGTAGCCCCACACTCGCTGGAGGAGCGCCTGCCGCCGAAATACCCGATTCGGGTGAAGCATGAAAAAGACCAGCAGCTCGAACTCGCGGGCGGTCAATGCGAGCAGGCGGTCACCGATGTGCACTTCACGGGCGGGCACGTTGACCGTGAGGTCTCCCGCGCTCAGCACCTCGGGCAAGTCCAGTCCGGCGAGTCCACCGGCCGCCCTGCGCAGCACGGACTTCACGCGGGCCGTGAGCTCGCGAGGCGAGAACGGCTTGGCCACGTAGTCGTCGGCGCCAAGTTCCAGGCCGATCACTCGGGCGTCCTCGTCGCCCCGGGCCGTGAGCATGATCACCGGCACCGGGGCTACGGCCCGGAGGTTCCGGAACACCTCCATGCCGTCCATGCCGGGCAGCATGAGATCCAGCAGCATCAGGTCAGGGGGAGAAGCGATCGCGCGGTCCAGCGCCGTGCGGCCGTCGCTCACTGCCTCCACGTCGAATCCCTCCCGCTGCAAGTACCGGGTCACGACCTCGGCCACGGTCGCGTCGTCGTCAACCACCATGACCCGGGACCGGCGCTCCGACGGCATCGCGTCAATGGTACGGCGCTGCCTTTGGTATCGAGGGATCGATCCGCTGCCCGCATATCTGCGCCAGGTCAGAATGTTCAGCGTTTCGTAAGCCGTTCGCGCGCCCGTGGCGGAACAGCATCGCTAGGCTTGGAAGGGTGAGGCGTTTCGTCGGGCGTCACAGATTGATGGTTGGCTCGGCCGGAGTGGTGGCCGTGGCGCTCGTCGTGTTCGTGCTGGTGTGGTTCCAGCCCCAGAAGCTCTTCCTCGACCAGCGGGTGAGCGAGGCGCTCCCAACTGCCGCGGCCGGGGACGCGGAGCCTGCCGGTGCTCCCACAACCGAGCCGCCCTCGGCCGGTGAGACCGCATCGCCCAAGCTGGCCACCCTCGCCGGCGGAGCCTTCCAGAGCCTGGAGCACGAGACCACTGGACGGGCGATCGTCCTCCAGCGCGCAGATGGCACGCGCTACCTCCGATTCGAGGACCTCCGGACCTCAAACGGGCCCGACCTGCACGTGTATCTCTCCGAGATCCCTGCAAGCGACGACTGGTACGCCTACGGAGAGCGGTTCGTCAGCCTTGGCAAGCTGAAGGGCAACATCGGCGACCAGAACTACAGGATCCCCAAAGACCTGGACCTGTCGAAGTACAAGAGCGCTGTCATATGGTGCAAGCGCTTCTCGGTCGGGTTCGCGGTCGCGCCTCTCGAGTCCTAAGCCGAGTATTCCACCTCCCGCGCCCCGAGAAAACCCGCAAGTCGTTCGATCGCCGCCCGAACGGCGCGGCCGGTCGTGCCCCTCGTGCCTATGCCTTCCTTGGCGTGGAGGGCATTGATGGAGAGCACCTCTCGCTTCCGATCGAAGCTCGGATCGACTCGGCCAACCAGCCGATCGCCGTGCAGGATCGGCAGAGCGTAGTAGCCGAACTGCCGCTTCGTCTTCGGAACGTAGATCTCCATGCGGAAATGGAAGCCGAACAGCCGCTCGGTCCGGGCGCGGTCGATGATCAGGTTGTCGAACGGCGAGAGCAGGGTCGTTCGCGGTTCCCAGCCGCCCTCGCCGAGGTGCTCCAGGAGTGGGACGTCCTCGCCGTGGACGTACCACGTGCCGGTCCACTCCCGCCCGTCGTCGACGATCCGCACTCTCTCGACCACGCCGCGCTTCTCGAGGCCTTCGATCGCGCCGGCCAGCCCCGGGTACCTCCCGATCGTGAAGTGGCTCTCGATGTGCCTGGCGGTCGCCACGCCCAGGGCTCGGAGCGACCGCTGCGCCGCCCGCCGAACGATTTCCTGCTCGGAGAGACGTTCGCGTGGCGTCCAGGCGGGCAGCCATCGCTCGGCGAGGTCCCAGAGCTTGTCGTTCCCCCTGCGGCCGGCCACCATCACTCGCCCCTGCGTCCACAGGACGTCGAGCATGCGGTCCACGTTCCGGCCGCTCGTCCAACCCCCTGATTGCCACCCGACGACGGATCGGTCCTCGAAGTCGCGGAGCCGCAGCGGCCCGTCCTTTCGCAGGCGGGCCAGGACATGCCGCTTGAGGGCCGGGTTCTGCTCTAGCCAGAGGCGTGTCCGGCGGCTGTGCGCCCACCGGTCCGAAGGGTACCGGCGCATCAGCAGGTGATGGATCGGGTAGTCCTCGGTCAGGACGACGGACGCCCGATGAGCCCAGTACTCGAACAGGCGCCGTTCCTCCCACAGGAGCGCCTCGAGGTCCGAGCGATCGAACGCTCCCAGTCGGCTCCACAGCACCAGCACGTGGCTTCGGGCCACCACGCTGATCGGATCGAGCTGGAGGCAGCCCAGATCCCTGACCGTGTCGAGGTTCCCCTCTCGGTCCGGCGTCGGCCGGGGACCGGCGAGGCGCTGCTTCACGATCGCCAGCCTCCGGGCGATCGTGGGCGTGAGGGTACGTACATCGCTCACCTGGCGTCTACCCGCGCAGACTTCCGCTCCAAGCTCGCTACCACGTCGTGTTGAGAGCGATCTCCACCAGGATGGCGAACGCGGAGTTCAGCGCCAGCCAGCCGCGGGACGAGAGGGGCGATGTCGCAAGGATCACCCACGGCAGGAAGGGTAGCCAGATCCGCTCGACCTCGGCCTTGGACAGCCCGGACAGATCCGCCAGAGCTACCGCAAGGAGTCCGCCGGCCACCAGCATCCACGTGCCGCTGTCTCGGAGTCTCCGCAGGCCCACCGCTGTCGCCGGCCCGAGCGCTATGGCGAAGGCCGCCAGGTTGCCCAGGAGGAAATACGATTGTGGCCTGAGTCTTGCCACGCCCTCACGGTATTCCCCAACCGTTGCCAAGAGGCCGTCCGGCCACCAGAAGCCGGCCAGAGCGAACAACCCGGCAACAGCGATCGCTCCCGTGCCGGCAAGGAGCAGCGGGAGGGCCCGCCTCCGAACGACCGCCACGACCAGGGCCGGAGCTGCCAGCAGCGCCAGTCCGTACGACAGAAACAGGCCGGCCCCGAACAGGAGGCCACCCCCGAAGGCAAGAGCGCCCGCCGCTGATCCGCGCCGGCCCGTGGCCAGTACGACGAGCGCAACGGCCCACGCGCCAACCCCGGCGAAGAGCGCGTCCGCTGTGCTGGCGACCCAGATCGCTGCGGGCGCCAGGGCAAGGAACGGCGCCGCGGCGCGGGCTCGAGCTTCGCCTGCCGCCTCGTTCAGGGCGACCATCGCCGCAGGGACAAAGCACGCACCGCCCAAGACGACGAGGGCTGCCTCCCAGCCGGCGCCCCCCAGCCCCACCCGGTCCATCCCCCACAGCAGCAGCACCATGCCGGGCGGATGCGCCCGAACGTGCTGGTGGTAGCGATCGATGCGATCGGCGAAGTGGGTCAGGAAATCTCGCGGGCTGCCAACCAGGTCGACGTCCTGTCGGTAGTCGTTGGGGAAGTGGAGAGGCCGCGTCAGGCCCTCCGGGCCATCAATGAGGGCCAGCGATACCGACCACGCGATGGCCGCGCCGAACGCAACCAGAAGCAGCGGGCGCCACCCCAAGCGGGCAGCCACCCGTGGGCCGAAGGCGACCGCGGCCGCCGCCACGATGAGGGAGAGGAGGATTCCAATCCCGAAGGAGGGGGCGAGCCGCGCCACCAGTGGAGGGAAGAAGATCCGGGTAGCCGGAGCCTCATGGACGAGCTGCCTCCCCCACACATGAGCGACGGCGATCAGGCTCGCCCACAGGGCCAAGGGCGCGGCGTCACCGAGTGTCATGAAAGGTCGGCGCTCTTCGTTCATCGCCAGATCATGAGAACTATCGCTGGGGCTCGCCACACTGGCGCGCGGGTGAATTCACAGGACTGTAAGCAATTGGAGGAGCTTCGAAGCCTTCTTCCGCCTACAGTCGAGCCATGCCGCAGGTCATCCTGCCCGTGCTCAACGAGGCGGATGCCCTGCCCTGGGTACTTGAGCGCATGCCCCTCGGTTACGAGCCCCTCGTCGTGGACAACGGGTCCACAGATGGGTCCCCCGAGATCGCCGCGGCTCTGGGAGCAGCCGTGGTCGCTGAGCCACTGAGAGGTTTTGGAGCAGCATGCTTCGCCGGACTCGCCGCAGCTACCGATGACATCGTGTGCTTCATGGACTGCGACGCCTCACTCGACCCCCGGGACCTTCCACGGGTGGCCGCTCCGATTCTCGAGGGCCGGCTCGATCTTGTGATCGGGGAGCGAGACGCCGCACCGGGTACCTGGCCCGTACACGCCCGCCTGGCGAACCGCTTGCTCGCCCTGGAGGCTCGCCGGCGCACCGGGCTGGCCCTTCGTGACCTCGGCCCGATGCGGGCGGCCAGACGGGTCGCGCTGCTCTCGCTTGGCATCCGGGACCGGAGGTTCGGCTGGCCTCTGGAGATGGTCTTGCGGGCGGGAGCGGCTGGGTGGCGCGTCGATGGGATCTCGGTCGCCTACGCTGCCCGTTCGGGTAGGTCGAAGGTGACGGGCACCCTCATCGGCACCCTGCGGGCGGTTCGGGACATGTCGAAGGTGCTGGCATGACCGTTCAGGCTGGCCGGCAGGTGCTCGTGCTGGCCAAGGCGCCCAACGCTGGCCAAGCCAAGACCCGGCTTTCTCCTCCCTGCGGGGCAGAGGACGCGGCCGCACTGGCAGAGGCGGCCCTGCGAGACACCCTTGCGGCGGTCGAGCGAACGCGGTGTTCCCGGCGGGTTCTGGTGCTCCAAGGCAAGCCCGGCGCGTGGGTTCCGTCGGGTTTCGACGTCATCCCGCAGCGGGGAGACGGACTGGACGAACGGCTGGCGGCGGCGTTCGATGACGCCGGCGCCCCCAGCTTGCTGATCGGCATGGACACGCCGCAGGTCTCGCCGTCCATGCTGGACGATGCGCTCGGTCACCTCGAGCGCCCGGGCATCGACGCGGTGCTTGGCCGGGCCGCGGATGGGGGGTGGTGGGCCCTAGGACTCCGCCGGGCCGACCCCAGGATCTTTCTCGGCGTCCCCATGAGCACGTCCAGGACTGGTTTGTGGCAGGAGGACCGCCTGCAGGTTCTGGGCCTTCGATGGCTGGCGCTCCCGATGCTGAGCGACGTGGACCGCTTCGAAGACGCCATGGCGGTGGCCGAGCTCATCCCCGGATCCCGTTTCGCCTCGGCGGTCCAGCGCGTCAGCGTCTCCCTGTTGGTGGAGTGAGCGGAACCGGAACTTCAAGGGCGCTCGCCGCCGGCTCGTTGGTCGGGCTGGTTGCGGGGTTGGTGATGACGCTCGCGTTCGGGCTCATGCGTGTGGTGGCCGGGACGCCGCTGCCGGTCGAGCTGATCAGCGACCGGATCATCCCTACGTTTTCGATTCGGCAGTTCTTCGACCTAGCCGCGCTCCTCGGCGGGCTCTTGCAAGCGAAGGAGATCAGCCTGCTGCTCTCGTTCCCCATCCAGGCCGCAGCGGGGGCGGTGGGCGGGGCCGTCTACGCGGCCTTAGCCGAGCGCGACAGGATTCGCCGAGCAGAGAAGGAGCGCCCGTTCGCTCTCAGCCTGACCGCGATGCGGGCCTCCGTGTTGGGCCTCGGAGGCCTGTGGATCATCTCGGTGCTCTTGCTGTGGCCGGTGCTCCAGTCGAATTACCGAGGCCTTCCTCCTACGGCCGCTCGGGTGACGAATGCGCTGGGGCTGCTGGTCGGCTTCGCCTTCTACGGAGCCACTCTCATAGGCGGTCACCGCGGCATGACCACCAGGGCTACCCTCGGCCGATCCGCCCCGTTGGGGCGGCCGATCGGACGGCGGGCCTTTCTCATGGGTGGGCTGGCCGGATTGCTCGTGGTCGCCACGGGCGGTTTGGCCCGGTTCCTGTTCGGACGCGCGACGGTGGGTCCCTCCGGCTACGACGGCCTCCAGGTGCGCGGTCCGCACACCGAGCCGGTGACCCCGAACGACAGTTTCTACGTCGTGACGAAGAACCTGATCGACCCCAACGTCGACGAAGGCCTGTGGCGGCTCGAGGTGACGGGCGCCGTGGAACGGCCTCATACGTATGAGTTCGGTGAGCTCGCATCCCTCCGCTCGGTGGAGCAGGTCCAGACCCTCCAGTGCATCAGTAATCCGGTTGGCGGCGGTCTGATGAGCAACGCCGAATGGGTGGGCGTCCCCCTGCGGTCCTTGATCGAGGCGGCGCGCCCGAGGTCGGAAGCAGAGCGGGTGGTCCTGCACGCGTCCGACGGCTACGTCCACGTTCTCCCGCTGGCGAAGGCCATGGAACCCACCACGCTCGTGGCGTACCGGATGAATGGCCTGCCGTTGCCGCATCGCCATGGATACCCTGCGCGGGTCCTCGTGCCCGGGACCTATGGAGAGGTCAGCGTCAAGTGGGTCGACCGCATCGAGCTCACTGCCGAACCGATCGAGGGCTACTACGAGCGGCAGGGCTGGAAGCCGTTCTTCGTCCAGACCACTTCTCGGTTCGACCGGCCACGCCAGGGAGAGGCGTTCAGCCTGCGCTCGACGCCGGCCGTCGAGCTGGGCGGAGTGGCCTTCGCCGGCGACCGAGGGATCTCGAGGGTCGAGGTCAGTGCCGACGAGGGCGCCACCTGGAGGGAAGCCGGCATCGACTATGCTCCGTCCCGTCTCGCATGGGCCTTGTGGAGCTCCACGTGGCGGCCTGAACGCCCCGGCGAGTACACCCTCTCGGTCAGGGCCACCGATGGCAGAGGCGCGGTCCAGACCTCCCGGCGACGGTTCGTTGCGCCCTCGGGAGCCTCCGGATATCACCTGGTCAGGGTCAAGATCGACCCCTGAGGCCGGATTCTGCCGGCGCCCGCAATGGAGCCTCGGCGAACTCCACCATGCCCTTATCGAATGGGACCTCCGCGCGGAACCCGAGCACCTCCGTCGCGCGGTGAGTTGAAGCGAACACATGCCGCACGTCCCCCAGGCGGAACTTGCCGCTCACGATCGGCCGAGGGGCTGTCGGGCCGCACGCCGCCGACAGCTCCTCGGCCATCTCGCCGACCGTGTGGGGCGTCCCGCTGGCGATGTTGAACACTCCAGTCGTGGGAGGTTCGACGGTCAGAGCCAGCGCGGTGGCCCTGGCCACATCGTGGACGTGCACGAAGTCTCGGAGCTGGCGACCGTCTTCGAACACCTGAGGCGCCTCGTCTCGTTCGAGCGCGCTCCGGAAGATGCTGGCCACGCCCGCGTAGGGCGTGTCCCGGGGCATCCGCGGCCCGTATACGTTGTGATAGCGGAGGGCGACGTGGGCGACGCCGTGCTCGCGGGCGAAGATCTGGCAGAGGTGCTCCTGATGGAGCTTCGTCGCCGCGTACACGTTCCTGGGGTCGAGGGGCGCGTCCTCTGGCACGGCCTCAGGCACAAGCTCCCTTCCGCACGAAGGGCAGGGCGGTTCGAATCGTCCCGCCTCGAGGCGCTTCGGGTCGCGCGGCGCGATCCGGACCACCCCGTGGTCGGGACACCTGTAGCGTCCCTCGCCGTACACAACCATGCTGCTGGCGAGGACCAGCCGCCCATCGAATTCGGTGCTATGGAGTTGCCGGAGCATCGTTGCGGTGCCGGCGTCGTTGGCCCGCACGTAGGTCTCAGCGTCGTCGAAGTCGCCCAGTCCGACTTTCGCAGCCAGGTGGCACACCGCATCCAGGTGTTCCACGCGCCCCGCCCACGCGTTGGCATCCTGGATGTCGGCCCATTCGTAGTCAGCCCTCGGGTTCAGGTAGTCGGGCCGCCCGGCGTGGGCCGCTGGGTCCAGGCTGTCGAGGACGCGGACCTCATGGCCGCCCTCAACGAGCAGATCGACGACGTGGGAGCCGATGAACCCGGCCCCTCCGGTGACCAGGATCCTCACCGGGCCGGGTCCGCCCCATGGACCTGCGTCAGGAAGTCGAGGACGATCCTGTTGAACTCCTCGGGTCGCTCGAGGTTCGGCGCGTGAGCCGTGTCCTCGATGATGACCTTCCGCGCTCCGGCGATGCCATAGGCCAGCAGGTCGGCGATCCGCATGATGTCCGGGGCGTCGCGGTCACCCACGATCACCAGGGCCGGCGCTGAGATCTCGCCGAGGCGGTCTGCCGCTGCCGGCTGGAGGCGCTGCTCCGAGCCGGGCTCGGGCAGCGCGTACGCGTCCAGCAGCATCCGATTGACCAGGTCGCGAACCGGCGAGTCGATCTCCTCGAGCGGGCGATCGAACCCCGCCAGCCACGTCTGCATCTCGTTCCGCGTGAGGCGCTCGAGGTCTCCCGCCTCATAGGCCGCTTCCTCCTCCTTCCAACTCGCGACGACGCGCTCGTCGGTGAAGCGGTATCCCTCCAAAGCCGAACCCACGAGCACCAGCGACCGCACTCGCTCGGGATGAAGCAGCGTGAAGTCGATCGACACGCGTCCTCCCAGCGAAGCGCCGATCAGGGTGGCTCGCTCGATGCTGAGGTCATCGAGCAGCGCGAGCAGATCCGCGTGCCGTTCGAACGTCGAGCCGTCGCCTGCGGTGGTGGTCAGCCCAAATCCCCTGGCGTCGAAGCGCACCGCTCGGTAGCGCTCGGAGAGAGGTCCGATCTGCGGGTCCCAGATCCGGCGGTCGCCCAGAGCGCTGTGGCTCAGGACGATGGCTTTCCCTTCACCCGTGACCTCGTAACGCGAGCCGGGCGCCCGGGACATCGAGGAACAGCAGCCCGGGTAACCGACACGGACGCGCTACAGCCCCACGCCGAACTCGATGAGGTCGGGGTCGCCGCCGATCGCTTCGATCTGGCCGTTCCCCTCGTCGGGCCCGAGCACCCGGGGCTGGGCCTGGAGCTTCCGGGCTTCCAGCTCTTTCCAAACCTCGCTCGCGTAGTCAACGCAGAGGACGACCAGGTCCCCGGGCCTGCTCCGGTCGAGGGCCCGGCGGGTCGCCTCCATCTCGTCGAGGACGATCTCCGCGCTGCCGACCCTGTGACCCACGCGCATGGCCTCTCGCACGCCGTCCATGACGTAGGCTGCGGTCTCGCCGCGCTTGCGGCCGCGCGGGTTCACGTCCTCCCGGATGATGATGTCGTCGAAGTATCTCGCGGCCACCCGGCCCAGCTCACGCATGTCCTCCGGCCGGCGATCGCCCGGCGTCGCGATCACGGCGACGCGAATGTGAGCCGACCACGAGGGCGATCCGGGAGGCGCGCCATCAGAGGTGGACGAGGTCATCCGCTCCACGAAGTCTCCGACGGCTTCGAGCCCGTGGGCGTTGTGCGCGTAGTCCACCAGCACCCTGACGCCGTTCATCTGGTACAGGTTGAGCCGGCCCGGGGCCTGATAGATCGACGTGTTGAAGGAACGCAGTCCCTGACGGATGTCGTGCAGGTGAGCGCCGGCGGCGTGCGCGGCCGCGGCAGCGGCCAGCGCGTTGGCCACCATCATCCGGGCCCGCCCCTCGAAGGTGGCGGGGAGCTGGTGGACCCAGCCGATCGGCATGGTCCGCCGCCCTTCGCGGATGACCATCATCTCCCCCCGCGCTCCCTTCTGGAGGGTGACGGCCTTTCCTCCGCGGCGCACCCACCGCTCGACGAACTCGTTGTCCTCGTTCATCGAGAACAGGATGACCGACCCGGAGCAGTGCTTCCGCATCTCGACCACGAGCTCGTCGTCGGCGTTCAGGACGGCGTACCCGCTCCTGGGAACGGCTTCCACGATCACCCGCTTCACCGCGGCGAGTTGCTTGACCGAGTGGACCTCCCTCAGGCCCAGGTGGTCGCCGGTGACGTTGGTGACGACCGCCACGTCGTTCCGCCCGTAGCCCAGGCCCTCGCGAAGGATCCCGCCGCGAGCCACCTCGAACACGGCGAAGTCGACGCGCGGGTTCTGCAGGACCATGAGCGCCGACTTCGGAC
>JBOGVA010000083.1:0-23882 GCA_050692195.1 Actinomycetota bacterium | reverse complement strand
GCCCTTAAGCCTGCCGCAACGAAACGTCGACCTAAGGACGGTTCGGGGAAAGTCCGGACTCCTGCGGGGAGGCTCCAGCGACATGATCCCTGAGACAGGCAAGTGTTGCCAACGTCTCTGAACAGGTCACTCGGCGCTTCCATCGTCCGGAGGAGGTCGGTTCAATAGAGCGGCAGTGCCACGGATATCCTTCTTACTCCATTGGGCTAGCTGCAGCGAATCCAGGGTTGGCCGGCCGAACTGTTGCGCGTCAGAAACCGAGTAGAACTCCAAGTCGTCCATGTAGCCATCGATCACATGGAGGAGGGCACCCACCTCGGCCCCGGCGGAATCGCGGCCAAATGCATCTGTAGGGACTCGCTCGTCGACCGGCGCGGGCGGAACCGTCCGGTCGACCACCAGGCCGATCGAGTCACACCCGCAATTGCACGAGGGACCTGTGACTCGGGTGTGCTCAAGCTGCACCAGAAGCTCCTCACGCCCGGGGAACTGCTTTGAAAGGAGGAATGCCAGGATGGCCCTTTCCTCTGGCAAGAGCGCACGCGTCATCACTCCCAAGAATAGGACTCCGTCGCTCTTGTCCGAGTGTTAACCCGGACGGAGGTGATCACGGGACCCCAAGGCGGCGACGGATCCGCTCCACCATCGCCGGAGAGAGATCTCGGGAGACGTACACATGACTGCTCCCTGCGTCATAGGCGGACAGAAGTATCTGGTTACCCGAATACACCACGAGGTGGTCGCAGATCTCAGGTTCCGCGTGTCCTTCCGCCAACTCGCGAAGCTGCCTGAGGTTTGAGCGGGTGAGGGGCAAGTGATAGATCTTTGGGCGAGGCCAAGAGGTGCCTCGTCCCACCGGCTGGCTCTCCTCGGCGCCTTGAGCTTCCAGGAAAGCCCGGATGTCTGAAACGATGCTCGTCCCCTCCAAGTACAGGACGGCTTCCTCCTGCAGTTCCTCGATGGCTGCCAAGAGCGCGTACAGGTCTCGGACAAGCCCGAGATCGATCGCCCGCTCTTCCTCGAGAGAAATGCCCTCGCCTGACCGAGCCAGACCTCCCAGAGCTTCCCCGGCACCGCGACGACGAAACCACTGATGCCATTTCATGCACTCACTCGCCGTCAACCCGGGCAGGGCCCAGCGTCAGAGTTGGCGTCTCCAACTTTTCTCTTGAACCGACAGCGGTCGTTCGGATGACCAGAGGAGGATCATCGCACCGGAACTCCATCCAATCGTGGCGTTTCTTTCGCCGCGCTCGCTTAGCCCACTTGCGCCACACACGAGGCTCCTGGCGCATCACCGCAGCAGCAAGCCTTACCCACGACTCTGGCGCCGACGTCATCACGCGATCGAGGGCCACTAGGACTTCGGTTGGAACCTGAGATTGGGGCCGGGGAACATCGACGCCAAAGGGGGTCAGGGTGTAGTAGTCGTTGATGGGACCCGCGGCATAGCCGAGGAGGGCATTACCCGCGGCCGACGCAGCAATCAGCTCGCGGAAGCGATCATTCAGATAGACGGCTAGGGCATCCGCCTCGACATAGACCATGACACCGCTTGCTCCGAGGCTCGCTCGCACAGCGGCGTAGTCGAAGAACTCGGCTGGAGCCGGCAGCAATTCGCCCACCATGAGCAGATCCGCGAGACAGACCTGCCAGATTCGGGCTGGCGTTTCGGCTCCGCCACTCGTTACGGCGATCGGATCCATTCGCTCAAAGGTGACGAGAACCTCAATGACTTCTCGCGCGGGCACGGGGAGCCGCTTCTCGGGCTCTCCGCCTTGCCGATCGGCAAAATGACAGGCGCCGGTTGCCAAATAGCGACGAGCGCGGACCAGTTGATCCATCCCGGCGCCTACGACGTCATCGACCACTCGATGCACGCGCGCTGGCGCTCCCCGCCGCCCGGCAGGTGTCAGCGTATGGGCCTTGCACTCGAAGACAAGCCGCGAGGTGCCCGTCGCCACAAGCGCATCGATCTCGCCGTGCTTTCCCTCGTGATCGTAGTACAAGGGGCCCACGCTGAGGCTGCCGAAGATGCGATGGAGGACCTCCCTGGTCAAGGTCTCGGTTGCCACGTCTCGGTGGCGGCGGACCGCTTCGAGGAGGGACCGTTGCCCGGAGGAATGAAGCAGGTCCGCGATCCAGGGGAAAAGGCCGTGCACGAAGTTCCAGCTGAGAGGCACGAAGTAGTGCCCGACGTCCAGCTGCACGGCAGGCCGCAGTCGCACCAAGTTGGGATCGTCTGGCATTAGGTAGTCAGGCTGACATCCCCAGGTAACGGACAGCTGCGCCAGCATGGACTCCACTTGCTCGGCGGGAAGCCCTGAGGCTTGAGCGACGATGTCGGTTTTCCAAAGGTAGGGCATCCGCCACGCTGAAGAGGCGCGGTCGAGGCTTGCGAAAACTTGAGCCTTCTCCTCCACGGTAGGAGTTCCGCTTCCCTCGATTGGATAGCGAGACATCAACCCATCCATCAACGACGAATTCCCCCACCGCAGCGTGCTCTTCATTCAGCCTCGCGGTGTAAGCCGAGACGACGGTCACGATGTCCGCGGGGCAAAAGCCAAGTGCTTCGATGAGCTGATCGTGCAGTGGCTCGAACACCTTGCGTTGGATAGCCTCAAGGTGCGGCGTGTACCCCTCCATGCGGTCCATTAGGTGCTCAAACCGCAGCATCAGGCGGATAGTCTCGAGCCCTCGGCTCTTGCCTGGCGCGCTTGCAAGCATCTCCAGGAAGATTCGGTTGGCCTCGGCCTCGAATAGGGAGTCGACCAGTCGGGCGATCTGAGCCGGGGCCTCCCGCGGTGGAACCTCAGTGGGAACAGGATCCAATCCAAGAGCCAGGCCCAATAGATGCTCAAGTTTCGCATCCCAACTGAAGATGGTCGTGGCGCGATCCGGTTCGTCGGGATGGGCACTATGGACATCGCGCGCTATCTCGCCTATGACAAGGATCGGGTCATATTGGGACATCGCCAGCTTCAGTTCACCGGCAAGATCGCTGCGACGAGCGGCCGAAGCGGAAGCGCGCTCGGTTATTCGCCGTGCCATCTTGGTTCGTTCGCCGCCGTCGACCTCCCCATGGGGGAGGATTACGGCTGACCCTTTGCGAAGCAGGGATCGGGTCGCCGCCATTGGGTCCTGTGCTTTGTTCGGGAGTCGTTCTATTGGCATTGCTCTTGTGCGCTCCGACTGTGGCCGCCAATGGCTGTTCATCCTTGAAACTCACACCAGTGTAATTCGCGGCCTCAGGATCTGACACCCCTCAGCTGCGGAGGTGGAGGCCTACCCGGACCTAAGGTGTGACTCAAGGGCGGCGAGGTATTCGGATGCCTGCTTTGCGGTCAGTCCAGGGGATGACCCAGATCGCCACAGCTTGACCAGTTCCTCGTCCTTGAGGAGGTTCAGCATCCGGGGAAGCGCCTGCTGCTCCAGGAGCTCGATCACCTCATTCGCTATCGCCATCGGGTCCGAAGTGCTGGTGACTTCCCACCACCTCTCTTGCCCGGTGTTGGGATCGCTGAGGCGGTCATGCCAATGGGCCGACCATGCGTCTGGCCTCCGGACTGCGGCTTGGTCCTCGTACTCCCACTCCCACAGCCACTTCGACACAACGCCCACGTTGACGGCAAAGCGGATGACGCTGGAGGTGCTCGTCGTGCTCTTTTGGATATTCACGAGGGCCTGGTCCCCAGAGGCCGCGACCAGCATGAACCTCTGTCCCGATCCCTTGAGTTCATTCCTCCGAAGGAAGGCGGCCACAGGCTTCAGAAGCTGGCGGAAGGAATGCTGTGCTGAACTGCCGGGGAAGGCCACGACTCGAGGCGACGGCGACACCACGAGATTGTCTCGGGCCGGGCCACCTCTGTTCAACCTAAGCATCCCCCGGAGCACCTCGACGGGTCTTCCTCTCCCCGGACTCCCCAGGGGCTCGCCATTCACTCCCCCCACACAGCCGCAGAGACCTCTGCTGAGCTCTCCCTTTCCTCTCCCTGCCGGGAGGGCGTGTCTGGCGGTCCCCCATCCTCCTGGCTAGGCGCCCCCAGGAACAGGGGGAGCGTTCGGGGAGTCCTGCCGCTCACCCTTCCAGCATGCACCCCAAGAATGAACGGCGAGGACGCAGGGCCGGTGCCACGGCCGAGCAGCGAGACCACTGCGGTGCGGAGACGCAGCCTATCTTGCCCAAGGCCGTCATCAGAGGAGCAGCTGGTGTATCGGGGGCGCAGGCGGTAGCCGACTCCGTGGCGAAACCCCTCGCCCGGTCATGATTCGCCCAGGGGTCGGCGCTCGTTTGGCCTGGTCAGGCCCCCATGGGGTAGCCTGATGAGCGCCCGGACTCACGTCGCGCTTCGTACTCATTCTTCGCCTCACGCTCGTTCTTCATCACCTTCTTCTTCACGATCCATTGGTTCATCTATCACCCGATATGCCCACCGACTGACCAGACGGGATTATCAGATCCTCATCGAGCTCCACGAACACAGAGTGCTTACAACTCCTCAGATCCATGAGCTTCACTTCGACACCTTCAGCCGAGCATCCAAGCGGATGCTCCAGCTGTACCGCCTGGGCCTGGTCCAGCGGTTCCGCCCCTACGAACCGGTGGGCTCCGCCCCCTGGCACTACACCCTGGACGAACCCGGAGCCCGGGTGGTAGCGGCCCGCCTGGAGATCGACTTCTCCAAGTTCCCGTTCAAGAAGGCCCGAATCTTCGACGTGGTGGCCAGCCCCAGGCTCCGCCACCGGGTGGAGTGCAACGGGGTGTTCGCCCGCCTGGCCTTGGCCTGCCGCCGGCGAGGATGGCGGTTCACCTGGATCGGGGAGCGCCGGGCAGCCCACCAGTGGAGCGAGGCGGTCAGACCCGACGGGATCGGCCGGGTTTCAGCTGGCACCCGGGAGGTCTCTTTCTTCCTCGAGTACGACCGGGGAACGGAGAACCATGGCCGGCTGGAGTTCAAGATCGCCCGATACCGGTTCGTCGCTGGCATGCATGAATGCCCCGACGCCGTCCTGTTCGTGTTCCCCTCCCCAGGTCGGGAGCGGGAGGTCCAACGCTCGCTCTCCTTCCCCGGGTTCACCCTGGCCACGGCCGTTCGAGCCGACGTCCTTCGCGACCCTCTGGGGGCGGTGTGGCTCCCCCTTCGGGACGACCGCCGCTGCCCCATCCTCGACCTGCCCCTGGAGCCCCGTGCCAAACCCGGGTGAGGGCCGGCCGGGGAAGGGCCGGCTCCCACACTGCACCGCGCGAGGGCGCGACACCCCCTCAAGATAGGCTCTCGCGTCCGGGAAGTCCTCAGACGGAGTCTCCGGCGTCAGGTGCAATGCGGCCGTTGGCTCGAGCCCTCATAGACCTGGCCCTGGCTCTCACACGCGAACAGGAGGCGGAGCAATGGACGCGGTGATCTACCTGCGGGTCTCCACCAAGGAGCAGGCGGCAAAGGACGAGACAGGCGAGGGGTACTCCATCCCCGCCCAGCGGGAGGCGTGCCTTCGCTACATCGCCGAGCGCGGATGGAACCTGGCCGAGGAATTCGTGGACGCCGGCGAGTCAGCCAGGACCGCCAACCGACCCATGCTGAAGGCCATGCTCGGCCGGATCGCCGAGGGCGGCGTCGGTGCCGTGGTCGTGCACAAGATCGACCGCCTGGCCCGCTCCATCGAGGACCACGTCGCCATCAGAGCTGCGCTTCGCCGTTCCGGGGTCCAGCTGGTCTCGATCACCGAGAACATCGAGGAGACAGCCTCTGGGAGGCTCGTGGAGGGCATCCATGCCCTCATGGCGGAGTTCTACTCGGCCAACCTGTCCTCCGAGATCCGCAAGGGCATGGACCAGAAGGCCAAGATGGGCGGGTGGCCGACCAGAGCCCCGATCGGCTACCTGAACCTCCGGGAGAAGGTCGCCGGGAAGGAGATCGCCAAGGTCGTCCTCGACCCGGAGCGAGCCCTCCTCGTCCGCGAAGCTTTCCGACTGTACGCCACGGGAGAGTATTCGCTCCCCGAGCTGCAGGCCGCGATGCACGCCAAGGGCCTGACGTCTCCCTACGCCGCTAAGAGCGGCGCTCCGGTCTCGATGTCGAAGCTCGCGGAGTTGCTGGCCAACCCCTTCTACGTGGGCGTCGTGGCCTGGAACGGTGTCCGGTACCAAGGACAGCACAAGCCCCTGATTCCGGAGAACCTGTTCTCTCGGGTCCAGAACGTGCTGCGAGCGCACAACATCGCCGGCGTCCGCCAGCGCCGTCACGACCACTACCTGAAGGGCCTGATGTACTGCGGGGAGTGCGGGAGGCGTCTCTCGCTCACGCTGGCCAAGGAGAAGTACCTGTACTTCTACTGCCTCGGACGGCGAGGACCTACACGGAGCGGCTGCCACGAGCCCTACGTCCTCGCCGGAGTCGCCGATGCGCTCGTCGAGGACCTGTACCGCCGGGTGCAGCTTCCGCCGTCGTGGGTGAAGCAGCTCACCGAGGAGCTGGAGGCCGAGATCGTAGACCGGCAGGCCGAGACCTCCGAGGGCCGCGTCGTCCTGACGAAGAAGCTTGCCCGCCTGGCCGACGAGCGGCAGAAGCTCCTCCAAGCGTTCTACGCCAACGCGATCCCGCTCGAGCTCCTGAAGGCGGAGCAGGACCGGATCAGCCGTGAGGAGCAGGCCGCTCGCTCAGAGCTCGACGTCACCGAGCAAGACCTGGCCGGGTGGCAGAACGTTCTCACCATGCCATCCGGCTCGCCGGTAACTGCCACGCCGCGTACCTGAAGGCGTCCCCGCCCGTCCGTCGTCGCTTCAACGAGGCGGTTTTGGAGGCCGTCTACGTGAAGGACCGGAAGATCTCGCGGGCAGAGTTCTCCGAGGTGTTCGCGCCTCTTTTCTCTCGCCCGAGTTCGAACAAGAGGTTGAAAGTGGAGATGACCGGATTCGAACCGGCGACCCCCTGCGTGCAAAGCAGGCGCTCTACCACTGAGCTACATCCCCACGACGATTGTAGCCTCGCGAAGTTCACCCTTCCGGGGCCTCGGGGACGCCGGTCTCCCCGCCGAGCCCTTCCCACCCTTGACGCTTGTGGGGGTGCCGATACCATGGCCGACGGGGGGAATGGATTGTTGCGACGGCTGGCTCTGATCGCGTCGGCCATCCTTCTGACCGTATCCCTCTCCCCGCCGGGTCGGCCGTTCGCCGCCGGAACCGGCGCGGCCCCCGTGACCCCCGTCTCCCAACCGGCGACCGAACCCACCGCCGCTGCTCTTGCCACCGGACCGGAAATCACTGCCTTGGAACTTGTGCGTCGCCTCGCCGATGGGGAAGTCGTCGACCTGTCCGAGGTCACCGTGACCGGGCACCTCGACCTGCGCGACGTCCAAACCGTGCGCCGGCCCTTCAGGTGTATCGGTTGCGCCTTCACCGGAAGCATCGCTGCCCGGGACGTTACCTTCGAGGGGATCCTCGACCTCAGCGGATCTCAGGTCGACGGGTCACTCGACTTCCGAGGGGCCGTCTTCGACCGCGGCTTCCTCCTTCGCGGCAGCCCGGACCATCCGGCCCAGGTCAATGGGCCGGTCAGCTTCGCCCAGGCGACCCTCGGCGACGGGACCGGCTTCGATCGGGCCATCCTTTCGGGCGCCTCGGACTTCACGGGATCCAACTTCCTCGGTGAGTCCTCCTTCGCAGACGCTCTGTTCCAGGACGACGCCCTGTTCAACGACGCGAGCTTCGGCGGGAACGCCCTCTTCTCCAGCCTCGCGCTCGCCGGACTGTCCGACCCCCCGACCCCCTGCCAGCCTCCGGTGATGGGAGCCTTCGTCGGGGCCGCCAGCTTCAACCGGGCAGCCTTCCGTGGCACGGCCGACTTCCGCCTGCGGTGCTTCGTGGGAACAGCCGACTTCCGGACCGCAGCGTTCGGAAGTCGCGTGGACTTCGGTCTAAGCATCTTCCATTCGGACGCCCTGTTCGACGGCGCGAGCTTCGAGTCCGACGGCGCCTTTCTGGCGTCGATCTTCGAGGCCAACGCGTCCTTCCTCCAGGTTGCGGCGTCCGGATCCCTGAACTTCGAAGAAGCCGTGTTCGGCCGGGACGCCGGCTTCTTCAGGCTGTCGGTCTCCGGCACGCTCTCCTTTCAGGACGCCCTGTTCCGGGAAGGGGTCGACCTCCGCCGGGCGCTGGTCACGGACCTGATGATGGACCTGGACGACGTGGGAAACGTCGTGGGCCGGGCGAGGGAGCGGCAGGATGTGCTGGCGCTCATCGAGAACAGCGCCGACCAGCGGGGCGATCTTGGTCTTGCCAACGACGCCAGGTTCCAACTGCTTGCCCTCCAGAACACCCGGTTCGGCTGGTTCCTGCGAAGCGTGGACTGGTTCTTCTACCGGCTCATCGCGGGATACCTGGTCCGCCCGCTCTATCCGTTGCTCGCCTTCCTGGGATTGCTCCTGGTAGGCGCGCTGATCCGAACGGCCCTGCGGCTGCAGCAGGGTCGGAGCCCCTCCCGCCGAGCCGGCACGAACAAGGGATCCCAGTCATCGAGAGCCGAACGGGGACACGCCCGCATTCTCGGTGCGACCAAGGTGGCCAGCGCGTTCTTCCAGCGCCTCGGCGACACGATCCAGGTAGCGTTCAGGAGGAAGCCTCTGATCACGCTGGAGGAGACCGAGCAGGTTCGCGCCTACGTCGGAGCCGGAGTGAAGTGGGTCGAATACATCGCGTTCAAGGTGCTGATCGCCCTGTTCCTCCTCGCCCTGGCCAGTTCGAACGCCACGCTGAAGCAACTGATCGAGTCGGTTCGGGGGTGAGGATGATGAGAGGACGATTTGTGACCATCCTGGCATCGCTGGCGCTGGCAACCGTCCTGCCGGGGTGCGGCGGTTCGAACGACACTCCGGCCACAGAGGACAACGGAACGACTACCAGTCCGACGGAGGGAACTACGACCCCTCCGGAGACGGTGGGTCCGCGGGTGGGGAGCGTCCTCACGGTGGTTCTGCCCGATGCCTTCGTCCAGGGGAGCCAGGCCTTCGACGACGACCCGATCAGAGCGGGGCAGTCGGTCTCGACGAACGCAGGAGGTTCCGTGGACTTCGGGCTGGATCAGAAGCTCGAGAAGTGCCGGTTGTTCCAGGACTCCGAGGTCGTGGCCGCCCCCGCCGGCGGCATCCTCCTTCGGTACCAGCGGGGCACCGCATTGTGCTTCACCACGGCCGATCCGTCCATCGCCCTCACGGTGGGGCCCTCGGACGTGGAGTTCGCGATGTCCGATCCACTCTTCGGAGTCACCGTCACCGGCGAACAGCTCACCCTCCGGGTCGTCCAGGGCGTCGTCGATGTTCGATCATCGGCTCCCGAGGGAGGCGGGCCTCTCCTGGTCGGGCCCGGCCAGCAGGTGACGGTCGTCGGAGGGAACGTTCCGTCGACAGCCGAGGACTTCAACTCAGAGAGCCTTCCGCGAGACCAGAGGGAAACGGTCTCCGAGTTTCGCCAGATCATCCCGCCCCCGAACTTCGATCCCCCGGACCCGGCCGATTCGCCGGGCCTGCAGAGGATCCTGGCCCAAATCCAGACTATCCGTGTCGGCATCGACTCCCGATTCGCCGGCGATCCAGTCGAGGAAACCGAGACCCCGGATTGGGACTTCGCGGATGCATTCTTCCTGTTCCTCGCCAGTCACTGGGGAATCGATTCCTCTCCCATGGCGCTCCAGCCGAAGGATGCCGACTCGGCCCTCCAAGACGGCGCGATCGACGTCTTCATCACCCCGGAACCGTCATCCGAGTTCGGGTCCTTTCCCCTGTTCGGGGGGCTGGAAGCACGGACATGGTCGGTTTCCTTCGTCGCCGCCGACGAGCTCCTGGGAAGCGCCCTGCGCGACTTCGTCCGGGCCAGCCTTCAGGGGCAGGCTTACGTCATCACCTACAGCCAGGCCTTTGGAGTCGACCACCCCCCTCTCGAGCCGCTCCGGTCCCTGCTGGGCCTATGAGCCGACAGAGCGCCCCGGTTGACCGAGCGCCCCGGAGTGCCGACATAGAATCAGGTCACTGACCTTGGTCCACGTCACCGTCGAATACCGCGAGGAGCACACATGAAGCGAGCCATCGCCGTCCTGGGTGCAGCAGCGCTGATGAGCGCGCTCTCCCCCATCAGCCGACAACCTGCCGCGGCGGCCATCGGACCCGTCCAGGTCCTTGCCTGCCGGTCGAGCAATCCCCAGTGCTGGCCCACGGCGTTCGCGTTCACCCCGGAGGGTCGGATCTTCTACGTGGAGCGCTTCTCGGGTCAGATTCGCGTGTACAACCCCAGCAACGGCGTGGATCGTCTGTGGAAGCGGATCGGGGGCATCGCCACCGACGGCGAGCAGGGGCTGCTGGGGATCGCACTGGACCCCCGGTGGCCCGACTTCAAATGGGTGTACGTCTACTACACGAGCCAGAGCCCGCTCCAGAACAACATCCACCGCCTCCGCGGGTCCTCCGAGCGGCAGGCTTTGCTGTCGATTCCGGCGAGCAGCCACCACAATGGCGGGGTCATCCACATGGGCCCCGACGAGATGCTGTACGTGGTGACCGGCGACGCTGGCAATCGTTCCAGGTCTCAAGATCTCGGGGACCGTGCGGGAAAGGTCCTGCGGATCCGGAAGAACGGCGCGTCTCCCTCGAACAACCCTTTCAGTAACCGGGTGTGGTCGTACGGGCACCGGAACTCGTTCGGGTTCACCTTCGATCCCATGACCGGGAGGTTGTGGCAGTCGGAGAACGGCCCAGAGTGCAACGACGAGGTGAACCGGATCCGCAGAGGCCGCAACTTCGGCTGGGGCCCCAACTCCTTCTGCCCGGACACGAACGATAGCGGGCCGGACCCTGTGGGTCCGTCCTGGACGTACAACCCGGGCTTCGCCCCCACCGGCGCCGCCTTCTGCAACGGCTGCCGCCTCGGCGCGGCCTACGAGGGTAGGCTCCTGCTCGGAGCATGGAACGACGGACGGATCAGGCGGCTCACACTCACCCCCGACCGTCTAGGGGTGAGCTCGTCACTGAGGATCTATCGCCACACGTCGGGGATCCTCGCGGTTGAAGCTGGGCCTCGGGGCGTCTACTTCAGCGACTCCCGGGGGATCTACCTGCTGGTCAACTCATGACGAGCGGACTGTCGCGGCCATCTACCGGCTACGACACAACGTCCTTCCGCCTGAAGACAGCCAGTGCTGCACCCAGGAAGACGGCCGCGTACGTCGCATCCAGGATCAGTCCGCGGCTCATGGCGCTCCACTCCACGGGGGAGCGGAACAGGTCCACGAACGCGAGCCACCCGTGGCTGATCAGATAGGGATGGAACGCCCGTAGGGCCGGGAGGCTGTCCAGGATCTGACTGGCGATGGCCAGGCCCATGGTGGCGACGGCGGCACCGGGAGCCGAGTCGGTGATCGTGGACAGGAAGACGCCGACGGCGGCCAACCCGGCCATCCCGCAAAAGACGTACAGGCCAGCCCCGGCGATCCGAAGGAGCGCCTCCCACTCTCCCAGTGTCGAGCCGGACAGGGTGGGGAGGGGACCGAACCCGAACGCCAGGCCCCCCGCGATCAGGCCGACCAGGATGACCCAGCCGATCGCCGCGGCCAGCTCGGTCATCACGGAGGCGTACTTCGCCAGCACCAGGCGAATCCGGCCGACCGGCCGGGCGAGCAGATAGCGGAGCGTTCCGTTCGAAGCTTCGCCCGCGATGGCCTCCCCGGAGAGCAGAGACGCTCCGAGGGGGAGGAAGAACGGCAGGATGAGGCCCAGGGCGGTGAGGCCGGCGAAGAGCCCGTTTCGGCGGATCAGCTCGAAGAAGGGCGGGCCGCCTCCGCCCCCGGTCGAGGTCGCCAGGATGGCGACGGGAAGCACGGCCAGCCCGGCGAGGCCGGCGGCGAACACCCACGTCCGCAGCCTCCTCGTGGCCTTGGCCAGCTCAACGAGGAACATCGGCCCCCTCCACCAGAGACACGAACACGTCCTCCAGCGTCTCGTGCTCGGGTATCAGCGCGCTGACGGCCACACCGCCCGTGACCAGGGCGGCGTTCACCGTCGCCGGCGTGGCCGGCTCGGACAGCCGGAGCCGAAGAGGTCCCTCTCCCGAGAGGTCCGGCGGTCGGTCGGACTCGCCCGGGAGCCCTCCCGAGCCGTCCAGGGCCACCCCGTCCAGCGAACGGAGCACCTCCAGAGCTCGGTGACGGTCGTCCACGTCGACGCGCACCAGGTCCCGGGCCGCCCTGAGCTTCGACGGCGGTCCCTCGGCTACCAGGCGCCCCCGGGCCAGGACCCCGACCCGGTCGCACATGGCCTCGACCTCGAACAGGAGGTGGCTCGAGACGAACACCGTCGTCCCTTGGTCGGCCAGCCGGCGCAGCAACGAGCGAACCTCCCGCATGCCCTGGGGATCGAGCCCGTTGGTCGGCTCATCCAGGACCAGCAGGTCGGGCTCCCCGAGCAGCGCCAGGGCGATCCCCAGCCGTTGGCGCATCCCCTGGCTGTACGCCTTGAATCGCTTGCCGGCCGCTTGCTCCAGGCCGACCAGACGCAGGACGTCGTCGACCCGGCCCAGGCGGCGTCGGCGATCCTCGGGCGGGCCCGCGGAGCGCGCGAAGTACTGGAGGTTGCGCCGTCCGGAGAGGTAGCGCCAGAACGCGGGCTCCTCGATGATGGCCCCCACCCGCCTCATGGCGCGGGCGGTTCCGCGGCCGGTGCTGCCGTCGGGATCGAACACCGGCTGCCCCAAGACCTCGACCTGTCCTCCGGTCGGGAAGATCAGCCCCAGCAGCATCCGGATGGTCGTGGTCTTGCCGGCGCCGTTCGGCCCCAGGAATCCGTAGAGCACGCCCTGCTCGATGGTGAGGTCGAGCGAGTCCACCGCGGCCAGCTCGCCGTAGCGTTTGGTGAGGTTCCGCGCGGCGATCGCGTTCAGGTCAGACGGCTCCTGCGTTCCTACCGCAACTCCGGGGCGACGGCGGCCAGGGCCGCCTGCGGCACCGCCCCGTACAGCAGCCAGCCGTGGTCGCCACGCTCCACCAGGCGCGCGGAGAACAGCGGACCCGAGAGCGGAAGAAGGGACCGTAGGTCGAGGCCATCGTCACCCGCGGTGAGGGTGGAAGGAGCGGGCGTGCGGATGGCGACGATCGTGGCCCATCCCTCACCGAATACTCGGATCCGCGCGTCCGGCCCGACGAATCCCCGAATCCGGCTCTTCCTCAGGACGCGGGGTCCGGCTTCGAGCGTCTTCCTCATGCACTCCTGTCGCTCCTGGGCCCCCTTGCTTCTGCACCGGCGCCAGGCTTCCACTCTCTCTCCCAGTCGCGCCCGCCGCTCCAGGAGGTTCTTCTTCATGCGCTCGAGCCGGGCCTTCCGGTTTCCCGGGACCGAACGGCCGAGTTCCTTGACCGTGGCCCCCTCCGGGGGGGTGAACGAGTACACGGACGGATCGATCGGGTCGAAGCTGACCGACGTGAATCGGACGTCGAGGGCGGGGGATCCCGCCCCCCGCGGATACACCGCGACCCCGAGCGGCACCCGCTGCTGTGCGTCTATCGCGATCTCGACCCGCCCGACCAGCGTCTCGCGTGTTCGAGGCTCCAGCAGCAGCACGTAGACGTCCCGCCCGGCCACTCGCGAGGTCGCCCCCATCGACACGCGGGTCGTCGGCGAGACTCCCCGGAGGCTCCGGCGGGCCAACCTCAACGGATCGAATAGATGCAGCCAGGGCCGTCGTACTTTCGGAGCACGGGACGCACCCCGAGCGAATGGCCCGAGATGGTAGGCGGTGAACGATTCGAAGTCCCACGCCCACGCGTCCGTCCGGCTCACATAGATCGCCTGCTCGGACGCCGGCATCATGTCCGCTACCCGTAACCCGTCGGCCGAGCGCCAGATCCTCAGGCGATGGTCTCCCGACAGGTAGAGAACCAGGCCGGCGAGCCCGCTCTCCTCGACCGGGGCCACATCGACCAGCGCCGGTAGCCCGAGGTCGATATGCGCGTGGACCTGCCCCGCTACCGGGGTCATCCTGGCTTCCGACCGCAGAACCGAAGCGATCAGCCGCTCGGGAGCCAGGGGCGGCAGGTCCGGGGCAGAGCTCGCCCGCCCGGCCACCCCCACCAGGCCGGCCACGGCGATCAGGCCGATCAGCCCCCCGGCGGTCAGCGAGCGGCTCCGGCTCGCAGCCATGGATTACTTGTAGCACTACGGAAGGGACTCCGCCGCCCCTGGATCGGATCGTCACACCGCCGACACATCTTCTCCCACGGCGATGGACGGCTCGACGGGCCCCTAGGTGCTCGGCTTGATCAGCTCGCTTCGCGTCGTGCACCCCTGGAGGCGTTCCGGCGAGGGCTCCACGCCGATCCCGGGACCGTCGGGCACGGCCATGGTTCCGTCGGAGCTCAGGACGAAGGGTTCGGTGATGTCCTGGTGGAAGTACCGGTCGCTCGCGCTGGTGTCGCCGGGGAGAGTCACCCCCGGAAGCGACGCCAGGGCCAGGTTGACAGCCCGGCCCACTCCGGTCTCGAGCATGCCTCCGATCCACACGGGGACGCCCCTTGCCATCGCCAGGTCGTGGATCCGCTTCGCCTCCGCCACCCCTCCCACCCGGCCGGGCTTGATGTTGATGATCCGGCAGGCCCCGAGCTCGATCGCGCTCCCGGCGTCGCGAGCCGACCGGATGGACTCGTCCAGGCAGATCGGTGTACGGAGCCGCGACTGGAGACGAGCGTGGTCGGCCAGGTCTTCGTGGTCGAGCGGCTGTTCCACCATGACCAGATCGAGCTCGTCCAGGGCCTCGAACAGCGGGGCATCGGCCAGGGAATAGGCGGCGTTGGCGTCGACCGAGAGCGGGGTATCCGGCAGGGCCTGCCGAACGGCGCGAACCATCTCCAGGTCCCATCCCGGCTCGATCTTCAGCTTGATCCTCAGGTATCCCGCTGCCCGGTAGCCGCGGACCTCCTCCAGTAGCGCATCGAGCGACGACGCGATGCCGACGCTCACGCCGCAGGGGATCCGGTCGCGGACGCCTCCGAGGTGCTCCTTGAGGCTTCGACCGGCAGCCCGCAGCCACCAATCGAGGACCGCCGCCTCCACAGCAGCCTTGGCCATCCGGTGGCCACGGACCCAGCCGAGCCTCTGGCTCACGTCGTTCGGCCCGGCCACCCCTCCATCGCCTACGAGCGCGGGGCACAGGTGGTCGCGCAGGAGGATCCATGCGCCGGCGAGCCATTCCTCCGAATATCGGGGCGACTCGGAGGCCACGCACTCTCCCCACCCCTCGCCGTCGTCGCCTTCCACGCGGATCAGGATCGCCCGCTTCTCCCGTTCTTCGCCGAAGCTCGTCCGGAACGGCCGGACCAACGGCAGGGCCACCTCTCGAAGCTCGATCGCTCGAATCGCCCTCATAGGACGTCATCCCGCGACTCGAACACGTAGCACCCTTCGTCCGTGAACCACGTCGCCGCGAGGCCGCGGTCGTAGCAGGCCTGGAACACCTGTGCGGCGACGCCACGCCACTCCCGGCCCAGAGCCGGGTCATGCGCCTTCAGGGAAAGGTGCTCGCGTGGGATCGCCACCAGCACGCCGGCGGCCGGATCCGCGCTGGTCTCTCTGGGCCGCGGAGCGCTTGGTTCGCCCTCCGCAACAAGGAGGGCGGGGCCGAACGGCGGGGCGACGCCTTCCCCGCGGATGGCGCGCTCCACGCGCTTGGACTTCAGAACCCACCGCACCTCGAACCGGTCGCTGCGGTCCCCACGGTTCAGGAGATCGGTCATATCCCCGTAGAACTCCGGCAGGAGGCGAGTGGCCACCGCGCCGAGCTTCACCAGGTTGAACCTGGCGTTCCGGGCCACGAGTGGATCGAAGGTCCACCGCACCTCACCGATTCCGTGCTCCAGGCACGCCGCGCGCTGGGCCAATTTGAGGGCGAAGCCCACCCCACGGGCCCGCCATTCCGGGATGACCGCCAGCATGTGCGAATGGACGTGCTGGCCTTCCTCCCACCCCAGGAAGCCCAGAACGAAACCCACGAACCCATCGTGTGACTCCGCTCCGTAGAGCACGCATCCGGCGTGCTGGAACGCCCGCACCAACCCCGGCGGGAAGTCGGCTTCTCCTCCCCAGGTCCGCTCGATCACGAGGGAGATGCGGCCCACATCGTCGAGTTCGGTCAGAGGGACGATCGACACGCCGGCGGCTTCGGCCGCGGAGTGAACCTGGCGCCAGGCTGCTTCGCTCGGGTCCATGGAGGGCCCGAGTCTATGACCGCGAGAAGCCGGCCGTGACGGCGGCGAACCCTGCTCTCAGGCCGGCAGGGCGTCCATGTCGACCGGGCGGACGCCGATCCGTACCTCGGGCAGCCCCCGATCAACCAGGACCCGGCGGAGCGAGGCCTCCAGACTGGAACGCGCGGGCTCGGGGCCCTGTTCGCCCGGGGCCTCCTGGACCAGGACGAACTGGTCGCGCCCGGTCCGGTAGATGCGATCGCGGGGCTCCAGAATGAACGGCGCCACCTCGACCAAGGCCTTCAGCACCAGGTCGGCGGCGTCGTGGCCGAGGGAGAGGCGGATCTGCTCCAGAGGCTCGATGTCCAGAGCGGCCATGACCTGCCGGTGGGCGCCCCCGGCCGGCCAGGTCCTCTCGAGCATCAGATCCCGGCGCAGGGCGCGGGCCGTCCCCGTCCCGGTGAGGGCATCGACCATCCCTGACTCGAGCATCCCGAGCCTCACCGTCCCGGCAGGATGGACTCCGTTCGGACTCCGGACTCGCACCCCGACGATTCGGCGGGCGCGTGGGCTCGTCTTGTCCACGCGCGGCGCACCTCGGTGGGTGCCGGCGGGATCGATCATCACTCGAGAAGCGCCGGCCTCTCGGAGGACGGCAGACCGGCGCTCGGCTTCTCTGGTCAGGATCAGCTGGATCGAAAGGAGCTCCTCTCCCCGCTCGATCCCGTAGCCGTCCACCATCTCCCCGTTTCGGGCGCCGCCGTTCCTCACTGATCAGGTGTCGGCGGCCCCAGGGGGCCGGTTGAGGGGGTGAATCAGCCGATCGGCGCCGAGCCCGGGACTCAGCGCCTGGAGGAACTCAGCTCTCGGGGGGCGGCAGCTCCTGCCATTCGCTCTCCTCCAGGCCGCCCCGACGCCGCTTGAAGAACGTCACCACCGCGCCGACGATCCCCGCGATGAAGGCGAAGAGGAAGAACTTCCTTATCTTGCCGCCCTTCTTTTCTCCTCCCATATCTCCTCCTCGAATTGCAGTGGGCCTGGATGGACTCGAACCATCGACCTCATCCTTATCAGGGATGCGCTCTAACCGCCTGAGCTACAGGCCCCCACGATCGGCTGGACCTCGGCTCGCGGCAAGCCTACGGGCGAGTCCTGGCCGGTGTCAAAGGGGAGGCGTCGCTCACCGTTTCTCGGCGAGGGTCATCTGGATACCTCCGACCACGTCCGAGATCAGATTGTAGAGAACCGCCAGGAACAGGTTCACGAAGGACCACACTACAGCGCCGATCAAGCCGACCAGGAACAGCCGGGTGAAGATCCAGCTCCCGTGGAACTCGAACTGGCCCCTCACCGGCCCGAACCCGGCCGTGTGGAGGAGCTCCGCAGCCGAGTCGAGCACTCCGATCACGCTCAGAATCCAGTACAGGATCAGCAGAGCCAGCAGAAAGATCAGCATCAGGCAGAAGTAGAAAAGGAGCGAGAACTTGAAGACGGACCAGGCATCCACCCGGCGGACGACGACCTTGGTCCGCCGCGGGGCGCCGGGACGGTCCACTCCGGGGCGGCTGAACTCTTCGGTCTCGACGACCGCTCTCATCCCTTGACCACTCCCACCGGCCTCAACCTCGCTACGGCTCTGGACAGTCCGGCACCTTCACACGCCTCGATCACCTGGGATACGTCTTTGTACGCGTACGGGGCCTCTTCGGCAAGCAACCTCGGCTGAGAAGCCGCCACCGCGATGCCCTTCCCCTCCAGCTGCTTCACCAGGTCCGCTCCACTCATCATCTTCTTTGCCCGGGTCCTCGACATGGCCCGGCCCGCCCCATGACAGGTCGAAGAGAAAGACTTCTCGGCCGCCTCCGAGGTTCCCACCAGGACATAAGAAGCGCTTCCCATGCTCCCGGGGATGATCACAGGCTGGCCGATCTCTCTGTACCGCTCCGGCACCTCGGGGTGCCCCGGACCCAACGCCCGAGTCGCCCCCTTGCGGTGGACGCACAGTCTGCGTACCCGTCCATCGACCGGATACTCCTCGATCTTCGCAAGATTGTGGGCCACGTCATAGACGATCGACATGCCGAGGGCGCTGGATGAGTCCTGGAAGACCGCAGCGAATGACTCCCGAACGGCATGGGTCAGGACGTGCCGGTTGGCTCGGGCGAAGTTCGCGGCCGCGGCCATCGCTCCGAGATAGCGTTCGGCCACGTCGTGCTCCACCGGCACGCTGGCGAGCTGGCGGTCGGGAACCTCGATCTTCAATTCCCGGCTGACGGAGTCGACCGACTTGAGCTGATCGGTGCAAACCTGATGCCCCAGGCCGCGCGAACCCGAATGCAGCATGACGCACACCTGCCCCTTGGCCACGCGCATGGCCTTTGCCGCGCCGGCGTCCATGACCTCCTCCACCACCTGCACCTCCAGGAAGTGGTTCCCGGCCCCCAGGCTGCCCAGCTGCTTCGCCCCTCGCTGTCGCGCTCGGTCGGAGACGAACTCCGGCCTCGCCCAGTCCAGCACACCTCCGTCCTCGCACAGCTCGGCATCTTCCTGGGTGCCGATGCCGATGCTCAGCGGGTAATGGACCCCTTCGCCCAGCACCCGGTCCATGTCGCGACCGTGCAGCGTGAGCTTTCCTCCCGTCCCCACGCCCCGGGGGACGCGCTTGCCCAGCATGCCCACGAGCTCGCGGATGCGGGGACGGACATCTGCCTCCCACTGGAGGTCTGAGCGGATGAGCCGGACGCCACACGCGATGTCGAACCCGACGCCGCCGGGCGAGACCACCCCCCCGGCCTCGATGTCGGTCGCGGCGACGCCCCCGATGGGAAACCCGTAACCCCAGTGGATGTCGGGCATGGCGTACGAGGCTCGGACTACCCCGGGAAGGGTGGCCACGTTCGCCACCTGTTCCACCGCCCGATCCTCGACAGCCTTCGCCATGAGCTCCTGCGTGGCGAAGACGATCCCCGGTACGCGCATCCCCGGCACGGCGCCGACCGGGATCTTCCACACGAACGGCTCGATCTGTTCGGGCTGCAAGGACATGGTCTCAGACATCGAAGTACACCGTAGCCTCGAACCCGTCTGATGTCTGCCGGATCGCCAGCTGGTGGTAGGTCGCCGCCTTCAACTCGGTGCCTTCGGGAGCCTCCGCGCAGTGGGTCAGATCTACTCGGGCCTGGAGGCCTTCCTCGCCCACCGCGGACACCTGGACCCCCGCAACGCAATCCGTCGCCTCTTCGGTACGCACGATCAGCTCGTTCATCCAGTCGACCAGGAGCGCCTCGATGTCTGCTGGCCCCAACGTGACCGATTCGGGCCGGGCGTCAGCGCGGGATGACGTGTTCACGTCGAGGATCTCGGCGAGCCCCCAGGCGGCGTTCTCGAACAGCTCCCCGAGGGTCCGGCCGCGCGCCCGCAGGCCGATGTCGGCCGTGTGCTCGAGGATCTCGAACGGTTCGGCCTCCGCACCGGCGGCCATGGGCCCATTATCGTCGCACGGGAGGCGACCTTCATGAGCGAACGGTGGGTCAGGCTCGTGCTGCGTGCCGACGCCGTGTTCGACGCGATCGTGGGCGTCCTCCTGCTGTCGGCGACGTGGCAAGGGTTGTACCGCGCGCTCGACCTCCCGCGGGGGCAACCCGAGCTAGCGGCGCAGATCGCCGGGGCCGTCCTGCTGTTCGGGGCCTACCTGCTCTGGGTGGCCCCCACGGATCCCGCCCTCACCCGGCACGTCGCCGGGGCCTCCGCGTTCGGCAACGCCCTTTCCGCCTTGATCGTCCTGGCCTGGCTCGCCTTCGGGGAACTCGGCGTGGGTACGCTCGGCACGACCCTGCTGTGGATCATCACCGTTGTGCTCGTCGTCTTCGCCGCCCTCCAAGCCTCTATCGCACTCAGGGCGAGACGCTCGTCGTCCCGCCCTGCTATTCGGCCTGGGTGATGACGGGAGCAACGGCAACCACGGAGCGACCCTTCCCCAGGCGCATGACCCGCACGCCCTGAGTGGCCCTCCCGGCCTTCCGGACCTGCACGGCCGGCACCCTGATCACCACTCCGTCGTTGGCGATCACCAGGATGTCCTGGTCTCTTCGGATGGGGAAGGCCCCGGCCAGCACGCCCACCTTGGACGTCAGCATGGCAGTCTTGACCCCGAGGCCGCCGCGTCCCGACCGCCGGTACTCAGAGAAGTCCGTGCGCTTTCCGAACCCGTTGTTCGTCACCGTCAGCAGGCCGTCACCATGGCTCGTGGCTACCAGAGCGATGACCTCGTCCTTGGGGCGGAGCTTCATCCCGATCACGCCAGCCGTCTGCCGGCCCGTCGGCCGGACGCCCTTCTCACTGAACCGGATGGCTTGGGCTTGCTTCGACACCAGGATGAGGTCGTCCCTACCGTCGGTAAGCAACGTGCCTATCAGCTCGTCGCCAGGCTTTAGGTTGATGGCCGCCAGGCCCGTTCGAGGCGAGTCGTACTCAGAGAGGGCCGTCTTCTTGACCATCCCACTCTTGGTAGCGAGGACGAGGAACCGGTCGTCCGCGTAGTCCTTGATGTCGATCACCGAGGCGATGCGCTCGTCGGGCCCGAATCCCATCCCCGGGAGGTTGGCCACGTACGTGCCACGACCTGTCCGCGAGCCCTCGGGGACCTCGTGGACCTTGGCCCGGTACACCTTGCCCCGGTTGGTGAGCACGAGGAGCCAGTTGTGCGTCGTGGTGGTGAACACCTGGGAGATGATGTCGTCCTGCTTCAGGTTCGCTCCGATGACGCCTCGTCCGCCGCGCGCCTGGCGACGGTAGGTTTCCACCGGGAGCCGCTTCACGTATCCCGCCCTCGACACGGTGATCACCACGTCCTGCTCCTGGATCAGGTCTTCCACGGCGAGGTCGCCTTCGGCTCTCCTGAGCTCTGTGCGGCGTGGGTCGGCGAACCGCCTCCTGACCTCGAGCAGTTCCTCCCTGACCACGCCGAGGATCGCCTCGGGGGTCTTGAGCAGGGCCTTGAGCCGCTTGATGGTGGCCAGGAGCTCTTTGTGCTCGTCCTCGAGCTTGCGGCGCTCCAGGCGGGTCAACCGACGGAGCGGCATGTCCAGGATGTAGTTGGCCTGGACCTCCGTCAGCTTGAACTTCTTCATGAGCTTGGTCCGGGCCTCCTCGCTGTCGGCCGAACCTCTGATGATCCGGATGACCTCGTCGATGTGCTCCAGCGCGATCAGCAGGCCCTGGACGATATGGTCGCGCTCCTCGGCCTTGCGCAGCTCGAAGCGGCTCCGCCGAGTGACGACATCGACCTGGTGCCGGATGTAGTGCCGGATCAGCTGGGCGAGGTCCAGGGTCCGCGGTACGCCGTCGATCAGGGCCAGCATGTTGACCCCGAAGTTCTCCTGGAGCTGCGTGTGCTTGTACAGCTGGTTCAGCACGACGTGGGGGTTGGCCCCCCGCCGAAGGTCGATCACCAGCCGCATGCCGCCCCGCCCGCTCGACTCGTCCTTGAGGTCTGCGATGTCCCTGACCTTGCCGGTCGTGTGAAGCTGGGCGATCTTCTCCGAGAGCCGCGCCTTGTTCACCAGGTAGGGCAGCTCGATGACCACCAGCCGGGCCCGCCCGTGGTGGCCCTCCTCGATCTGGACCCGGGCTCGCATCTTGATGGAACCCCGGCCGGTCTCGTAGGCCTCCTTGATCCCCTCTCGCCCGATCACCAGCCCGGCCGTGGGGAAGTCGGGCCCCTTGATCTTCTTCATCAGCTCCCGGACGCTGATGTCGGGGTTGTCGATGGCGGCCACCACCCCATCGATGACCTCGCCCAGGTTGTGCGGGGGGATGTTGGTAGCCATCCCGACCGCGATCCCCTGAGACCCGTTGACCAGCAGGTTCGGGAACCGGGCGGGCAGGACAATGGGCTCCTGCTCGTAGCCGTCGAAGTTCGGGTTGAAGTCGACGGTCTCCTTGTCGATGCCCCGCAGGAGTTCCATGGCGAACGGCGCCAGCCGGCACTCGGTGTTGTGATTCACGAAGCCGTTGGCGATGAAGGAGTGGTGGTGAGCGTCCACCCTGATCGAGTACACAGGCTGCATCCCTGCCTCCTCGACCGAGGCGATCTCTGCGAAGTAATACCGGCCATCGACGAGCGGCTCGATCAGCGCCCACACTTCCGGGTTCAGCAGGCGGCGGCGGATCGCCTCAGCATCCCGCTCCCACCGCTCCAACCGGTCGACGTTGTGCTTGCGAAGCCACTCGCGATCCACCCATCGCCCCCCCGACTCCGCTCTGATGAAGTCGGCGACGAACGGCACATGGTCAGAGCTGAGCGAATTGCTCTCAGCTGGGACCTGGGCCAGCTGCTCCTCCAACCTCCGCTGCTTACGGCCAAGGAAGCCAACGTGCGTCGAAAACAGCCGAGCATCGCGACGGTTCGTGATGACGACCTTGATCTCGCCGTGCTCGTACCGGACGAGCCTGGAAACGATTCCGAATTCCAATAGGAGCTGCTGAACGCCGCGAGCCAGGGCGTCGCTCCTCGTGGAATAGCTGACCTGGATGGAACCACGAGGGAGCAGCGAGGATGACCCATCGCCCTCGAAGAGCGACTGAAGGAACAAGGCCTTCAACGCCGCGTTCCCTCGCCACACGAAGGACGGCACGCACTTGTCTCTGTTCCGCTGGCCCATCATCTCGGCCAGGGGGCTTTGCCGGAATCCGGATAGATCGTGCACGTCGAGCTCATGAAGCAGACTTCCGGAGGCTATGGTTCGGCTGTACACGTCGCGGGGCCCCCCGACAGCGTCGTAACCCTCGAGAACTCGCGAAAAGTAACCCCCGTCGATGTTGTTGAACCCCGCTCTGCTCTCGGAGGCCCACCCCTCTGACACCATCGCCCCAGCGAGAATGGCAAGGTGCTCGTCGTCCTTGAAGAGCACCCCGAGTTCCTCGGGCGGCTGACGCAGGAGCACGACCCGATCTCCGCGTCGAATCTCCTCGAGGAGCTTCCACCCGAGCACAGGAATGCCGAGCACAGAGACCAGTACAAGTACAGGGTGGTTGAGGGTCCCGGTCAGGGAGTAGCCCTCGCGGGTGGTGACGCGACGAGTGGGATGGGTTCCGGAGTGGAACAGCATCGTGGCACGGACGGGTTCGCCCCGGTCATCGAGGACCTTGACGTCGATCGGCGTGTCGGAATGGGGTCGGGCCTCGGGCACCAGACCACCGATTGGAACTGTGGTCCCGTCGGCGATTCGCAGAAGCGTGTCGCCAGTGACACAGTAGCGCATAGCCGCCGGTGGGTCGCCGTCGACGGTCCCGAAGTTCCCCTGGGGGTCGACCAGCGGATAGCGCAGTGAGAAGTCCTGGGCCATCCGCACCAACGCGTCGTAGACGGGATCGGTCCCGTGCGGGTGGTACTTCTTGACTACGTCACCGACTGCCGCGGCCGACTTCCGGCGTGGCCGGTCAGGCTGAAGGCCGCCCTCCAGCATCGAGTACAGGATCCGCCGGTGGACGGGCTTGAGGCCGTCGCGCGCGTCCGGCAACGCGCGCGACACGATGACCGACATCGCGTATTCGAGGAAGGAGTACTGGATCTCTTCCTCGATCGTGACGTCGGAGACGCCTAGGTTGCCGTCACCGCCATCGCCGGGAAGTTTGTCTTGGAATGGTTCGTCTGCTGCCATCTACCTACCC
>JBOGVA010000082.1:0-8600 GCA_050692195.1 Actinomycetota bacterium | reverse complement strand
GCGTCGGCCTCGGCAGGCGGCGTGCCGGCCTCGGCAGGCGGCGTGCCGGCCGCTCGCGTGCCCGGGGCGTCCACGCGAACCTGTTCAGCTCGGTCGGCTCGAGCTGTCGCCGCTTCCCCCCTCCGCTTTCCGGCGCTCGCTCCACCCGACTCTCGCGAGCGCCCCCGCCGTTCAGGCTTTCCTCGGGTCGACTCATCCTCCGCTCGAGCCTTCCCGTTCCCCGGCCCGCCCGGCTCCTCGATGAGCGATGCCGTCTCCGCCTCGGCCCCCCCTAGTCCCGCCACTTCCATCGGAAGGCCATCGCCCACGCTCCGCGAGACAAGCTCCTCCGCCAGCCGGCGGTAGGCCACCGCACCCTTGGACGAAGGATCGTAGAGGGTGATCGGTCGCCCATACCCCGGGGCCTCCGCAAGCCGCACCGACCTCGGTATGATAGCCTCATACACGCGATCCTTGAAGTACGCGCGAACTTCCGACACCACCTGGTCGGCCAGCTTCGTCCTCGAGTCAAACATCGTCATGACGATACCGGTGAGTCTCAATCTGGGATTGACGTTCTGTTGAACCAGCCGGACGTTCTTGAGCAACTGCCCCAGACCCTCCAGTGCGTAGTACTCGCACTGAATGGGGACGATCAGCTCGTCCGCGGCGGTGAGTGCGTTCACCGTCAGCAGTCCGAGAGACGGCGGGCAGTCAAGCAGCACGAAGTCGAACCGATCTCTCAGCGGGTCCAGGGCCCGGGCCAGGCGGGCCTCGCGGGAGAACTGGCTCACTAGCTCGATCTCCGCCCCCGCCAGGTCGATCGTGGATGGTAGCGCCCACAGGCCTTCGACTTGCGTCTCGACCAGAGCCTCATGGACATCCGCGCCAGCCGTCATCACTTGGTACGTGGTCGCGGTCCGGGCATTGTGGTCCACACCGAGTCCGGTCGAGGCGTTCCCCTGGGGGTCGAGATCCACGACCAGCACTCTATGCCCGACCTCCGCCAGACACGCCCCCAGGTTGACGGCCGTCGTGCTTTTGCCGACCCCACCCTTCTGGTTGGCAATTGCGATGATCCGCGCGTGACGGTCGCCTCGTTCCGCCGGCTCTTCCGGTCCTGAGGTCTCGCGGTCTGTCGCCTCAGGGCTCTCGCCCAGCTCCTCGCGCGACAACGGGCTTGGACCCCACGGCAAGATGGCGGGGTCCGCGGTTGACGGCATGCCTTCCTCAAGATCCGGCTCAGCCGGCACGGCGACCGGAGGAGCTTCGGCGCCGCTCTCGGACTGTGGCAGGCGGGGCTCTGGGGGCGGGACGAAGTGGCTGGAACGCCCCCCAGTCGTGCGCTTCTCCTGTCGCGAGCTCTCAGGAACCGTCGTCCCGCTCCATCGTCGAGGATGGCGAGGCTTTCATCATAACGAGGGGTCCCTGCCAAGGGAACTCAGGTGGGGCCAAAATCTGGCAGGAAACTCCCGCCTCGGAGAATCCTCCTCCCTCGAGCTCCCACGTTCGCCCCGCCCAGTACAGTAGAAAGCCATCCTCTCCGAGCAAGGGAGTAGCAAGTTTCCAGGCGGTACCGGGCGCGATAGCGCGTGCCAGGCACGCGTTCGCTTTCATGGTGCCGAGTGATTCCGCCGGTCGCGCAACGATATCGACGTTCTCCAAGCCCAGTTCTTCAACCGCAAGCTCGAGGAACCCTGCGCTTCTTTGGTTTCGCTCTACGAGAGTGAGGTTGCGGTCCGGTCGGGCGATCGACATGGGGATCCCGGGGAGCCCCGCTCCCGATCCGACATCCACAACCCGTCCCCGGGGGACTTCCAGCCGGGCTCCCCGCAGGGAATCGACGACGTGTCGCTCCCAGATCCGCCCCAGATCGCGCTTCGAAACCAGCCCCAGAGGTACGGCCCGCCTTCGCAGAAGCTCCTCATACGATCGCAAGGCCCGTACCTGCCCCTCGTCGAGGGTCTCAAGTATCAACCGAGTGTTGAGTTTCACGTGAAACAGTCGGCTCAGGGCGGGCACAGATCACCGTTTTCGACGCACGACGACCCGCCGCTCGGGTTCCTCTCCCTCGCTCGATGTCTCGAGTCCTTCGAACTCAGCCACGGTGTCGTGCACGATCTTGCGCTCGAAGGAATTCATCGGGTCCAGCATCTCGGCTCGGCCTGACTTTCGCACCCGTCTCGCCACCTGCCGAGCGCGCTGGACCAGCCGGGAGCGTCGCCGCTTTCTGTAGTCCTCGACGTCCACTTGGAGCGCGCAGCGAGTGCCCGTTCGCCGTTGCACATATCCCCTGACCAGTTCCTGGAGGGAGTCTACGGTGTGCCCACCCTTTCCGATGAGGAGCCCCATGTCGTCTGGCGAGGCGCCCCAGATGTCGACATAGGTGGTGCCCTCCACGGAGTTGATCTCCACCTCCGCCTCCAGCCCCATGACCTCTACGAGCCCAACGACGAACGACTGAGCGGCATCTTCCTGCTCGGCTGAGGGCTCCACCCCTGCCGCCGCTGGTGGGATTGCTCGAACGCGAACGACGGCCGGCTGGGAACTCAGCCCAAGGAAGCCACTACGAGGCTCCTGCACGATCTCCACGTGGGCTTCCTGCTCGCTGATGCCGAGCTCGGCCAACGCCGCCTCTATGGCCTCCTCAACGCTTCCGGCGCTTCTTTCGATTTCCTCCACGCCGTCCTCCAGACCCGCCGGCACCCTTTTCGTCACTCCCGGCCCGCGCCGACGCCTGATCTCCGGCCGCCTCGGGTGCGCGCCTCCTTCCGCCGTCCCCACCCTTCACGTCGCTTCGCGTAGAACCGGGGGTACGCGGTCGGCGGGGGTTCGACGCGCTTCCTCCTGAACGAGTCGACCTTCCGGCCGGGGCACTTCCCGCTGAGTCGCCGGCTCCCTTCTGAGCTTCATCCACTGCCCTTTCTCCCTTCTTGGGCAGCATGAAGTGCTGTTGCCCGATCTGTACCAGGTTGGTGGTCGTCCAGTACAGCACCAGCCCAGCGGGGAAGGTAAACCCGATGAACCCCATGAACACGGGCATGATGCGCCCGATGAGCTGCTGCTGCGGATTGCCTCCCGGCGAGGCGCGCTGCATCTGCCAGGTCTGGTAGAAGGTCGTTCCGACCATCGCGAGGAGGTAGAGGTAATAAGGGATCCTCACGGGGAAACCCTGACCGCAGTTCAGCGGCCGTTCCAGCTGCTGCGGTTGCCCTGGAGGAAGCTCAACCTCCCCGCCCCCGGCTTGACTGGCCGCGCACAGAAGGTTGACTCCGAGAAACTCCGTGTCCTGCGCCCGGATGGCAGCCTCCAGGCGACTGTCGTCGGGGATGTGTGAGAGACCGTTGCCCGGAACCTGGAGGACCAGAAAGAGGGCGATCAGGACGGGGAACTGAGCCAGCAGCGGGAGGCATCCCATCCACGGATTGACGCGGTGCTCCCTGTAGAGCTTCATGGTTTCCTCGGTGACCTTCTGGCGGTTCCCCTTGTACTTCTGCTGAAGAGCTTTCACCTTTGGCTGGATGGCCTGCATGGCGTGCATCGACCGAATCTGCTTGACGCCGAGCGGCAGCAGCAGGACCCTGATCCCGAGGGTCAGCAAGATGATGGCCACCCCGTAGTTCGGGACCTGGTCGAAGATGAGGGCCAGCACCGCGCCAAGGCCGTCCAGCACTGCCTGAACCCAAACCACGGCGATCATTCCTGAGCTCCCGCCGGCTGACCGCTTCTCGGGCGAGAGGTCGCGCCTGCCTGTATGACCTCATCATACAGGCGCCCCAAGTTGCGCCGCGGGGGGTAGTCCACGCCTCCTGCCGTGAGAGGCGAGCATCGCAGGACCCGCCACAGCGTAAGAGCGAGCCCACGCACCGCTCCCAGGTCACGGATGGCGAGCTCGGAGTAACGCGAACAGCTGGGGTAGAAGCGACAGTTCCCACCAAGCACCTGGCCCAGAGTGAGGCGATACGTTCCCACCAGAGCCAGCAAGACAATGCGCGCCGGCCATCCGGCCATCCACATCCACCGGCGCAGTCGCACAGTCACTCCGCGATCACCCCTGCGGCGGCAAGAGCTCTGGTCATCTCTTCCATGAGTTCACGGGTCTTCGCCTCACGGATCTGGGGTCGGGCCACGAAGACGATGTCATATCCAGCCGTAACCAGGGGAGCGACGCCTTGCCAGGCCTCCCTCAGAAGGCGACGGGCTCTGTTTCGAACCACCGCGCCTCCCACATGCCGAACGCACACGAAGCCCGCTCGGGTCGCCGGCCCGGAAGGCCGGACGTACACTACCACCCGCCTTTGGGGCAGGCGGTTGCCGTCCTCGAGAACACGCCTGAACTCGGACCTCCTCCGGATGCGCTGTCCGCTCGCCGGCCGGCCGAGGTCAGACATAGTGGATGGGACTGGCTGCGTGGACATGGCCGACTCTTCTTCGGAGCTCGGGAGACCGTCAGGCGGAGATGCTGGCCCGCCCCTTGGTCCTGCGCCGGGCCAGGACGCGGCGACCGCTGCGCGTCTTCATGCGCAGGCGGAACCCATGCCTCTTCTTACGCCGTCGGTTGTTGGGCTGGAAGGTGCGCTTCACTCGGCCTCGACTCTTTAGGAAACATCGGAACGCGCCACCGAAAATCCTCGTGCTTTCGCCAACCCGAGTATAGCCGCCAAGAGACAGGGCTCCCTCCTCCAGCCTCGGAGGCCCTGTTCCGAACAAGACGGGGGCGGCCATCCCCGATCACCGCCAGAAAGTGCGTCAAGAACGCCCTCTCACCTTGGCACGCCGCGAGAGCGCGGCGTTATAATCCGCCGCGCCCCCGACGGGCACAGCCCCTTCCCCTCGGAAACCCGGACCGGCGTTTCCACAACTGTGGAAAGTGCCTGTGGATAATGACATCTCCCTCTGCTGAACGATGGCTCTAGCTCCCCAAGAAACGTCCGCGCGCGCAGCGCTGGCCGCAGTTCTTGACCGCGCCCGTCGGGACCTTTCCGAAGCGCAGTTCGAGTTGTGGTTCGCGAGCCTCGCCGCGGGAGAGCTCAGGGACAACGTCTTCGAGCTCGTGGCCCCCAGCTCGTACGTGAAGGGCTGGCTGGCAGGGCACCACATGGAGCTGATCAGGACGTCGGCGCGTCAGGTGCTCGGCCCCAAGACCCGGGTTCGTCTCACGGCTCAACCGGGGCTGGCTGCCCCTCCGGCACCAGGCCGCCGGCGCAAGGGCAGCGCCGCGTCAGGATCGGATCAGGCGACGCTCGACGATGCCCTGTCCAGGTCTCCCTTCCCGGATCGCTACACCTTCGACACCTTCGTGCCCGGGCCGAGCAACAAGTTCGCGCACGCCGCCGCCCTGGCCGTGGCGGAGGCGCCGCCCTCCAAGGCCTACAACCCCGTCTTCGTCTACGGGGGCGTTGGGCTGGGCAAGACGCACCTGCTCTTCGCCATCGCCAACCTCATGTGGGCCCTGTCCCCCCGCACACGTGTTCGCTACGTGACCTCCGAGAGCTTCATGACGGAGTTCATCAAGGCGGTCCGGGAGGGTCGGGGCTACCTGTTCCAGCGGCAGTACCGCGACGTGGACGTGCTGTTGCTGGACGACGTGCAGTTCCTGGCCCGGGCGGAAGAGACGCAGAACGAGTTCTTCCACACCTTCAACCACCTTCACCAGCACGAACGACAGATCGTCATCGCCAGCGACCGTCCCCCCCAGGAACTCGGCATAGAGGAGCGGCTGCGGAGTCGATTTCGCTCCGGGCTGGTGGTGGACGTCCAGCCGCCCGACCTGGAGACCCGCATCGCGATCCTCCAGTTGAAGTCCCTCCGCGACAACCTTCCCGTCCCGGATGACGTGCTGCACTTCATCGCCGTCAAGTTCGAGAGCAACATCCGCGAGCTGGAAGGGGCCCTCCTCCGAGTCAACGCATACGCCTCGATCAACCGCGAGGCGGTGGACCTCGCCCTGGCCGAGCGGGCACTCGAGGACCTCATCCCCCAGTCCGGCCAGGAGATCCTCCCTGCGACGATCCTGGAGGAGACGGCCGCCTACTTCGGCCTGGAGCCGGGCGATCTCGTGTCCAAGAGCCGCTCCCGCCCCCTCACCACGGCTCGCCACGTCGCGATGTATCTGCTTCGCGAGCTCACCGGCCTCTCGCTCATCAAGATCGGCGACCACTTCGACCGGGACCACACCACCGTCCTCCACGGCATCAAGAAGATCGAGGGGCTCATGCCGGCGCGGGGCAGCACCTACCGGCAGGTCCAGGAGCTGACGAAGAAGATCAGGGCTCGGGGTCGGGGGCTCCCGTGAAAACCCTGTGGATCTCCGGGGGACGCTGGGGATCACGTCGGCCGCCCCTCGCCCCGGCCCATCCACGAGTGAGATCCGCTCCCCACCCTTTCCACACCGGCGCGATGTCAGACCCAGCCGCTACGCTGGTCGGACCGGTGGGGCTCCACATACGCACACCCACTACTACGACTAGCTTTGAAAGCACTCCCCCGAAGGAGAACTGGATGAGGAGGAAACCGTGAAGTTCAGATGCGATCGAGACGACCTCTCCGAGGCTCTCCAGACCGTCCAGAGGGCGGTGTCCTCACGGCCCGGGATACCGGCCCTCACCGGAGTCCTGATGAATGCCTCCGGCTCCGAGATGGTTCTCGCCACCACCGACCTAGAGATGTCGGCCCGCCTCCACCTCGAGGTTCAGGTGCAGGACGAAGGGATCGCCCTGGTTCCCGCCCGGCTCCTGATGGACATGGTGAAGAGCTTCGATCAGGCGCCGGTGGAGTTCGAGGCGGAGGGCGGGCAGGCCAGGGTCATGTGCAGCAACTACGAGGGGACCGTGCGGTGCCTGCCGGCGGAAGACTTCCCCGCCCTGCAGGAACCGTCGGGCACCAGGGTGACGGTTGCTGCGGCCGCCTTCGGGGAGGGCGTAGCCCAGGTGGCGCGGGCAGCCTCTCGTGACGAGGCCCGGCCCATCCTCACCGGGGTGCTGCTGGAGGTGGGGAGAGAGGGACTGACGATGGTGGCCACGGACTCGTACCGGCTGGCGGTGCGAGAGCTGCCGGCGACGGCGGCGGGGGAGGCCAGGGCACTGGTCCCCGAGCGGGCCCTGAGCGAGGCCGGACGGGCAACCGCAGCCGAGGAGAAGGGCGAGGTCGAGCTGTTCGTGGACAAGAGCCAGGCGGCCTTCCGAGTCGGACGGGTGACGTTGACGTCGCGCCTCATCGAGGGCGAGTTTCCCAACTACCGCCAGCTCATGCCCGAGGGCTACGAGAGCCGGCTGAAGGCATCGAGGACCCAGCTCCTGGACGCCGTCCGCCGGGTCGGGCTGATGGCTCGAGAGAGCTCGCCGGTCAAGATGGAGTTCAACGCACTGGGGGTGCGGCTCTCGTCTTCTTCCCCGGACCTCGGGGAGGCGGTCGAGGTCGTGGAGGCTCAGTACGAAGGCGAGGAGCTGACGGCGGCGTTCAACCCCGGATATCTGGCCGACGGGCTGACGGCTGTGACGGGGGACCGGGTCCAGGTGGAGGTTCGAGACGGCTTGAAGCCGGCGGTCCTCAGGGGCGAAGGGGAGGCCTTCGTGTATCTGGTGATGCCGGTGCGCCTTCCTGCTCTCGTGGGGTAGCGTCACCTCGTGCGGCTTGCGTGGATCGAAGTCGGCGACTTCCGGAGCCACGGCAAGCTGTCCCTGGAGATCCCGGAGGGCCTGACGGCCGTTGTCGGCCCCAACGCTCGGGGGAAGACGAACCTTCTGGAGGCGGTCCACTATCTCCTCGCCCTGGAGTCCGCTCGGGTGAGCGTGGACCCGCCACTGGTCCGTTTGGGAGCCGAGTCGGCCTTCTTACGTGGCGAGGTGGAGACCGCGGGAGGGCGGGTTCTCATCGAGGTGGAGGTCCGGGCCGGAGGGCAAAACCAGGTGCGAGTGAACCGATCCCCCGTGCGCAGGAAGCGGGACCTGCGCCGGCTCGTTCGCTCCGTGTTCTGCGGTCCCGACGACATCCGGGTGGTCCAGGGCGAGCCCGGTGAGCGGCGCCGGTTCATGGACGAGGCGGTAAGGGCGTTGTGGCCGGTCCGAGAGCCGGCCGCGGCGGCCTACGAGCGGGCCTTGCGCCAAAGGAACCGCCTGCTCAAGGACTGGCTGGGGAGCGGCGAGCCGCCGGGGCTGGAGGGGTGGGACCGGGAGCTCGCCCGGCGGGGCGCCGCGCTGACCGAAGCGAGGGCCCAAGCCGTGAGCAACATCGCGCAGCGGGCGAGCGAGGAATTCGAGAGGCTCACCGCGGAGCCGGAGGAGAGCCTGGTGGTGGAGTACCGGCCCTCGGTGGAGGGCAGCCCTCTTGAAGAGAGGTTCATGTCTCGTCTGGCAGAGCGCCGGTCGGACGAGCTGGCCCGGCGCGCGACGCTGGTGGGTCCGCATCGTGACGAGCTCGCTCTCACGGTTCAAGGTCTGGCCGTCAGAGGGTTCGCTTCGCACGGCGAGGCGTGGGGAGCCGCGGTGTCGCTGCGCCTGGCGCTGGCCGGAGCGGTCGCCGTCGAGATCGGGGAGACGCCCGTGACGGTGCTGGACGATCCGTTCTCGGGCCTGGATCCGGCGAGGCGGCGCCGCCTCGGGGAAGGGCTGGCCGGCCGGGGC
>JBOGVA010000081.1:0-22545 GCA_050692195.1 Actinomycetota bacterium | reverse complement strand
GCATGGCCGATGGTGTGGCCTGGGCCGGAGCCGCTGAGGCCTTCGCCGGGCATCTGCGCGACCTGGCCGATGCCGGGGCGACCTGGGCGATCATGGTCCTGGCCGGGCCGGCCGGGCGGCGCGAGCTACTCGCCGAGCGGGTCCTTCCGGCCCTGGCCTGAACCATCCCGGCCCGGCCTGGACGAGAACGGATCGTGGCCGGCGATCGCTCCGCGAGGCTATTGCCGATTTCGGCGACAGAACCTAGGCTGGGTGCCCTTCACTGGAGGGTGAAGCGACCGTCGTACAGGACGGTCCAGGGAAGGGAGCAACCGGCAGGATGCGGCGAGTCGCGGTGATCATCTCGGCGATGGCAATCGTCCTCGGCACGGGCTTGCCAGCCGTGGCTCCCTCCCCTCCCCTGGGGATGCCGGCGACCTCCGGAACCGCACCCCGGTCCGTTCTCACGGACTTCAACGGTGATGGCTTCTCCGATTTGGCGGTGGGCGTGCCGTTTGAAGACATCGGGGCGGTGGCCGACGCCGGCGCCGTCCACGTGCTGTACGGCTCGCTGGGCGGGCTCCAGGCGACCGCCCCAGACGACCAGTTCTGGCACCAGGACAGCCCGGGGATGGAGGACTCCGCCGAGAAGGACGACCGGTTCGGGTGGTCGGTGGCTGCCGGTGACTTCAACGGAGACGGCTTCGCCGACCTGGCTGTGGGGGTGCCATTTGAGGACGTGGCCAAGGGCCTGGGGGCGGTGGCCGACGCCGGCGCCGTCCACGTGCTGTACGGCTCGCTGGGCGGGCTCCAGGCGACCGCCCCAGACGACCAGTTCTGGCACCAGGACAGCCCTGGGGTGGAGGACTCCGCCGAGAAGGGCGATCGATTCGGGCTGGCCGTTGCCGCCGGTGACTTCAACGGCGACGGCTTCGCCGACCTGGCGGTGGGCGTGCCGAACGAGGGCCTGGGGGCTGTGGCGGACGCCGGCGCCGTCCACGTGCTGTACGGCTCGGCGGGCGGCCTCCAGGCGACCGCCCCCGACGACCAGTTCTGGCACCAGGACAGCCCTGGGGTGGAGGACTCCGCCGAGAAGGGCGACGAGTTCGGTTTCTCTGCAGCCGCGGGCGATTTCAACAACGACACGTTCGACGACCTCGCGGTGGGTGTTCTTTTGGAAGACTTAGAGGGGACGGCCCCGATTCAGGACGCAGGCGCGGTGAACGTCCTGTACGGCTCGGCCCGCGGGCTACAGGCCGATTCGCCCGACGACCAGTTCTGGATGCAGGGGCGTAATGGCGTGGAGGATCACGCCGAGGCCAACGACTATCTCGGATGGTCCGCCTCCACGGGGGACTTCAACGGGGACGGGTACGCCGACCTCGTGGTGGGCGTCCCGCGTGAAGACGTGGGGTCGGAATCCCGCGGGGTGAACGCGGGTGCGGCGAATGTCCTGTACGGATCGGCGGGCGGTCTCCAGACGAGTGCCCCGGACGACCAGTTCTGGCACCAGGACGTCCCCGGCGTGATCGGGCTGGCAGAGCACAACGACCAGTTCGGGTACTCGGTCGCGACCGGAGACTTCGACGACGACGGATTCGATGACCTTGCAGTGGGGGTAGTAAGCGAAGACGGGGGCGGTGAGTCGATCCCCGAATCCGGCGCCGTGAACATCCTGTACGGCTCGGCCGGCGGGCTCCAGACGGCCAGAAACTGGCATCTGGAGCAGGGCGACGATCCCGTGGAGGACGCTGCGGAGCGGGGTGACCACTTCGGTCATGCCGTGGCCACCGGAGACTTCAACGGCGACGGCTTCGCCGACCTGGCCGTGGGGGTTCCCTTCGAGGAAGTCGAAGGTTCCGCCAACGACATCGGTGCAGTGCACGTCCTGTATTCCACGGCGGCAGGCCTCCAGGCGGAGGATCCCGATGACGTGCTCTGGACCCAGGACAGCCCGGGTATGGAGGACAGGGGCGAAACGGGAGACCGGTTCGGCTGGTCTCGGGGCGGCCCCTCGTCAGCCGCGTAACCCTAAACCCACAGCCCATCCGCGTGGCCGGTCTTTGACGACCTCTCCGGCCGCCCCGTAAGCTCGCTCGGCCCTTCGGGCGACGACGCGACACAGACGAGAGAGGCTGGTACGTGCCGAGACGCGTGCTGATCATGGGAGCGGCGGGACGCGACTTCCACAACTTCAATGTGGTGTACCGTGACGACCCAGGCATAGAGGTCGTTGCGTTCACGGCCACGCAGATCCCCTTCATCGAGAAGCGGCGGTATCCACCCGAGCTGGCAGGGTCGAGGTATCCGGCGGGCATCCCCATCCACCTGGAGGAGGAGCTTCCCCGCCTCATCCGCGAGCTGCGGGTGGACGACGTAGTCTTCTCCTACTCGGACGTCTCTCACCAGTACGTCATGCACAAGGCGAGCGTCGCCCTGGCCGCGGGCGCCTCGTTCGTCCTCCTGGGGCCGGCCGCCACCATGCTCCAGGCCAACGTCCCGACGGTGGCGGTGTGCGCAGTCCGGACCGGGTCGGGCAAGAGCCAGACCACACGCAAAGTCGTCAAGACCCTCAAGGACCACGGCAAGACTCCGGTGGTTGTTCGGCACCCCATGCCCTACGGAGACCTGGCGGCGCAGCGCGTCCAGCGGTTCGCTTCGTTCGAGGATCTGGACGCCGCTAGCGTGACCATCGAGGAGCGGGAGGAGTACGAGCCGCACCTGCGGAATGGAACGGTCGTCTATGCAGGGGTGGACTACGGCCAGATCCTGGAGCAAGCCCAGAAGGAGTGTGACGTCCTGGTGTGGGACGGTGGGAACAACGACTATCCGTTCTACCGCCCCACGGTGCACATCGTGGTGGCCGACCCGTTGAGGGCCGGGCACGAGACCGCATACCACCCGGGAGAGGCCAACTTCCGGATGGCCCACGTGATCGTGATCAACAAGATCGACTCCGCCTCAGACGATCAGATCGCCGCCGTGGAGCGCGCCGCAAGGGCGGTGAATCCGGACGCCCTGATCATCAAAGCCCGGAGCCCGGTGACCGTCGAAGACGGGATCGATATCTCGGGCAAGCGGGTGCTGGTCATCGAGGACGGGCCGACGCTGACACACGGCGAGATGCTCTATGGGGCGGGCGTCGTCGCGGCGCAACGCCTGGGAGCGGCCGAGATCGTGGACCCCCGGGAGTGGGCGGTGGGCTCCATGAAGGACATCTACGCCAAGTACGAGGTCGGGCCGGTGCTCCCGGCCATGGGCTACTCCGAACAGCAGCTCGGGGAGTTCGAGTCCATGATCAACTCGACCCCGGTCGACGCCGTCCTGATCGCCACGCCCATCGACCTGCGCAAGCTCGTCGACATCGAGAAGCCCGCCGTCCGGGTGTCCTACGACTTGGAGGAGGCCGAAGGGTCTCCGACCATGACGGACGCGCTGCGCCCCGTGCTGGAGTAGGAGCCTCCCGTGCAGAGGGTCGTCGTGGCCCTGGGGGGGAACGCTCTCCTCCAGCGAGGTGACGAGGACAGCGCCGAGAGCATGCGGAGATCCGCTCGCGTCGCCGCCCAGGTGATCGCCGACATCGCCGAACAGGGCTGGGAGGTCGTGGTCACCCATGGCAACGGACCTCAGGTGGGGCGGATCCTGATCCAGAACGAGGAGGCCAGCCGTCTGGTGGCCCCGATGCCCCTGGACGTGTGCGGGGCACAGAGCCAGGGCCAGATCGGCTATCTGCTTCAGGCGTCCATCGGCGACGTGTTCTACGAGCGGGGAATGGATCGACCGGTGGTGACGATCCTCACGTTGACCCGCGTACCCAAGGACGATCCGGCCTTCGCCGAGCCCACGAAGCCAATCGGTCCCTATTACGGCAAGGACAAGGCCAAACGACTGGCGCGGGAGCGCGGGTATCGCCTGTCTCCGGCCAGCGGGGAGACCGGTTGGCGCCGTGTGGTTCCCTCGCCCCGGCCCTATTCGATCGTCGAGGCCCCGGTGATCCGCCGGCTCGTGGCATCCGGCGTCATCGTGATCGCGGCAGGTGGGGGAGGCGTGCCGGTGGTCGAGGAGGGTCCCCGGTTGGTGGGAGTGGAGGCCGTAGTGGACAAGGACCTCGCCGCCTGCATCCTGGCCGGGGACGTCGAGGCCGACGCGCTGTTGATCCTGACCGACGTGGGGGGTGTGTACGAGAGCTTCGGCACCCCACAGCAGAGCCTTCTGTCCCGGCTGACCCCCGAGGAGGCGCGGCGCAGGCTGGAGGCTGGCGAGTTCGGGGCGGGATCGATGAAGCCGAAGGTGGAGGCGGCGGTGCAGTTCGTGGAGGGCGGCGGCAAGCAGGCAATCATCGCGGCGCTGGAGGATGGGCCTCGGGCGCTGGGAGGCAAAGCCGGGACGCTGGTCGCGTACTGATCGAGTAGCCTCCCATCCGTGCGGCTTCGCCTGGTTGCGTACAACGTCAGATCGTTTCGGGCGGGAGTCGAAGCGGTGGCCGGCGTCCTGCGACCGGAGGCTCCGGACATCGCCCTCCTTCAGGAATGCGGGGGTCCCTTGGCGCTCCGTCGGTTCGCCTCCCGTCTGGAGATGGAGGTCGTCTCGAGCCATGGTCCCCTCAGCCGAGTTCGAAACGCGGTCCTGTACCGACCGTCATGGCGTTTGAGTGGCGTGGACATCAGGACGCTGACGCGGGAGGGACGCACGCTTCGGCGGGGCTTCATCGCCGCGCACCTTCGGCAGGAGGGGATCCGGCTGACGGCCGCGTCCGTGCACCTCGGGCTGGCCCCGAGGGAACGGGAGCGGCACTCGCGCGAGCTCATGGACTTTCTCGGGACGACCGATGGCCACCTGATCCTCGGGGGAGACCTCAACGAAGGACCGGAAGGGGTCGCGGCGCGCTGGGTGGCGGATCGCCTCTTCGACCTCTTCGCCGAGGTGGGCGATGGCTCCGGGGAGACGTTCCCGGCGCTCGGCCCCACGGCCCGGATCGACTACCTCTTCGCCAGCGATGGAATCAAGGCCACCGGCGCATGGGTTCCCGCGGGCCCGGCCGTCTCCGGCTTCTCGGACCACCTGCCGGTGATGGCGGAAGTGGAGATCGAGGAGCCCTAGCGTGTCATCGGCCCGGAGGGCGGCCCTGCCCGCCTCCCGTTCGATCGCCTTCGACCGGGCAGCGGAGGACTACGACAAAACTCGCTCCCTCCCCCCTGGTGCGATGCGCAGGGTTCAGGCGCTGCTGGTGGCCGAGCTCCGGCGCCGTCAGCCGTGTGTGGAGATCGGGGTCGGGACGGGGCGGCTGGCCCTGCCGCTCGTCCGGGCCGGCATTCGCATGGCCGGGGTCGATCTGTCGCGGCCGATGCTCATGAAGCTCCGCGAGAACGCCGGGGGGAGAGCGCCCTTCCCATTGGCGATGGCCGACGCCGTGGCCCTTCCGTTCCGTCGATCCTCGTTCGGCGCGGGTCTCGCGTCCCATGTGCTGCATCTCATCCCGGCCTGGCGGGACGCGCTGGCTGAGCTGGCGCGGGTGCTTCGGCCCGGCGGCGTGGTGCTCGTGGAGCCCGGAGGGTGGGGGAGCGGCTGGTGGAAGGAAGTCCAGGAAGCGTTCTGCCGTCAGGCAGGGATCTCGTCTCCGTTCGTGGGCACCAACGACCCGGACGAGGTGGACCTGGCGATGCGCTCGCTCGGTGCTCGACCGAGGAGGTTGCCCGCTTTGGCCGGATCTCGCACCACCACGATCGATGAGCGGCTCGCGTTGCTGGAGAAGGGTGTCTTCTCCTTCACGTGGTCGCTGGATGAGCGGGCGAGGAAGCGGGCTGTGGAACGCGTCAAGCACTGGGCGGAGGAGCGATTCGGTTCCCTGGCCCGCCCGCGGAGGACGAGATGGACGATCTCCTGGCTCGCGTACGACCTCCGGTGAGCGTCAGGCCCCCGGTTCGAGGACGGCCCGCCCGGCCGGCCCGGCCGAGCGGCCCAGCAGGATCAACCCCCAAGCAGCGCACACCGCCGCCCCGGCGATGGTCGTGACCGGAGCGCCCCAGGCCTCGGCGGCGATCCCCGCCACGAGTGAGCCCGCCGGATAGAACGCCCCGAACGCGAGCATCCACATGCTGATCACCCGCCCCCGCATGCCCTCTTCGACCTGGAGTTGGATGGCGCTGTTCGTTCCAGCCACGAGGAAGAGGAAGGCCGTACCGTACAGGACCATGAGGAGGACCCCCACCGCGTACACGCCGATGGAGGCGAACAGGATCAGGGTCGCGGACAGGCAGACGAGCGTCGCCGCTATCGATGCTTGGCTCACCCGGCTGCCCACACGGGCCAGCAGGAGCGCTCCGAGAAAGGAACCGACGCCCAGCGCGGCGGCGAGCACGCCGAACTCCTCGGCCCCGCGGCCGAAGACCTCGGCAGCGAAGACGGGGAGCAGGGCAGTCACCGGCGCCCCGAACAGCGACATCACGGCGATGGCGCCGATCATCGCCCGGATCGGGCGGTGTCCCCACGTGTAAGACAGCCCTCCCATCAGGAGGTCGCGTACAGTCCTTCGTTGCCGGGGTGGCGTTGGCCAGGAGCGGACGAGCGCCAGAGCGATCAGTACGGTCACGAAGGAAACCGCGTTGATGGCGAAGATCAGCGGGACACCTCTGGAGCTGGCCGCGATCAACGCCCCGGCGACGGCCGGCCCGATGACGCGAGCCAGGCTGAACTGGGCCGAATTCAGGGCGATGGCATTGACCATGGACTCCGGCGGGACGAGCGAAGGGACGAACGCCATCCAGGCCGGGGCGTTGATGGCGAACCCCAATCCCTGGCCGAAGGTCAGCGCCATCACGGCGAATAGGCTCGCCTGATCGAGCCACGCCAGGAGCGCCAGCGCCGCCGCGTTCACCATCATGAAGACCTGGGCGAGGACCAGGATCCGCTTCCGATCGAATCGATCGGTGAGCACGCCCCCGATGGGAGACAACACGGTGGGCACGAAGTTGATGAAGGTGACGAAGGAGACCCAGAAAGGCGATCGGGTCAGAAGGAAGACGTACCAGGAAAGCGCCACGGCCGCCATCCACGTGCCGGTGTTCGACAGGATGGCCCCGGTCCACATCAACCGGAAGTTCCTGTGCTTCAGCGACTCGAGGGAGCGCATCAGCGGATGTCGAGCTTTCGCCCGACCGCCTCCACGGCGACATCGACCACAGCTTCGAGGCTGAGCCTGGAAGTGTTGAGGACGCAGTCGTAGAGGAGCGGGTCCCCGATATCGACGCCATAGAAGCGCCGGACGTACGCTGCCCGTTCCGCATCGACCCGTTCGCATCGAGCCAGGGCTTCCTTCTCGTCGACGCCCTGCGAGGCGGCGACCCGCCGAGCCCGGTCTCGCCTGTCGCCGACCAGGGAGATATGGCAGGCATCGCGGCGCTCCGCCAGCGCCGCCTGCGCTCCGCGGCCCAGGATCACGTATCCTCCCGCGTCGGCCAGCGAACGGATGACCCGCTGGGTGGCTTCGGCCAGAGCCTGATCGCCGAGCGCGCGCTCGGCAGGAAACGGCGGGGCGGCGCCGAAGGGCGGGGTTCCGGCGGCCAGGGCCAGGCCGATCTCCTCCACGATGGCGGGGACACGCTCGTCCCGTGCCCGAGCCACCTGTGGGTCCAGCCCCAGGCGCTCGGCGGCCAGCTCCACCAGCTCTCGATCAGCGAATCGGAAGCCGAGAGCCTCGGCCACGGCCGGGCCGACACGCAGCCCGCCGGCGCCGTACTGCCTGGAGACGGTGACTACCGCCACGGACTACGCGGGCGTGGTCGGCGTCTCGCGTGCCAAGGAGCCCGCGAACCGCAGGACGCTCTCGAAGATGAATTCCGCGTCGTTGTCGAGGGCGGCCACGTGATACGAGTTCGTGAGCGGGATGAGGTCCTTCCGGCTGGTTCCCGCTCGGCTCATCACCAATCTGGAGTTCGCCGGATCAACCAGGTGATCTTCGGTGGAGGAGAAGACCAGAAGGGGCAGTCGCATGGAAGGAAGTCCCCGCCACACCGCCCGAAGCAACTTCCCAAGCTGAGCGGCGCTCGCGAGCGGCGTGCGCCCGTAGAAGATCTCGACCTGCCCGGGCTTCTTGATGTCTCCCCCGATCGCCTTCACGGTGCGAACGAACGGCCGTATCACCGGCGCGAGGACGAGGCTTCGCTTCCGCACGATGGGATTGATCACGACGACGCCGTCCAGTTTCGCGGGGTGTTTCGCTCCGAGATGCAACGCGATGGCTCCACCCATCGACTGGCCGACCATGACCACAGTGGAGCAACGATCCGACAGGTCCAGGAGAGCCCTCTCCGACTCCCGTACCCAGTCCTGCCACGTGGTCGTTTCCAACTCCTCCCACGAGGTTCCGTGCCCGGGGAGTCTCGGGCCGACGACGGATAGTCCTCGCCGGGCGAGCCATTCGCCCATGGGCCGCATGGATGCCGGACAACCGGTGAACCCATGCTGGAGGAGCGCTCCGATCTGTCCGCCCTCGAACCGAAAGGCCTCCGCACCCGCGATGACGGGCCTGCTCACGACCGAGGATTCGACCGCGGCTGCCCGGTCAAGGCCTTCGAGACGGATTCCGGAATTGCTGGATCAGCAGGAACAGCGCGAACAAACCCGTCGCTCCAACCAGCGCCACCAGGACGACGACAAACGTCCATTCGAGAAGGCCGAATCCCAACATCGTGGATGAGTTTCCCCCGCGCACGCTCTCCCTATAGTGTATAAGGCGCGTAACGAACGCCCCGATGGCGAGGTCTGAACGGGGGAGTGCCATGTTTTGGTGGCTGATGAAGCATGTGTTCCTGGGCCCCCTCCTTCGGCTCATGTACAGGCCGAGGGTCGAGGGCCTCGAGAACATCCCCTCCGAGGGAGGGGCCATCCTGGCCTCGAACCACCAGTCGTTCCTGGACGATCTCCTGCTTCCGTTGGTCGTGCCGAAACGAAAGGTGGTGTTCCTGGCGAAGGCCGAGTACGTCGACAAGTGGTACCTGCGCTGGTTCTTCAAGTCCGCAAACGTCATCCCGGTGCGGCGTGAGAGCAAGTCCGCGGCCGAGGCGGCCCTCCAGGCGGGGATACGAGCGCTGAAGGAGGACAATCTCATCGGTATCTTCCCGGAGGGCACGCGTTCGCCCGACGGCAGGCTCTACCGGGGCAAGACCGGCGTGGCCCGGATGGCGCTGGAGGCCCGGGTCCCGGTGGTGCCCGTGGCGATCGTCGGCACCTTCGAGGCCATGCCGTACGATCGGAAGTTTCCCAAGCCCGGCAGGACCGAGATCCGGTTCGGAGAGCCATTGCACTTCGAGCGGCACTACGGCACGCCGACGGACAGGTTCGTGCTCCGATCAGTTACCGACGAGATCATGTACGAGATCATGCTGCTGTCGGGGCAGGAGTACGTCGACGAGTACGGGGCCAAGGCGAAGGTCCGTATCGACCGCGAGGGGAGTGATGACCGAGCGGAGGCTCCTTCTCCCGTCTCCACCACCACCGGCCCGGACAAACCGGAGAGTTCTTGACGGGGACGTTCTGTCAGAGCCGCGCCGCTGTGGGTAAAAGGGTAAGCGCCTGCCGGCGGATCGCCTGCTGCTCGCTACCCTTCTGACGCCAGTGAGCGCCGCATGCGGTGCAGAACGCGCGCCGCTCGGGGCTCACCACGATGACGATCCTCACCGAAGCACAGACCGGACACCTCGACAACTTGCCGCCTCCTTCCGAGCCGCCGAAGAGTGCCCGGGCGCTTCGGGTTTCTCGGCGTCGCGCCCTTTAGCTACCCCCGGCGACCGGAGGCAAACGAGATGTTGCCCTGCGCCCCGGCATCCTTTGTGATCCGAGGGCCGAACCTCCAGGCCCCTAGCCATCAGGGGCCTGCTCCTGCGCCTCCGCGGGTGCCCAACGGAGGGACCGGTCCACGGCCCGGCGCCACTCCCGGTATCGCCGGTCCGCCTCACCCCGGTCCCCGGGGAGGAACTCGCGGTCGAGCTCCCAGTGGCCGGCAAGCTCATCCGTGGATGCCCACACGCCTTCCCCCAGACCCGCCAGGTAGGCTGCTCCCAGGGCCGTCGTCTCCTGGACCCGCGATCGGCGTATGGGCACACCGAGAAGATCGGACTGAAACTGCAGCAGCACGTCCATGACGCTGCCTCCCCCGTCTGCCTTGAGCTCCAAAAGCGGCACCGAGGCGTCGGCCTGCATGGCCTCGACCACATCGCGGGTCTGATAGGCCATGGACTCGACGGCTGCACGGACCAGATGGGGGCGGGCGGTCCCCCGGGTGAGGCCGACGATGGTCCCCCGGGCGTAGGGGTCCCACCACGGGGCTCCGAGCCCGGCGAGGGCCGGCACGAAGTACACCCCTCCGGCATCCGGCACCGACTCGGCCAGGGGGCCGGCCTGGGCTGCCCGGTCGATTATCCGCAGGCCATCCCGAAGCCACTGGATGGCGGCTCCGGTCACGAAGATGGATCCTTCCAAGGCGTAGGTCGGGCGGTCGTTCCGCCCACACGCGATCGTGGTGATGAGGCCGGTGCCCGAGCGCACCGGCCGCTCTCCGGTGTTCATGAGGACGAAGGAACCGGTTCCGTAGGTGTTCTTTGCCGACCCCGGTGCGAAGCAGGCCTGCCCGAACAGCGCGGCCTGCTGGTCGCCGGCCAGACCGGCGATCGGCAGACGGGCTCCGAAGAACGCCTGCGGTTCGGTGATGCCGAACCTCCCGGAGGAGGGCAAGACGACCGGAAGGACCTGTCGAGGGATCCGCAGGCGTTCGAGGATCTCCTCGTCCCAGTCGAGGCGATGGATGTCGTAGAGCATCGTGCGCGATGCGTTGGTTCGATCGGTGGCATGGACCGCTCCGCCGGTGAGGCGAGCCAGGAGGTAGGAGTCCACGGTGCCGAAGGCGAGACGCCCCGATTTGGCCTCCAGGCGCGCTCCGGGCACGTGTTCCAGGATCCAGGCGAGCTTGGTCGCTGAGAAATATGGGTCCACGACCAGCCCGGTCCGTTCCCCGATGCGCACATCCCAGCCCTCACGGCGAAGGTCCTCGCACATCGGAGCGGTGCGCCGGTCCTGCCACACGATGGCGGGATAGATCCGCCTCGCGGATCCCCGCTCCCATACGACCGTGGTCTCGCGCTGGTTGGCGATTCCGATAGCCGCCAGGGAATCCGCCCGGACTCCTGCGGTACCGAACGCCTCTTCGCAGGCCCCGAGCATGGCTGTCCACCAATCCTCCGGCTCGTGCTCGACCCATCCGGGGCGGGGGAACCGCTGGGGGAACTCCCGATACCCCTTCGCCCCGACCATTCCCGTCTCCTCGACGATCAGGGCGGTGACCCCGGTGGTCCCGGCGTCGATGGCCAGGATGCGCGGCTTCACCAGGGTCTCGCTGGGCATTGATTCGACACTGCGCCCGCATGGTATCGGCCGAGAACCCGGCCGGCTGGGGAATGGAGCCCCTTTACGCAGGGACCAGCACGTCGGCTTCCACGTACACCACCCCCGCGTCGATGTAGCCGAGATAATCGGCCACTGCCTCCGACACGTCGAAGACGCGCCCGCCTCCGTAGGGCCCCCGGTCGTTCACGAGCACGATGGCGCATCTCTCACCGTAGTGGATGCGCAGGAACACGTTGAGGGGGAGTTCCTTGTTCGCTGCGGTGAACAGGCGCGGGTCGAAGATGGCTCCGGAGGCGGTCGGTCTCCCGGCGAACTCCCATCCGTACCAGGAGGATAGGCCCTCCACCCGTTGTCCCGTGTCACGGAGCCCGCTGGGGATGTCGCAGCCACGGCCCCTGCTCGATCCGAGCAGGGCCAGCAACCTGGTCTGGTCGAATCCCTTCGTCGAGTCGACCAGCCGGCCCAGGGCGGCGGCCACGGCGGCCTGCGCTTCCTCGAGATCCTCGAGCTCATCCTGGAGCCGCGCTACGTGGCGTCCCGCGTTCCTCGCTCTCTCATTGGCGGCGTTGACCTGGGCGATGGCCTCCACCGCAAGCGACCTGAGGTAGAGCTCCGAGGCGGCAAGATCGGCCCTCCGAGCTTCCAGGCGGCGTGCCAGTCCGGCCAGAGAAGCTCGGGCCCCGAGGACGGCGCGAAGGGCTTCCTCGTCGACCTTGAAGGTGTGGGCCACGTACTCCTGAGCCGAGGCGAAGTCCGCGAGCGTCCGCGATCCGAGGAACAGCTCGATGGAAACCCCGGGGCCCAGTTGGTAAGCGGCGCGTGCCCGCTCGTCCAGGAGCGCCTGAGCTTGGGCGAGCTGGTCGGAGAGCGTGCGCTCTGCCTGGTAGGCGAGGACGACGTCGCGGACGGAGATGGACAGCGCGGCCGCCGCCCCTCGGTATTCGGAAAGGATGTGCGCGAGGCCCTTCGCGGCTTCACGCTGGGCGGACAGGGCTGCGGCCCGGATCTCACGAGCCCGCTCCAACCTGGATTCGACGGAGTCGGCCGAGGCGCCGGGGGCCATGGCGGCCGCCATCACGGCCAGGGCCAGGAACGGCGCCGGCCAGGACCACTTTCGCACGCGCACCTCCGTGGAGAGGAGTGGGGAGTACTTGCGGGATCGGCCTCATCCCTTGCCCCCTTGAGCGGACGCGAGCCGCCGGACTAGGCGCTGCAGATCGGCGGCATACAATGCCCCGAGGACCGGATGGGCGGAGACAGGGTCAAGTTGGGGATCCTCTGCGGGGGCGGGCCGGCCCCCGGGATCAACTCGGTGATCTCGGCGGCCACGATCGAGGCCCGCAACTCCGGCTGGGACGTCGTGGGGATACTCGACGGCTTCGAGCACCTGATCAAGGCCGACGCCGGGCGCGTACAGCCGCTGACCATCACCGACGTCTCGCGCATCCACGTACTGGGGGGCTCGATCCTCTACACGTCGCGGGCCAACCCAACCGTCCGCGACGAGTCGGCGGCAGATCCCGACTGGAGGATGAACAATTGCTTGAAGGCGCTACGAGAGCTCGGGATCGACGCCCTGGTCACGATCGGAGGGAACGACACGGCCTTCTCGGCCTCCCGCGTGGCGGACGCAGCGGGTGGGACCATCAGGGTCGCCCACGTGCCGAAGACCATCGACGACGACCTTCCGCTTCCGGGAGGCATCCCGACCTTCGGGTTCGAGACGGCCCGGGCGGTGGGCGTGGAGTTGGTCAACAACCTCATGACCGACGCCATGACCACCAGGCGGTGGTTCTTCGTCGTGGCCATGGGACGCTCTGCCGGGCACCTGGCGGTGGGCATCGGGAAGGCCGCCGGAGCCACCCTCACCGTCATCGCCGAGGAGTTCCCCAGGGACCGCACGGTCAGGCTCGAGCACCTGGTCGACATCATGGAAGCCGCCATGCTGAAACGGATCGCTCACGGGCGGCCGTTCGGGGTGGCCATCCTGTCGGAGGGAATCGCGCTCCGGCTGGCGGAGCGGGACCTGCGGGCCGCCATCCCCGAGATCGAGACGGACGAGCACGGCAATATCAGGCTGGGGGAGCTCCACCTGCATCGTCTCCTCACGGACCTGACGCGGGCGCGCTTCAGGGAACGGGGACAGGACGTGACGATCGTGGCCAAGAACATCGGGTACGAGCTTCGGTGCGCACCTCCCATCCCGTTCGACATCGCCTACACCAGGGACCTGGGCTACGGGGCGATCGATTACCTCCGAACGATCATTCGGAACGGGACGGACGATCTGGGGGCGATGATCACGATCCAGGAGGACCACATGGTCCCCGTGGCGTTCGACTCGTTCACCGATCCGGAGACCGGCCGGCCCAGGATCCGTGAGGTCAACATCGAGAGCGGGTCCTATCGCGTGGCCAAGGAGTACATGATCCGGCTGGAGCGCGAGGACCTCGACGACCCCTCCAAGCTCGATCCCATCGCGGAGGCGGCCGGCATGAGCGCTGGGCAGTTCCGGAGCCGGTACGGCTATCTGGTGGGAGCCGGAGCCCCGGGAGATGATGAGCGGGCCACGACCTGATCCTGCCGAGAGGCCGCGCGCCGAGGCTCCTCGTACCATGATTCGTCCGTGACCCGGCTCGTCGACCTGCGCTCCGACACCGTCACCAGGCCGAGTGAGGCCATGCGACGGGCCATGGCCGAAGCGGAGGTGGGCGACGACTGGTACGGGGACGATCCCACCGTCAATCGCCTGGAGGAGCGGTGCGCGGAGGTCACCGGCAAGGAGGCGGCGGTCTACGTGGCCACCGGGACCATGGCCAACGAGATCGCCCTTCACGTGCTGGCACGTCCCGGCCACCTGATCGCGTGCGAGTCCGGGTCCCACGTGGCCGGGGTCGAGGTGGCTTCGGCGGCCGTGCTGTCGGGCCTCGCGTTCCACCGGCTCCACTCGCCGCGAGGGCAGGTCACGGCCGAGCAGGTACACAGGGCGCTTCGCCCCGACCCGCACCACGTGGACGTGGTGGGCTTGGTATCCCTGGAGAACACCCACCAGGTCGGAGGTGGGACGGTCATGCCCATTGACGAGATGCGTGCCATCCGCAAGGTGGCCGACGAGGCCGGAGTCCCGGTCTACCTTGACGGCGCCCGGATCTTCAACGCCAGCGTGGCGAGTGGCACCTCGGTGGCCGAGTACTCGGCGGAGGCGGAGGCCCTGATGTTCTCGCTCTCGAAGGGTCTGGGGGCCCCGATCGGGTCGGTGCTCTGCGGGTCGGGCGAGTTCGTCCGCGAGGCCCGCAGGGTGAAGGTGCTGTTCGGGGGAGCCTGGCGGCAGGCGGGCATCATGGCCGCCGCGGGGCTCATCGCCCTGGAGGAGGGGCCGAAGCGCCTGCACGAGGATCACGCCAACGCCCGCCGGCTGGCCGAGGGCATGGCCGAGGCCACACCCGGCGCCCTGGACCCGTCCGGCGTGGAGACCAACATCGTGTTCGCCGATGCCGATGCGCTCGGGCTCGATGCCCAGGAGACCGTGGAGCGCCTGGAGGACGGGGGCGTCCTGTCGAACGTCGTGGCCGCCAAGGTGCGCCTGGTCACGCACCTGGACGTAACCGCGGAGGACATCGAGGAAGCGGTGGTGGCATGGCGCCGGGTCGTGCCCGGAGCGAGCGGGAGCCGGTGATGGCAGGCCCCAGGTACCCGGATGAGGTGGCCGGCCGTATCCCACCCGGACAGCGCCTGGTGAAAGGCTGGCCGGTCCTCCACTACAGCGCAATCCCCCGGTTCGACGAGTCCACGTGGGACTTCAAGGTGTTCGGCTCGGTGGAGCACCCGCTGACCCTGACCTATGGCGAGTTCAAGGCGCTCGGCCCCGTGAAGGTCGGCGCCGACATGCACTGCGTGACCGGGTGGACGACCCTGGACAACGAGTGGGAGGGCATCTCCTTCCGGAAGCTCGCCGAGAAGGCCCGGCCCGAGTCCGAGGCGCGCTGGGTCATCGCGCACTGCGAGTACGGCTATACCTCAAACCTGTCGCTGGCGGCGATGCTGGATGACGACGTGCTCCTGGCCTGGGCCAACCGTGGCCAGGCCCTGACACCGGAGCACGGTTTCCCCCTGCGGCTGGTGGTGCCGAAGCGCTACGCGTGGAAGAGCGCCAAGTGGGTCCGAGGGCTCGAGTTCGCCCATTCGAACAAGCGCGGCTTCTGGGAGATCCGCGGCTACCACACGCACGCAGACCCGTGGCGCGAAGAGCGGTACTCGTACCAGGAGACCAGGGAGTCGGAGACCGAGCCGTAGGCTGCCGAGGCCACATCGTTTCTGCTTGTGCCCCCTTCGGCTTCCCGCCTAGACTGCGCGGCGATCGGGTGCCTCTGGGACCAGAAAGGTGACGGGAATGGCCGACCATCCTCCTCCACCACCTCCCCCCGACCGGCCCTCCCCGGCGCGGCCCGGTATGGTGACCGCCGCCGCCGTGCTGCTGATCATCGGCGGAGCGCTTGGCATCCTGTTCAGCCTTCTGCTGTTCGGGGTGGCCGACGGTCGCGCCCTCCTGGTCGTCCTCGGGGTCATCGCCCTGGTGATCTCCGTGCTCCAGGTGTGGGCCGGGACCCAGGTCCTCAGCCTGAGGGAGATCGGGCGCAAGGTCGGCATCGTGCTGGCGGCCATCGCAGCGGTGAACTCGCTCCTGTCGATCGGCGAGTCGCCGGCCACGTCGATCATCACGATCGCGATCAACGCCTTCATCATCTGGGCCCTGGTCCAGCACAGGGAGTACTTCAGGCCATAGCGGCCTTACTCCTGGCCAGGCGACGCAAGGTTGCGATGTTCCTGGCGTGGTCCTCCAGTCGCCCCGGCGTCTCGCACAACACTGCGCACCGGCGCACGGCGGGATGGGAAAGGATCGCCTTGAATCCCCGCAGGCCGATGAACCCCTCGCCGATGTGCGTGTGGCTGTCACGGTGGCTGCCGAGGGGGAACCTCGAGTCGTTGGCGTGGAGCAGCCCGAGCCGCCGAGCGATCCCCAAGCGCCGCAGCTCGCCGAAGCATGCGTCTACCCCGTCGCTCGAATCCAGCGCATAGCCGGCCGCGAAGAGATGGCAGGTATCCGCGCAGAGGGCTAGCCGGGGATGGCGGTCGGCGGCCGCCAGCAACTGACGGAACTCGGGGAACGTGGAACCGATCGAGCCGGCGCCCCCGGCTGTCAGCTCCACGAACACCCGAGTCCCCTCGGCCTCAGCGGCGATGGCATGCAGCGAGCCCGCGGCGACCTCCACGGCGAGAGCTCGTTCGATCGCCGTACCCGCCGATCCGGCATGCACCACGGTGCCGGTCGCGCCGATCCGCTCCGCCAGCGCGACGGTGGCGCGAGCCAGGTCGACCGACCGCCGACGGAACTCCCGGTTGGGGGAGGCCACGTTGACCATGTACGGAGCGTGGAGGAACAGCGGCCCCAGGCCAGCCTCTCGCCATGCCCGGCCGAACTCGTCGGCCACGTCGGCCCGCACCGATGGGTGAGCCCACGACCGAGGGTTCGAGCCCCAGATCTGGGCGGCGTCGGCGCCGCATGCGCGGGCGGAGTCGATCGCTCCGAAGAGACCCCCGCGGGTGGGGACGTGTGCGCCGATACGCACGGCGCGTGTCAGGACTCGGGGCTGGTCACGTAGATGGTGACTTCGTCTCCCTGCCTGACCGTTGTGCCGGGCGCCGGGTCCTGGAACACCACGGTGTTGGGCGGATCCGAGCTCGGGAGCAGCACCACGTTGACCCGCAGCCCCAGACCGACGAGCTTCGCCGTCGCCGCCTCCCTGGTCATGCCCACGACGTCGGGCATGGGGAAGGTCCTCGGCCCCATCGAGACCACCATGGTGATCTCGGAGCCCCTGGGCGCCCTCCTTCCGGCGGGCGGCTCGGTGAGGATCACGCTTCCTCTCGGCACCTCGGTTGAGAACTCCTCGACCCTCTCCACGGTGAAGCCGAAGGCCTCGAGCGTGGCCTGGGCGTCGGGGGCTGGCCGGCCGACCACGTTGGGAATCTCGACCGGGGCCGGGCCCCTGCTCACGGTGATGGTGACCGTCGAGCCCTCCTTGATCTGCTGGCCTGGGCCCGGGCTCTGCCGGATGACGCGGCCCTTGGCCACGCGGTCGTCGAAGGCGCGCTCGACCTCCCAACTGAAGCCTGCCTGGGTGAGGGTCCTCTTGGCAGCCGCCTCCGCCCGGCCGGCCACGTCCGGCACCAGGAGGAGCTGGGGCCCAAGGGAGGAGATCAGCGTTACCTCGTCTCCCTTCCGGATCCTCGCGCCGGGAGTGGGGACCGTTCTGATGACCGAGCCGTCCGGGAACCTCGTTGAGTACTCGCCGTCGCCGATCCTGGCGGCCAGTCCCGCCTCCTCCAGGCGAGCCCCGGCCTCGCGCTGGGACATGCCGACCACGTTCGGTACGTTGGTGTAATGCGGGACGGCGTATACCCAGGCGGCCCAGGCCCCCATGCCGAGCAGCAGGAGCAGGCCAGCGAGGGCGAGCACCGTCCGGATCCGGCGGGCTCGCCTGGCTCGCGGGGAGATTGAGCGCGGGATCGTCACCGTTGCCGCCCGCTCCTCCGCGACGAAGTCCGTCGAAGGGATCTGCGCGGCCAGCTCGACCACGCCGGGCGTGGCCGGGAGCCCCGCTCCCGCCCGGGCGACCTCGTCCCGCATGGCCCGTGCGGAGGCCGGGCGGTCCGCGCGGTCCTTCTCGGTGGCGTGCAGCACCGGCGTGTCCAGGGCGGCCGAGATCGTGGGCAGGGCGTCGGAGGGGGGCGGGATGCGCCCCGACAGGTGCTGGTAGGCGATGGAGAGCGACGTCTCGCCGGCGTATGGCGTCCGGCCGGTGAGCAGCTCGAACATGACCACCCCGAGCGCGTACAGGTCGGTGCGGGGATCGGCCGGCTCGCCGTGGATCTGCTCGGGCGCAAGGTACTGGACCGTCCCCGTGACCGTGCCCTCCGCCTGGCTCACGTAGGAGTCGGCGTACGCGCGAGCCAACCCGAAGTCGGCCACCCTCACGGTCCCGTCCCGGGCGATCAGGATGTTCTCCGGCTTGACGTCTCGATGCACGATCCCGTGGCCGTGTGCGTGGTCGAGCGCCGACAGCACCTGGACACAGATCTCCACGACCTGCCCCGGCTCGAGCCGCCCGTACTCGGCCAGCAGCGTCCGCAGGTTCGATCCGGGCACGTACTCCATGACCATGAAGTAGGTGCCGTCGGTGGAGCCCCAGTCGTAGACGCCGACGATGCTGGGGTGGTTGAGGACGGCCGCGGCCCTGGCCTCGCGGCGGAAGCGCTCCACGAAGCCGCGATCTCCGGCGAGCTGCGGGTGGAGCAGCTTGATCGCGACGTCGCGAGCAAGCACGGCGTCGTGAGCCCGGTAGACCTCGCCCATGCCCCCGGAGGCGATCCGGGAGACGACCTGGTATCTGCCTTCGATGGTGGATTCGACGACTGACACGGATACGCTGCGCCTCGACGTGGAGATAGGAAGGCGCCCTCGGCTCATTCTAAGCGGCGCGCCCGGTGGCGCACGGAACCCCCCTCGTATAATCGGGATGTGAAGCTGTCCGGGGAGCTCGGGCCACCGGGCTGAGAGGCCGGCTGCAGGCGCCGGCGACCCGCAGAACCTGATCCAGGTAATCCTGGCGAAGGGAGTGATATCCAGATCCGCGCGGGACCCATCGAACCTTCTGAGCACGGGCGCCGCGGATCGATCGATCCGCTGGTCATCGCGGGCCGAACCTTCTTCTCGCGCCTGATCGTCGGCACCGGGAAGTTCGGCTCCTACGAGGTGATGCGGCGGGCCATCGAGGCATCCGGGTCGGAGATCGTGACCGTCGCCCTGCGCAGGGTGGACCTGGAGGCGACCGGAGGAGCCGACATCCTGGAGTTCATCGATCAGGAACGGGTGCTGCTCCTCCCCAACACGTCGGGAGCGATGGATGCGGAGGAGGCAGTTCGCGTGGCCCGTCTGGCCCGGGCCTCCGGCATGCCCGAGTGGGTCAAGCTCGAGGTGACCCCCGAGCCTCGGTACCTGCTCCCGGACCCGGTGGAGACCCTGAAGGCCGCAGAGACTCTGGTGGGGGAGGGCTTCATCGTGCTTCCCTACATCAACGCCGACCCCGTCCTGGCAAAGCGCCTGGAGGAGGCGGGCTGCGCCACGGTCATGCCCCTGGGCTCCTGGATCGGATCGAACAAGGGCGTGCGGACCCGCGACGCGGTGCAGATCATCATCGAGCAGGCCACCGTCCCGGTGGTGGTGGACGCGGGACTGGGGGCACCATCGCATGCCTCCGAGTCGATGGAGATGGGGGCGGACGCCGTCCTGGTGAACACGGCCATCGCGGTGGCCGCCGATCCGGTGGAGATGGCACGGGCGTTCCGGCTCGGCGTGGAGGCGGGGCGCGGGGCTCGCCTGGCGGGGCTCGGGTCCGAGCGCGAGGAGGCCGAGGCGTCGAGCCCGCTGACCGGGTTCTTGGACGCGGCGGTGCAGACCTCGCAGACCGACCCGGCGGTGAGCTCGCCGTGAGGGAAGGATCCGTTACCGCTCCCAGGGTCCCTCGGGACCGAGGCTTCATCGGGCCCGAGCCGGAAGAGACGTTTGCCGAGGCCATCGCTCGTCTGCCATTCGACCGGCTGCTGCACGAGGCGAGCACGGCCGGTCCGGATCGCGTGCGCCGCGCGCTGGCCACGGCACCGCCGGACCGAACCATGCAGGATTTCGCAGCCCTGCTCTCTCCGGAGGCGGGGATGCGCCTGGAGGATCTCGCTCGGGCGTCACGCCGGCTGACCCTCGCACGGTTTGGGCGAACCATGCACATGTACGCGCCGCTGTACCTGTCGAACGAGTGCCTTACGACCTGCGCGTACTGCGGGTTCGCCCGAGAGCTACCGATCGCTCGAAAGACCCTTTCCCCGGAGGAAACGCTCGAGGAGGCCAGATACCTGTTGAGGCAGGGGTTCCGGTCGATCCTGCTTCTGACGGGAGAGCATCAGAGGCTGACCGGGGTGGAGTTCCTGGAGGACCGGCTGAGGCTCCTCTCGGCCGAGGTCCCTTCTCTGTCCATCGAGGTCCAGGTGTGGAGCGAGGAGGAATACCGCCGGCTGGTCGCGGCGGGGTGCGACGGCGTGGTCATCTATCAGGAGACGTATCACCCCGAGACGTACGCCAAGGTTCACCTGGCCGGGAAGAAGCGCCAGTACGAGTGGCGACTCCTGGGACCGGAGCGAGCCGCCAGGGCCGGGGCACGGCGCGTGGGCATCGGAGCCCTCCTCGGCCTCCACGAGGATTGGCGGTACGAGGCCATGGCCGCCGCCGCGCACGCCCGGTTCCTGATGAAGCGGTACTGGCGGACGCAGGTCACCGTGGCGGTGCCGAGGCTTCGTCCCTCGGCGGCCGGCTACCAGCCGCGAGATCCGGTGGGGGACCGGGACCTGACCCAGCTCGTGTGCGCACTACGGCTGATCCTGCCCGACGCCGGGATCGTGCTCTCGACCCGCGAGGCCCCCCAGCTCCGGGACGGCCTCTTCCAGGTCGGCGTCACTCACGCCAGCGCGGGCTCGCACACGGAGCCCGGCGGGTACACCCGGCCCCTGGAGGCCACCGAGCAATTCGACATCGCCGACCTCCGGTCGCCCGCCGAGGTCGCAGGCCGCTTGCGTCAGCTCGGGTACGAGCCGGTCTGGGAGGACTGGAGCGTCCTGTCCCGGGCCACTGAATCCATGCTGGCGCGAGCGGGAGCGAGGAACTAGCGGCGGGTCTCGACCGTGCAGATCATCGCCAACGGCAAGTCCTTCGAGGTTGCCTCGGACACGACCGTCGCGTCCTTCATCAGGTCTCGTGAGCTCGATCCCAGGTTCGTCGTCGTGGAGCGGAACGGCGAACCGCTGGAACGGGCCCGATACGAGGACGTCCGGCTCCTGGAAGGAGACCGGCTGGAGCTGGTCCGGGCGGTGGCCGGAGGGTGATGTCCCCGGGGCCGGCGGGGAGCGCGGGAGAGCGGCGCCGGGAGCGGCTTTCCAGGTCCCGGCTGTACGTGGCCACCGGCGCCCGGGAGGATCGGGGGGATCTGGCCGAGTTCCTCGAGGCGATCCTCTCCGCAGGTGTCGACATCGTCCAGCTCCGCGAGAAGGACGCCGAGGCCGGAGACCTCCTGCGGTGGGGAGAGGTGTTCCGCGAAGCGACCAGCCGGCACGGAGCCCTGTACGTGGTGAACGATCGCGCCGACGTGGCGGTGGCCGCCGAGGCCGACGGGGTGCACGTGGGGCAGGACGATCTGCCCGTGGCGCTCACCCGCAAGCTCGTGGGGCCGGACCTGATCATCGGCCTTTCGACGCACGATGAGGAGCAACTGGGGGCTGCTTCCCGGCACGCCGACTACGTGTCCGTGGGTCCCGTGCGTGAGACCCCCACCAAGCCGGGCAGGCCCGCGACCGGCGTGGCGCTTGTCGCCCAGGCGGCTCGGCGCGAGCAGCGGCCCTGGTTCGCCATCGGCGGTATCAACGAGGAGACGCTGCCGGAGTCGGTGGCGGCGGGAGCCCGCCGGGTCGTGGTGGTGCGAGCGATCACCGAGGCCGCCGATCCGGCTGGGGCGGTTCGACGGCTGCTGGACGGCCTCTCCACGGCCGCCCCGAGCTGAACCTGAGACAGACCAGGGCCCCCGCCACCGCCGCCGCCAGGGCGGCGAACCCACCGCCTCCGCTGAGGCGCAGCCCCGCGGCGTCGGCCAGGAGAGACGCCACCGCAACGGCGGCCAGCCCGAACGCCGGAGCCAGGGCGACCTGGAGGAGCGGGATGGAGGATCCGAGCGCCAGTCTGGACCAGGGCCAGCCGACGGCGGCAATGAGCGCCAGCAGGATGGGGCACACCCAGACGGGATTCCAGGGCGAGAGGGGTCCCTCTTCTGCCAGATCCGGACCGTCGGGAGAAGGTCGCCGATCGGAGCCGGGAACGGCACCGGGCCCGCCGAACCCCGGGAGCACGACCACCCCCGGACCGATGAGGGAGGCCCCGGGCAGCTGGGCGGCGGCCAGGTACGTGTCCTCGTGGAACGCCTGCAGCGAAACCGCCACGGGATCCCGCGTCAGTACCGTCCTGAGTTTCGCCCAGTAGGAACGGGCGATGCGATCGTGCTCCAGGTGGCCGGT
>JBOGVA010000080.1:0-66432 GCA_050692195.1 Actinomycetota bacterium | reverse complement strand
GGCGGGCGCCGGGTGCCGGTCGACCGGCGGCGCCGCGGCGCGGGCTTCTTCGCGGTCTCGTCGGCTTCCTTGGCCGCCGGCTCGGCGGCCTCGTCCCCACCGGGCTCGGCTTCAGCCGATCCTGGCTCGGATGATGGTGTGGTCGCAGCCTGGCCGGATGGCCGGCTTCGACCGCGGCCGCCCCGGCGGCGCCGCTTGGGGCGGGCCGGCGCGACCTCGGACTCGCTCGCGGCGACCTCCGCCGCGGGGTCCCGTGCTTCCTCGGACATAGGACGTTCCTTTCCTCTGCGGACGGGTTTCCGGGCCTCCGGCGCCGCTCAGAGCGGCGCGGGCCACGGATGTTCCAGGCCCGTCCGAGACGTCTGTGGGGAGCTCGAGGGGGTCGAAGCGAGGGAGACGGAAAAGCGCAACCGCAGGCTTCGCCCTGGATCGAGCGTGGGATGGGTACATCAACCACAGGATAGCAGGCCCAAGCGCCCCCGCAGCTACTTGAACCTCCGCATGTGGACGTTCAGCAGGAGCCCGACCGCCGTGAGGTTGGTGACCAGGGCGCTCCCGCCGTAGGAGACCAGGGGCAGGGGGATCCCGGTGATGGGCATGATCCCGAGGGTCATCCCGACGTTGACGAACAGCTGGAAGGCGATCATGACGGCGATCCCCACCGCCAGGTACCGTCCGAACGGGTCGGTGGCCATGGCGGCGATCCGGAACGCCCGCCAGAGGAGCACTCCAAACAGGAGAAGCAGGAACATCCCGCCGACGAACCCGAGCTCCTCCCCGACCACGGTGAACACGAAGTCCGTGTGCTGCTCGGGGACGAAGTCCAGGTTGGTCTGGGTGCCCTGCAGGTACCCCAGCCCGAACAGCCCTCCGGAACCGATGGCGATCTCGGCCTGCTGACGGTTGTACCCGGCCCGGAGCGGATCCTCGGTGGGGTCGATGAACCCCGTGAGCCGCTGGATCTGGTAGTCCTTCACCACCCCCAGCCGGAACGCCCCGAACAGAGCGATCACCGCGACCAGGGCGAGGACCCCGATGAACTTCGCCTTGGCCCCGCCCATCACCAGGAGGGCGACGAGGATGGCCGCAAAGACCATGGTGGTGCCGACGTCGGGCTGCACGAAGACCAGGAGCATCGGGAGCACGGCCAGGCCGGTTGTCCTCCACACCTGCTCGATGCCCATGTCTCCGCGGAGCTCGGAAAGATACGCGGAGATCATGGCGGTCACGGCGAGCTTGGCGAACTCCGATGGTTGGAACTGGAAGCCGCCCAGGGTGATCCATCGCTGGGCGCCGGCCGTCTCGCTTCCGAGCGGCGTGAGGACCAGGAGCAGCACGAAGATCGCGCCCGCCCAGGCCAGGGGGGCGTACACCTTCACCAGCCGGTAGTCGACTGACGCCGCCACCAGCAGGGCCACCATCCCCAGCAGGAGAAACGCGGACTGCCTCTTAAGGAAGAACCCGGGGTCCTCGCCGAGGGCCTCCAGGCCCAGGCGAGTGGCCGAATACACCATGAAGATCCCGTAGACGGCGAGCGCCACTCCCGTGACGATCAGGACCGGGTCGAGGTGACGGATCACGCGCTCGTCCCGGATCAGCCTACCGGCGGTGAGCTCCATCCCTCTCCTAGTCCTGGGCCACGCCGACGTGGATGCCCGTCGAGTCCCGCCCGAACAGACCCTCGATGATCTGGCGGACGATCGGGGCGGCTACCTGGGAGCCGTGCCCACCCTCCTCCACGATCGCTACGACCACGTAGCGTGGGTTGCCCGCCGGGGCCACGGCGGCGAACCAGGAGTGGGGCTGCTTGCCGGCGACCTCGGCCGTCCCGGTCTTGCCGGCCACCGCGATCTCCTCATGCGGGAAGCCGGCGAAGGCGGATGCGGCGGTGCCGCTGGTGACGACGCCTCGGAGTGAATCCCGGATGGCCAGGACCGAGGGACGCTTCATCGGCACGCGGCCGAGCGCTTGGGGCTTGAACTCTCGTACCATCGTCCCGTCGGGCCGCTGAACCCGGAGCGCGATCTGCGGGCGGTACAGGGTCCCCCCGTTCGCAAGGGCCGAATACGCCACGGCCAGCTGCATGGGCGAGACCAAGAGGTCACCCTGTCCGATGGACATGTTGATGTTGTCGCCCGGATACCACAGCCCGACCGGGAAAGCCTTGGGATTGAGCTCGTGCATCTTCGTCTTCCACTCGGCATCGGGCATCCTCCCGGCGGTCTCGAACGGGATGTCGATCCCGCTCGGCTGCCCAAACCCCCACCGCCGAAGCACCTTCTGGAAGACCTCTCCGTCTTGCCGGCGGTTCCGGTAGAAGTCCAGCCCGAACCGATAGAAGACCGTGTCGCACGAGACCACCAGCGCTTCCCCGAGCGTGAGGTACCCGAGGTTGGCCGAGGTCCAGTTGTGGAACACGGTTCCGGACGTGTCTCCGGGGACCGTGAACTCGGGCGGACACGGATAGAAGCTGCCCGGCTGAGCGTGGCCGGCCCGCAGTGCCGCTGCGGCAACGAAGGGCTTGAAGGTGGAGCCCGGCGGATACGACGTCTGAAGCACCCGGTTGAGGAACGGCTGGTTCCGAGCCGGGTTCTCCATCCTCGCGTACTCCTTCCTGGTCAACCCGCCGAGGAAGATCTCGGGGTCGTAATCGGGGAAGGAAGCCATGGCCAGGATGCGTCCGGACCGGGGGTCCATGACCACCACGGACCCGGCCGGAGCCCTCAGGTAGAAGCCGGATTCACCATCGACGATGGTCTTGGCGGCCTGGATCCCGTCGGCCAAGCTCGACTCGGCGAGGCGTTGGATCCGCCGGTCGATCGACAGCACGACGTCGTGGCCGGGACGGGGAGGCTTGCTGCCCAGCTCGTCCAGGACCTTGCCCTGGGCGTTGACCTCGAGCTTGAGCCACCCCTCCTGCCCTCGAAGGTATCGCTCGTACCGCTGCTCCACCCCGCCTCGCCCGACAAGGGCTCCGGGGCGGTACCCGGGGAAGGACGGGTCCTTCAGCTCCTCCTCGTTGATCTCGTTGAGGTAGCCGAGCGTGTGGACCGCGAGACGGCCCTGCGGATACTCGCGGACCCCTTCGACCTCCCACGACACCCCGGGATACTCGCTGCGGTGCTCGGCGAGCTCGTAGATCACCCCCTCGGCGGCATCCTGGAGCACGGGGATCGGCTCGAACGGCAGATGCTCAGGGCTGTTCATCTCCCTGGCCAGGTCCGCGGCGGGCACGTTCAGGAGCTCGGAGAGCTCGAACAGGACCCGCTCGGGCTCCTCGACCTTGGTGGGATCCACGGTGATCTGGATGCTGCCCCGGTTGCCGACGAGGACGGCTCCGGTGCGGTCCAGGATCCTCCCCCGCGGCGCGGACTGCGGGACGAGCCGCACCCGGTTGGTTTCGGCGCGGTCCCGGTAATCCTCCGTCGCCAGCACCTGGAGGAACCACAGCCGGGTGGAGAGGGCGGCGAACATGAACGCAACCATCCACGCGATGAGCTTGATCCGCCCTGCGGCCTTGTCGTCGGTCATCCCATCACCACCGGAAGACCTTCTTGGCCCTGGAGGCCTCGGCCACCCGTCTCAGCACGGGGTAGAAGATCGGCGTCAGCGCCGCATTGTAGAGGGCCGAAAGGACCGCCGTGCGGACCAGGAACCCCAATCCCACCGCCAGCTGCCCGAGCAAGAACGCCACGATCCCGTAGAACAGGATCCCGCCGGCGGTCGCCCCGGCCACCAGCAGGACCGGCAGGAAGGGGCTGGGCGTGACGATGTACTGCCTGATCATCCCGACCGAGTAGCCGACCAGGGTCAGGGAGAGGGCGGTGATCCCCTTGGGTTGATTCAGCAGGAAGTCCTGGGCCATCCCAGCGGCGAACCCCCCGATGGCCCCAGAGGAGGGGCCTTCGATCATGGCCAGCACCACGGTGATCAGGTACATGAGCTCGGGCTTCGCCCCGGCCAGCTTCACCTGGGCGAAGACCGTCGATTGGAGGAGCAGGCTGGTCAGGATCACGGCCGTCCACGCGATGGCCCGTCGCACGCCCCGAGTCTACCGACCCCCTCTTAGGAGCCGCCGGATTGGCCTTCCCCGGCCACCGGGTTGCGGACCACCGCCACGAGACGGAGCCGGGAGAAATCGACGTTCGGCCGGACCGACACCTGCTTGACCAGGCTCGACTCGTCGGCGGTGGCCACCGAGACCACCCCCACGGGGATCCCCGCGGGGAACACGCCGCCCAGGCCCGAGGTCTCCACCGGTTCGCCCGCCCGGACGGTCGTTCCCGGGTCCACCAGGTCGAGGCGGAGGTCGAGCTCTCGCCGTCCCACCAGCACCCCGGTCTCCCCGCTCGAGGCCAGGCGCACGCTCACCGCCGACTCCGGGTCGATGATCAGGGACACCACCGACGAGGAGCCCGACACCCGGACGACCCGGCCAACCAGCCCCTCCGGCCCGATGACGGGCATGTCCGCCACCAGCCCGTCGGCGGCGCCCCGGTCGATGACGTAGGACCACTCGAAGTTCGATGGGCCCTCACCGATGATCTCCGCCCCGATCGTTGAGAGTTCGAGACGCTCCGCGAGCCCGAGGATCCCCTTGAGCTCCTTGACCTCCCGCTGGAGCGTCAGGAACTCCTGCTGTTGGCGCGAGAACGCCTGCACCTGGTCGCGCAGGCGAGCGTTCTCCGCCCGCAGGGAACTGATGTTGCTCACGCCTTGAACGAAGTCGGTCATCGGCCGGAACACGTTCGAAACGGCTTCCTGGAGGGGGCCCACCACGCCCAGGGCCGTCCGTCCCAGCCCGGCGAGAGGCCCGGTCTCCCCACCGCGGAAATCGAGGGTGATGGTGACGAGGCTGGCCAGAACCAGCCCCGTGACGAGCAGTCGAGTGCTCCGAGCGCGTCGGTAGGTGGCCATGGCTTCGAGTCTAGCCCGGAGGGCTACCGCCGGCCGGACGAGATCAGGACCCGCTTGAGGACCTCGAACTCCTCCAGGCACTTGCCGGAGCCGGTGGCCACGCAGTGAAGAGGGCTCTCCGCCACGTGGATGGGCATCCCGGTCTCGTGCTTGAGGCGTTCGTCGAGGCCCCTGAGCAGGGCCCCGCCGCCCGTCAGGACGATGCCGCGGTCCATGATGTCGGCAGCGAGCTCGGGCGGGCAGCGGTCGAGGGTGTTCTTGACCGCGTCGATGATCGCGTTGACCGGCTCCTCCATCGCCTTCCGAACCTCTTCGGCCGTGATGTGGATGGTCTTGGGAAGCCCGCTCACGAGGTCACGTCCCTTGATCTCGGCGAGCATCTCGTCCGGAGTGGGAAACGCGGAACCGATGGTCACCTTGATGGCCTCGGAGGTTCGCTCCCCGAGCATCAGGGAGTACTCCTTCTTCACGTACTGGATGATGGCCTCGTCGAGCTCGTCTCCCCCCACGCGCACGGACGTGGCGGTCACGATGCCCCCGAGGGAGATGATGGCCACCTCGGTGGTGCCACCGCCGATGTCCACGACCATGTTCCCCGTCGGCTCGTGGATGGGCAGGTTGGCGCCGATGGCGGCGGCCATGGGCTCCTCGATGATGTACGCCGCCCGGGCCCCGGCGGCGATCGTGGCCTCCTCCACCGCTCGCTGCTCCACCCCGGTGATCCCCGAGGGCACGCACACGACGACCCGCGGCTTGGCCAGGAACCGCCGGGTGTGCACCTTCTGGATGAAGTACCGAAGCATCTTCTCGGTGACGTCGAAGTCGGCGATGACCCCGTCCTTGAGGGGTCGGATGGCCTGGATGTGGGCAGGGGTCCGGCCGATCATCCGCTTGGCCTCCGAGCCCACCGCCAGGATCTGCTTGGACAGGGTGTTGATGGCCACGACTGAGGGCTCGTTGAGGACGATCCCCCGCCCCCGGACGTACACGAGAGTGTTGGCTGTTCCCAGGTCAACGGCCATATCTCGGCCGAGGAGCCCCGTGATGCCTTCGGGGCGCTGACGATTGTTCTTGGTGCTCATGGGTGCCGCGCCGACCCTCCTCCTACCTGGGACATCGAACCTTTCTACAGGACCGCCCTCTGAAGAAGCAAGAGCGACCAGCCCAAATGTAGCGCACGGGGGCCCGATGAGGGTCCGGTGAACGCCAACTGATACCGAGTTGTCGCTCGGGAGGGCGGGGGCAAGACTGGGACCGTGAGCGTCCGGAGCCTGGTCGCCCTGTGTGCCCTCGCCTTCCTCACCTCCTGTTCCACGTTCGGAGTCCCGGAGGGTGCTACCGAGCAGGGAGCGGCCGTCGCCGAGCTCTGGCGCATCTTCGCCATCGCCGCCGTTGCCGTCGGGGCGATCGTGTCGGGACTGATCCTATGGTCGGTGATCAGGTATCGGCGGCGGGACATGGGCCGCCCGGCCGAGTTCCGGGAAAACCTCTCCATCGAGATCCTCTACACGGCGATCCCGGTGCTCATCGTGACGACGCTGTTCGCGGTGACCTTTCGGGTCGAATCGAGGGTCGAGCGGCCCAGCGCTCAGCCGGCGGCGACGATCCGCGTCACCGCGTTCGACTGGTCCTGGCGGTTCGACTACGGGGGCGGAGCCGTCGTCGTCGGGACGCCCGACGATCCCCCGCAGATGGTCGTTCCGGCGGGCCAGCCCGTCCGCATCGTCCTGTCCTCCACGGACGTGATCCATTCCTTCTACGTCCCGCAGTTCCTCTTCAAGCGAGATGCCACGCCGGGGTTGGTCCAGCGCTTCGACTTCCTGGTGGAGGAGGAGGGAGTGTACCGAGGGCAGTGCGCGGAGTTCTGTGGACTCGACCACGCCCGGATGACGTTCACCGTTCGGGCCGTGTCGTCAATGGAGTTCGCTGCGTGGCTCGAGCAGGCGCGGGGATGACCCTCGTCACGTGGGTCACCACCACCGACCACAAGCGGATCGGTGTGCTGTACATGGTCACCGCGTCCGCGTTCTTCCTTCTGGGAGGGCTCATGGCCCTCGTCATGCGGGCAGAGGTGGCCCAGCCCGGCCGGCAGCTGCTCGCTCCGGAGATCTACAACCAGCTCTTCACGATCCACGGGACCATCATGATCTTCCTGTTCGTCGCGCCGTTCGCCATCGGACTCGGGAACTACCTCCTGCCGCTGCAGATCGGGGCCCCGGACATGGCCTTCCCCCGGATGAACGCCCTTTCGTACTGGCTCCTCCTGGCCGGAGGAGTGGCCATCCTCTCCGGGTTCGCGACCATCGGCGGCGCCGCGGCGGCCGGCTGGACGGCGTACACGCCGCTCTCGGGGCCCCGCTACTCCCCAGGCGCGGGGGTGGATCTGTGGCTGTTCGGTCTCCTGCTCACCAGCGCCTCGGGGATCATGGGGGCGATCAACTTCCTCACCACCGCGTTCCTGCTCCGCGCGCCGGGCATGACGATGTGGCGGGTTCCCCTCTTCACCTGGACCATCGTGGTCACGGCGCTGATCATCCTGGTTGCCTTCCCTCCGCTGTCGGTGGCGTTCTCGTTCCTGTTCGTGGACCGGCGGCTCGGGGGGCACTTCTTCGATCCGGCCTTCGGCGGGAGCCCCATCCTGTACCAGCACCTGTTCTGGTTCCTGGGACATCCCGAGGTGTACGTGATGATCCTTCCGTACTTCGGGGTGATCAGCGAAGTGGTGCCGGTGTTCTCCCGGAAGCCGTTGTTCGGCTACACGGGGCTGGTGCTCGCGACGCTCGGTATCGCCGGGCTCTCCATGGGGGTGTGGGCTCACCACATGTTCACCACGGGCGCGGTGTCCAACCCGTTCTTCTCCATCATGTCGTTCCTCATCGCCGTGCCCACGGGGATCAAGTTCATCAACTGGATCGGCACGATGTGGCGCGGGCAGCTGACCTTTCCCACCCCCATGCTGTTCGCCCTGGGTTTCATGCTGAACTTCCTGGTCGGGGGGATCACCGGGGTGATGGTGGCCTCGCCGCCTCTCGATTTCCACGTGCACGACACGCAGTTCGTGGTGGCGCACTTCCACTACACGATCATGGGAGGAAGCGTGTTCGGGGTGTTCGCCGCCCTCCACTTCTGGTTCCCCAAGTTCACCGGCGCCCTTCTGCGCGAGACGCTGGGGAAGCTGTCGTTCTGGCTGATGATGGTGGGCTTCAACGTGACCTTCTGGCCGTTGTTCGTCGCCGGGCTTCGCGGCATGCCCCGCCGGATCGTGGACTACGACGCGGCAGCCGGATGGAGCGGGCCGAACCTCCTCGCCACGGGCGGCTCGCTCTTGCTGGCGCTCGGCGTCGCCGTGGTCATCCTCAACGTCCTCGTGTCCCTCAGGCGGAGGGTCTCGGCCGGGGACGACCCGTGGGAGGCCAACTCCCTGGAGTGGGCGACGTCGTCGCCTCCGCCGCACCACAACTTCGAGCGCCTTGCAGCGATCCGCTCCGAACGGCCGGCGTTCGACCTTCGCCGTTCGGAGGAGGAACGACGGTGAGGACGGCCACGAAGGTGTTGGTCGCTTCGGCTGCCTTCGGCGGAGTCATCGCCGTCGCCTACTGGTTGGTGGCGTACGAGATCGCCGGCACCATCTTCCTGGCCGCGATGGGGGCCTCGCTCCTGTTGGCCGCGACGTTCGCGGCGCGGTGGGCCCGGGGCGAGCCGCCTCCCCAAGACCGGCCGGGCGCGCGCCCGGCAGACGCGGCGGGCGAGCGAGTGGGCCCCTTCCCAGAGGCGAGCGTGTGGCCGGTGGTCCTGGCCGCGGGCTCGCTGCTGCTCGCCGCGGGACTGATCTACGGTGTGTGGCTGGTGGTGCTCGGCGGGCTCATCGCCGCGACCGCCCTCATGGGGATGATCCGGGAGGGACGGTAGCGTCCGCAGGGCCCTGTCGCGCATCCATCCGGCCGGCGGCGGCGCGGTCGCTGCGGGCCCACGCCGCCGCCACGAGGAGGATCGCCAGGAGCATCCCCAGCCCACCCGCGATCCACATGATCAACCCGGCCGCCTGTTGGTCGGCCAGCACCGTCGGGCCCCAGGCCCGCGGGAGCGTCACGTAGTGCGCGTAGAGCGGCGCGCCGGCCTGGTTGATCGCCAGGCCGAGGAACGCGCCGACCGGGCCCGCGAGGAACAGGTACAGGAGACGGGCCGGATAACCGAGACGCCTGGGGGACGGCTCCGTCCCGATCACCGGGAGCCAGAACAGGAGCGCGGCCCCGAGGTACGCGACGTGCTCCAGGCCGTGGACGAGCTCCGACTCCAATGCGGCCTCGTAGAGGGGGGTGAAGTGCGTGCCCCACAGAACCAGGGCGTACAGCGACCAGGTGACGACCGGGTGGGTCAGGGCGTGGCCCACGGGGCTTCGCAGGAGGCGAGGAATGGCACGCCGTCCAGCGCCGCTCCGCCGGGCCAGTGACACGGGTTGTCCCAGCAGGATCAGGGGCGCGGCAAGCAGGGTCAGCAGGAGGTGCTGGACCATGTGCACGGACAGCAGCGCCCCCGCGTAGGCTTCGAGCGGCGAACCCAGCGCGAACACGACGACCCCAACACCGGAGACGAATGCGGCCATCCTCACGCGGGGAACGGGCCGCCGCGCCTTCCCGGCCGCAGCGGTGTACATCCCGATCGCCAGGACCCCCAGCAGCACCGTAGCCACGTTCCAGCCCGCAGCGAGCGCGTCCGACGGCGGCGGGGGCGGGACGCCGTGCGCCAGGATCACCGCTGGTCCCGTTCCTCGGCCGGCGCGTCCTCTTCCTCGACCTCGGCGAATCCCCCTTCCGCGGTGCGCGCGAGCATCACGTACCTGTCGGCTCGGACCTCGCGCTGGTGGAGCTCCCGAGCGGCGCGGTAGGCGAGCCATCCGAGAACCGGCGGCAGCACCAGCACGAGCCCCCGGAACGCACGGGTCACGTTCTCCACAGGGATCCGAAAGAACGCCCCAAGAACGTCGTTGCTGCCCGCCAGGGTCAGCACGGCCGCGAACGTGAGGACGGCCACACCGATCCCGGTGCGCATCGGGTTATCCCGAGGCCGGTCGAGGAGATGGTGCTCGCGCCGGTCACCGGTCAGCCGTTGCTCGATGAACGGCCACAGGTACACGCCGGAGAAGAACAGCGTAGGGAACAGGACCCCGGGAAAGAACGGCTCGGGGATCCGGTACCCGAACATACGGATCTCCCAGTTGGGGGCGAGCCGCAGAGCGCCCTCGATCCATCCCAGGTACCAGTCCGGCTGAGCGGGAGAGCTCACGGTGGTGGGATCGAACGGACCGTAGATCCATACCGGGTTGATCTGGGCCAGCCCTCCCAGGAGCGAGAGGACTCCGAACACGATCAACGCCAGGCCGACCGCCTTCATCGAGTAGTTGGGCCACAGCGGAGAACCGACCACGGTTTCCTCGCGGCGGCCCGGTGCGCGGAACTGGGTGTGCTTCTGGTGCCACACCAGTGCCAGGTGGACGACGATGGCGGCCCCGATGGCCGCGGGGATCAGGAAGATGTGCATCGCGTACAGCCGCCCGAGCATCTCGGGCGACGGGAACTCTCCCCCGAAGGCGAGGAACGCCGCCCACGTTCCGATGAGCGGCACCGAGAGCAGGATCGAGTACGCGATCCGCACACCGGTTCCCGAGAGCAGGTCGTCGGGCAGCGAGTACCCGGTGAATCCGGCCGCCAGGCCGAGCAGGAGGAGCGTGACTCCCACGATCCAATTGATCTCCCGGGGCCGGCGGAACGCCCCGGTGAAGAAGATCCGCAACAGGTGCAGGGTGATGGCGGCCAGGAAGACGAGCGACGCCCAGTGGTGGATCTGACGCATCACCAGGCCCGCCCGAACCTCGAGGGAGAGTCGAAGCACGGACTCGTAGGCGGCCGACATCTCCGCGCCTCGGAGCGGCTCGTACGGCCCCTGATAGACGACCTCCCGCGGCGAAGCCACGTAGAAGAACGCGAGGAACGTCCCGGTGACCACGAGCATGATGAAGCAGTACAGGGCGATCTCCCCGAGCATGAACGACCAGTGGTCCGGGAAGGCCTTACGCAGCGACCGCCGGGCGAAGGATGCGGCGCCGAGGCGATCGTCCAGCCAGACCACCACCCGCCGCATCACCACCAGGTCACCGCCTCACTGTCGGTCACAGCTCCCAGAAACCCGGACCGATGGGCTCGGTGAAGTCGCCGCGCGCCCGCACCAGTCCGTCCGAGCCGATCTCGATGGGGAGTTGCGGCAGCGCCCGCGACGCCGGGCCGAAGGTGGGCTGGGCCCCGGTCAACACGTCGAACGTCGACTGGTGACAGGGACAGAGGAGCTCGCGAGTCTGCGCACGGTACAGCCCCACCGGGCACCCCGCGTGCGTGCACACCTTCGAGTACGCGACGAACCCCTCTGGGGCCCCCGCCATCCGCTCCGCCGGCAGTCGGAGGGCTCCCGCCTCCACCCGGATCAACAGCGCCTGGCCGTCGGAGCTCCCCAATTGTCCCTGAGGAAAGACCGTGAGAACCGAGCCCACGGGAACCTGGTCGGCCTGGACCGGCACTCCGGTCTCGTCGACGGCGATGGTGCCGAGCCTCCACGCCGTCTCGAACAGCGAACGCCCGGGGGCGGGGCCCAGCGAGCGGATCGGGAACAGCGCGGCCAGCCCGAGGGCCCCGGCGGCCGCTCCCAGGAGCCTGACCAGGAACCGCCGGCGACCGATCTCCTGGCCGCCCTGCTCGAGCGCTGCCCGGGCCCCGGCCCGCTCGTCCCGGGACGACGGCGCCACCCGTTCCTCCTCGACCTGCTCGTGGGCCATGAGGCGCCGCTCCCACAGGATGAGGGCCGCGCCCAGCCCGCCGAGGGCCACCGCGAGCAGGGTCCCCTCGATCTGCGGCTGGCCGCCGAGCCAGTACACGACGAGCAGCCCGAGCCCGGCGAGGGTGGAGCACACCAGCGCCACGGCAACGGGAGCCTCCGGCCGTCCCCGGAACCCCGTCACGTACGCGTCCCCGTGAACCGGATCACCAGCACCAGGATCCCCAGACCGAGGATCCAGGCCACGAAGCCCTCCACGACCGGCCCCACCCGTCCGAGGTCGAGCCCTCCGGGGTTGGGCGCCTCCCGAAGGTCGAGGACGTACCGAACCAGCGAATCCAGCTCGTGCTGGTCCATGAGTCCCTCGGCGAAGGGCGGCATCGCGCCGGGCCCGATCCGCACCGCCTCCGCCACTTCTTCCGGACTGGCCCGACGGAGCGACGGGGCCAGTTGCCCTCCGCCAACAGAAGCCCCCTGAGCCCCGGCCCCATGGCACGCCAGACAATGGGATGAGTACAGCTGGCGTCCCAGCATCACGTCGCCGGATTCCGGGTCCACCATCGGGATGGGTTCCCCGCCCGGGCCGAGCGAGGCAACGTACGCGACGAGCGCGGTGATCTCTTCCTCCGTGTATCTCGGAGCCTGCCGGGTTGGTTGCTGGGTCGGGTCACCCAGCGGCATCCGTCCGGTCGACAGCATGAAGTCCACGGATGCCGGTCCGACACCCACGAGCGGCGGCCCGTTCGCGGTTCCACCCCCGGCAACGCCGTGACACGACGCGCATCCGGTCGCGAACAGCTCGCGCCCCTCCTCGGTCGCAGCGGTCTGGCCACCGGCACGAGGCCCCACGATCAGCAGCGTGGGCACTGCCGCGAGGACGAGGAGGGCCCCGAGACGCCGCACTAGCGCACGATGAACAGCGTGGTGAAGATGGCCAGCCAAACGACGTCCACGAAGTGCCAGTAGTACCCAACCGCTTCGGCCGTCTGATGGCCGGTCGGACGGATCTCCGACGAAGGCGGTGCGGCTCGGGACAGCATCACCAGCAGCAGGACCATCCCCGCCAGGAGGTGCAGCGCGTGCGCGGAGAGCATCGTGAACCAGATCGACCCGTACGCGTGCGAGCCGATCCCGAAGGGCGCCGCGGAGAGCTCGTACGCTTTGATCGCCAGGAAGGCAGCTCCCAGCGCCAGCGTCCACCACACGAGAGCGCGGAAGCGACTCGAGTTCGCTCGTTCGAGCGCGCGGACGGCGAACAGCAGCGTGAAGCTCGACGCCGCCAGGATCACCGTGGCAACAGAGGGCGAGACCATCTCGACCTCCGCGCCCTCCGGAGGCCACACGGCGGTAGTGGCCCGAAGGAAGAAATACGCCGCGAACAGGCTCCCGAAGAGCATCAGCTCGGACGCCAGGAAGAGAACCATCCCGAACACGAGCGGAGGCGTGCGTCTGGGGCGCACGGTGGCCACAGAGGTCACGACGCCCGGTCTACCACCGGGTGCGGAGGGGGTCAAACCACCCCCCGGCGCGCTGTCGGGCGGCCAACCTTCTTACCGGTAGGTAGCAACCAGGGACAACCTTCTGCTGGGTAAGTTGCCCCGTTCGCGTAACCGTGGCACCGTGAGTCAGGTCAGAAGGCTAGGTGACCCGCGTCGTGTGAATCCGTTTCCCGCCGCGGGTCGTCGCATACCCAAGAGAGCGTGAGGTGAGTGGCGTGAAGATCGCGGTGCTGTTTCCGGGACAGGGTTCCCAGTACCCGGGAATGGCCGATCCCTGGACAGGGCACCCGGCCGGCAAGGACGTGATGGCCGAGGCCTCGGACGTCCTGGGATACGACGTGGTGGAGGCGTGCAGGGACGAGGAGCGCCTGGCGGACACTTCGGTGGTCCAGCCGGCCCTGTTCGCCTGCGACCTCGCGGCGTTCCGGGTTCTCGAGTCCGAGGGCCTCCGATTCGCCATGGCGGCCGGCCACTCCCTCGGCGAATTCGTGGCCCTGGCCGCGGCCGGTGCCGTGGAGCCGAAGGAGGCTCTGGCAGCCGTGGTGGAGCGGGGCCGGGCCATGCAGGAGGCCTCGGAGGGGCGGCGGGGAGCGATGACCGCCCTCGTGGGGCTGTCCGCCGAGGAAGCCGCCACCATCTGCGCCACCGCTGGACGGGGGGACGTGCTCACCGTGGCCAACGAGAACAGCCCGAAGCAGACCGTGGTGTCGGGAAGCATCGAGGCGATCGAGCGGGCCGAGGAGATGGCCCGAAGCCGCGGGGCCCGGGTGGTCCGGCTCAACGTGGCGGGGGCGTTCCATTCCCCCCTCATGCAGCCGGCCCTGGGGAGGGTCCGGCAGGCCGTCGCCAGCATGACCTTCCGGGAACCTCGCTTCCCCGTGGTTCCGAACGCGAGCGCCCGCCCTTCGGCGCACCCCTCCGCCCTTCGGGACCTCCTCTCCCGCCATCTGGTGTCGCCGGTGCGGTGGGACCGGTCCATGCGCGCCATGGCCGATGCCGGGATCGAGCTGTTCGTGGAGGCCGGGCCGGGCGAGGTCCTGTCGAAGCTGGTGAAGCGATGCGTGCCGGGCGCTCGCGGGGTGGCCGCCGGCTCCCCCGCCGAAGCCGACGCCCTGGCATCGGAGATCGGAGCGAGGGCGTGATGAGCAACGCGAGTCCGATGTCGGATGAGACGAGGTTCGACCCCCCCGTGAACCTTCGGGTGCTGGTGAGCCCGGGGACCGGGCGGCTTCGCTTCCTTCCACCACGCCGGTTCGAGGCTGGGGCCGAGATGGTCGATCGGGGTCAGCCCGTGTTCCGCCTGGTGCGCGGGACGGACGAGATCATCGTCCGGGCCCCCGTGGGTGGCAGGGTGTTGGCTGTTCTGGGTCTCGAGGGCGAGCCCGTGGCAGCCGGCCACGCCGTGCTGGCCATCGAGCCCACGGCCGAGGGACGGTGACTCGGCGGTACGCGCGCTTCGCCGGGCTGGGCTCGGCGCTTCCGAAGCGTCTGGTGCCCAACGCCGAGCTGGAGCGCATCGTCGATACCACCGACGAGTGGATCTTCTCCCGAACCGGCATCCGGGCCCGCCGGTTCGCGGGTGAGGGGGAGACGGCCGCTTCGCTGGCGGCCGACGCTGCGGCCCGGGCGCTGGATTCGGCGGGGATCGACGCGGCAGCCGTGGACCTCACGGTGGTGGCCACGATCTCGGGAGATCAGCCCCTCCCCTCCACGGCCTCGTTCGTGCAGGACCGACTGGGTATCGCCGGGGCCGCCTTCGACTTGGCCGCCGCCTGCGCCGGGTTCATCTACGGCACCGAGATCGCCTCGGCGCAGATCACCACGGGGGGCGCCGAGACCGCCCTCGTGATCGGGACGGAGGTCCTGTCGCGGTTCCTGGACTTCAGCGACCGGACCACCTGCGTGCTGTTCGGGGATGGGGCCGGGGCGGCCGTGCTCGTCCCCTCCGAGGAGCCGGGCGTGATCGGCTCGATCCTCGAGAACGAGGGGAAGCACGCCCGGTTGCTGGAGATCCCGGCCGGCGGGTCGCGCGCGCCTGCTTCCCCCGAGACCGTCGCCGCTCACGACCATGCCATCCGGATGAAGGACGGCCGCGAGGTATTCAAGAGAGCCGTCACGGGAATGGCGGACGCCTCCGCGCGCCTGCTCGAGAAGGCCGGCATCGGCGCCGACGACGTGGCGCTGGTGGTCCCCCATCAGGCGAACCTCCGGATCATCCAGTCGGTGGCCCAGCGGCTGGGGGTTCCCATGGACCGGGTGTACGTGGACATCGAGACCGTGGGGAACACCTCGGCCGCCTCCGTGCCGGTCGCGCTGGACCACGCGTGGCGCGAGGGCCGCCTCCGCCCCGGCGACCTGGTGCTCACCGTGGCGTTCGGCGCCGGCCTGGCCTGGGGGGCGAACCTGCTCCGGTGGACCGAGGAGGCCCCCAGGTGACCAGGCGGACCGCCCTGGTCACCGGGGCGTCCCGGGGCATCGGCCGGGCCACAGCCCTGGCCCTGGCCGAGGCCGGCCTCGCCGTCGCGTGCAACTACCGGGGGGACGACGCGGGAGCCAAGGAAACCGTCAGCGCCGTCGAGGATGTCGGCGGAGTGGCCGCGGCGTTCCGGGCCGACGTCTCCGACGAGAGACAGGTCGAGGAGATGTTCCGGGAGATCCGCGAGTGGGTGGGGAAGCCCCTGGTCCTGGTGAACAACGCCGGCGTCCTCCGGGATGGGCTCACCGTGAAGTACCCTCTCTCCGAGTTCGAGCGGGTGGTCAGGACGAACCTGTCCGGGGCGTTCCTCTGCGCCCGCGAGGCGCTGCCGGCAATGCTCAGGGCCCGGTGGGGCCGGATCGTGAACGTTTCGTCGGCGGCCGGGATTCGAGGCAATCCCGGGCAGGCCGCGTACTCCGCCTCGAAGGCGGGGGTGATCGGCCTGACCCAGTCGCTGGCGAAGGAGTACGGCAGCCGGGGGATCACTGCCAATGCGGTATGCCCCGGATTCGTGGAGACCGCCATGACCGAGGACTTCATCGACCGGCAGCGGGAGCGGCTCGTGGAGCAGATCCCCTCCGGGCGGATCGGCACGCCCGAGGAAGTCGCCGGGGTGATCAAGTTCCTTGCGTCCGAGGAGGCCTCATACGTGAACGGCGCGGTGATCGCGGTGGACGGCGGGCTCACCGCGTAGGCGGATAGTCTTCCCCAGAACGAAGGAGGAGGAGGCAGGCGATGGAGAGACAGGAGCTCGAGGAGAAAGTCCGGAAGGTCCTGGCCGAGAACCTGGGCCGGGACGTCGAGGAGGTCACCATGGAGGCCCGGCTCGAGGAAGACCTCGATGCCGACTCACTGGACCTCGTCGAAGCGGTCCTGGCGCTCGAGGAAGAGCTCGGGGTGAAGATCCCCGAGGAGGAGATGGAAAGCGTCAAGACCGTGCGCGAGGCGGTCGACCTGGTGTCCGCGAAGATCGAGGGAGGCGAGTAGGGAGTGACGCGCCGAGTCGTCGTCACCGGCATCGGGGCGGTGACCCCGGTGGGTATCGGCTGGGAGTCGTTCTGGGATGCCCTGGTGACGGGACGGTCCGGGATCAAGGAAGTCACCCTCTTCGACACGACCGACTTCCCCGTGAAGATCGCCGGAGAGATCCAGGGATTCGACGCGCACGACTACCTCGACCGCAAGGAGGTCCGCCGGACCGATCGAGCTTCTCACTTCGCCGTTGCCGCGGCGAAGCTCGCGTGGGAGGACGCGGAGAGCCCCCAGACCGAGCCGTCACGAACCGCGGTGGTGATCTCCACCGGGATCGGTGGGCTCTCGACCATGATCGCCCAGCACAAGGTGCTCCTGGAGAGAGGCGCGGACCGCGTGTCGCCCTTCCTGGTTCCCATGATGATGCCGAACGCTCCGGCGGGACACGTGGCCATGGAGATGGGCTTCACCGGCCCGAACACCTGCATCACCACCGCCTGTGCGGCAAGCGGACACGCGGTTGGAGAGGCGTTCCGCTACATCCGGGATGGTCTCGCCGACGTCTCCCTGGCCGGCGGTACCGAAGCCGCCATCACCACGCTGTCCATGGCGGGATTTGCCCAGATGCAGGCCCTGTCCCGGAACCCCGACCCCATGCGGGCATCGCGGCCGTTCGACGCCGACCGGGACGGCTTCGTCCTATCGGAAGGGGCGTGTGTGCTCGTGCTCGAGGAGCTCGAGCGGGCGCGGGCCCGGGGAGCCAGGATCTTCGCGGAGGTCGCTGGGTACGGGGCGTCGGCCGACGCGCATCACGTCACGGCACCCGAACCGAGTGGGAGCGGAGCCGTTCTGGCCATGCAGGCGGCCCTGTCGGATGCCGACGAGCCGGCGGAGGCCGTCGAATACATCAACGCTCACGGCACCTCCACGCCGCTCAACGACGCCGCCGAGACCCGGGCCATCAAGAAAGTCCTGGGGGACCACGCCCGCCGGGTGATGGTTTCGTCGACGAAGTCGGTGACCGGCCACCTCCTGGGCGCGGCGGGGGCCGTGGAGGCGGGGGCCATCGCGCTGGCCATCCACACCGGCATGGTTCCGCCCACCATCAACTATTCGACTCCCGACCCGGAGTGCGATCTCGACTACGTGCCCAACGAGGCACGGAAGGCGGACGTCCGTCTGGCCCTCTCGAACTCGTTCGGGTTCGGCGGCCAGAACGCCGTCGTCGCCCTGCGGAAGATCTAGTTTGCGGGCGATGGAGAGGGCGAGCTCTCCTGCTGTAGCGACTCCGTTACGGCGATGAGATCTTCGAGCGGTATCTCCCCATCCCCGCTCACAGTGATCCGGATACCGCTCTCGACCAGGTCGACTCCCCCCTCGGCGGTACCCGTCTCGTCCTTCGCGGGATCTACAAGGCTTGCGGACTGACCTCGGACGACTCCCACAGAGAACTCGGGGTACAGATCAGCTATTCTCGCCCAGGTCTCTTCGGGACTTTCCAGCGCGTTTACGCTGAGGTAAACCACGACGCCAGATGAATACTCAAGGGCCACGTGATCCTCTGCGCAGTTCCACACGGCCGACATGTTTTCGTCATTGGCAAGCGCGTGATTTGGTAGATACAGCTCGAACGAAGTCGAAGCGCGGGCTTCAGCCAGAGACCATTCCGCCCCTCCGCAAATGCTCGTGATGACACCAGGAATCTTGCCATCACGGGCTTCGCGGGAAGGTTGACCGGAGTCCTCTGACGCGAGGAACCCTATCGCTGCAAGCACTCCTAAAAAAGCGACCGCGAAACCCACCTTGCCCCAGAAGCCTCTCACCCTAAGCCCCCATAGTGCGTCACGCGTAGAAATACGGGCACGTTATTGGTTGCTTCGCTACCTTCTCCTCAGTATCGGATATCTCAATCACAGGCTCGTCGGCTGCGGACCCTCCACCCTATGGCCCGCCCGAGCCCGACTAAGGAGTCGGAATCAGGCGGCCCCTTCCGTGCCTGAGGACGGCGGAGCCGGTGAACACCTGGCCGTCGTCACCCAGCGGGCCGATCCGCTTCCCGTTGAGCGTGACCCGGACGGCGCCAGCGTCGCCGACCACGATGTCCATGCGACGGCGATCCCGGAAGGTCCGCTCGGTGCCGGCCTCCAGCGTGCCCTTGGCGACCACTTCCCCGTCGCGGGTCACCTGGATCCAGGCCGCGCGCTCGACCGCGCTGATGGTGAGGATCACCCGTCGAGGCTTCTGCTCGGTCCGCTCCCCGGCAACCAAGGGCGGGGGGGTCGGATCGGTGGTCGGCGAGGCCACCCGAGGAAGCGGCCGGTCCCCCCGAGGGCCGGCGAACACCGCGAGCGCCAGCAGCACCACCACCGAGACGAGCGCCAGACCGCTCCCCACCCAGGCCGCGGAGGACCGCTCGATCGGCATGGGAGGCCGGATGGGACGATCCAGCTCCAGGTGGTCCATCCGGTAGGACGCCACCAGCGGCTCGGGGTCGAGCCCCAGGTAGCGAGCGTATTCGCGGAGGAAGGCCCGGGCGTACATGGGGGCCGGGAACTCGTCGGGCGGCGCGTTCCGCTCCAGGGCCTCGAGGAACTTGTGGTGGATCCTGGTCTCCTGCGCGGCCCGGCCCAGCTCCAGGGATCGGGCCAGACGCGCTTCGCGGAGCCGGCGCCCCACGTTCTTCTCGGAGGAAAGCCCCACAGCCACCGTCTACTCGATCCTCTCGACCGGTTCCCTGCGGTTCCGTGCCCTTCCCCCACAACCGATTGTAGGACGTGGCACAAGGGGGTCATTTGGGGGACAGGGGGACGGCGTGGGATCGCGGTGAGTGCGCTAGCCGAAGAACAGGTCCAGCTCGCGCTTGGCGGTCTCGGGCGAGTCGCTGCCGTGGATGAGGTTCTCGGTGATCAGCAGGCCGAAGTCCCCGCGGATCGTCCCCGGCGGAGCCTGGGCGGGGTCGGTCGGGCCCATGAGCTCCCGGACCACCGGGACCGCCCCCTCTCCCGCCACCCGGGCCACCACCACGTCGCCGGAGGTGATGAACTCCACCAGCTCGGTGAAGAACGGCTTCTCGCGGTGCTCCGCGTAGTGCTCCTCGGCGAGCCGGGGTGCGATCCTCATAGTCCGCATCTCGACGATGCGGAGGCCCTTGCGCTCGATGCGCGAGAGGATCTCTCCGATCAGCCCGCGCCGGACCGCGTCGGGCTTCACGATCACCAACGTCTCGTCCACAATCATCATCCTCCAACCCGTTCGACGTAGCGGCGACGGGCGTCCGCGACAGTGTACAGAGACCCCGTCACCAGGATGAGGTCTTCCTCCGTTGCGGCGGCCACGGCGGCGTCGAGAGCTTCATCCACCGTCGGGTACGGGGTTGCGTCCAGCCCGGCCCGCCGGCACGCCTCGGCCACCGCTTCCGGCGGGAACGAGGCCGGGTTCGAGTTGGCGCACGTGTAGGCGTGGTCGCTCCGCGACCCCAGCGGCTCCACCACACCGTCGACGTCCTTGGTGGACAGGATCCCAAGCACGAGGTGCAGCCGCCGCCACACGAAGGCCTCCCCGAGCGATGCGGCCAGCGCACCGGCGGCCTCGGGGTTGTGCGCTCCGTCCATCACGACGAGGGGTTTCCTGGACACGACCTCGAGCCGCCCGGGAGCGGTGGCGCCGGCAAGAGCCTCCCTGACGGCTTCCCCGGAGAGGGCGCGGCCCATGAACGACTCGCTCGCCGCTATCGCGGTGGCGACGTTGGTGGCCTGGTGCGCCCCGTGCAGAGGGAGGAACAGATCGCCGTACCTCCCGTGGATCCCCGACACACCGAACTGCTGGCCGCCCACGGCGGCCCCCCGCGCCGGGATGCGGAAGTCCTGGCCCAGCACCATGACGGGCGCCCCCACCTCCGCCGCTCTCTCCCTTACCGCGGCCATCTCCGCGGGGCCCGTGTCCTGCACCACGACGGTCGAACCCTCCTTGATGATCGCGGCCTTCTCCCGCGCCACTTCCTCGATGGTGGATCCGAGCTCGGGATGGTCGAGATCGATCGAGCAGATCACCGCGACCTGGCTTCGCACCACGTTCGTGGCGTCCCAGCGGCCTCCCATCCCCACCTCGAACACACCGGCGTCTACGGGCTTCTCCGTGAACCAGAGGAAGGCCAGCGCGGTGAGAGTCTCGAAATACGTGACGCGCTCGCCGTTCCGGTCGACCTCCTCGAGATAGGGCCGGAGGTGATCGTAGGCTTCGGCGAACTCCTCCTCCGGTATCGCCTCTTCACAGAGCGCCAGTCGCTCGGTCACCGAGTGCAGGTGCGGCGACGTGTACACGCCGGCGGAGAGCCCGTGAGCGCAGAGGATCCGTCCGATCAGGCGCGTGGTGGTGGTCTTCCCGTTCGTCCCCGCCACGTGGATGGTCGGGTAGGCCTGCTCCGGGTGGTCCAGGAGCTCGGTGAGGGCGATGATCCGGTCGAGGTCCGGAACGATGCGCTCCGGCTGGCGGGCCTCCAGGTCCGCCAGCGCCTCGGCGAACCGCATGCTCCTACGGCTCTTCCGCCGAGCCGGTCGCTTCGTCGGCGCAGCCGAGCTCGGCGAGCTGCGCCGCCAGAGCGGCGCGCTCTTCCTTGAGACCCGCCAGCTTCCGCCGCTGCGCCTCGACCACATCGGACGGCGCCTTGGACAGGAACCCCTCGTTGGCGAGCTTCTGCTCCACTCGAACAGCGTCCCCGTCGAGATCCAGCAGCCGGCGCCGGATGCGCTCGCACTCCACGGACGGGTCGAGCACGCCGGCCAGCGGCACCAGAACCTCCGCTCCCTGAACCAGGAGCCGCGCGGAGCCCGCCGGGTCGGGGGCCTCCTCCGTCACCTCGAGCGCCTCGAGCCGAGCCAGACGGCGGACCTCTTCGTCCAGGGCCACGAGCGCCTCTCGCCGCTCCCCGGCCACGCTCACCCTGGCGGTCAGCGCCCGGGAAGCCGGCACGTCGTGATCGCTCCTGAACCGCCGGAGCGAGGTCACCACCTCCTCCACGAACGAGAACCGGCGCTCCGCATCCTCGTCCCGATGCTCCGGGCGTGCTTCGGGCCAGGGAGCAACCACGATCGACTCGCCCCGGTCGAACCGTTGCCATACCTCCTCGGTCACGAAGGGCATGATCGGATGCAGCAGCCTGAGGGTGCGCTCGAGGACCCAGGCGAGGACCGTCCAGGTGCGGCGACGCTCCTCATCCGTGCCCTGGTACAGCGCCGGCTTGGCCACCTCCAGCCCCCAGTCGCAGTACTCGGACCACAGGAAACGGTGAAGCGATGTGGCCACGTCGTCGAAGCGATATTCCTCCATCGCCTCGTCGACCTCGGCCCGGCATGCCTCGTGCCGGGCCAGGAGCCACCGCTCCAGGAGGGTCGCCGACCCCGAGGCCGGCAGCTCGAAGACGCTTCCTTCCGGAGTGGCCTCCAGGACCAGGCGGGCCGCGTTCCAGATCTTGTTGGCGAAATTGCGGCCCACCTCGGCGTCCTGGGTGCCGAACGGGATGTTCTGTTGGTCGGGGCTGGCCAGCCGGGCCAACGCGTACCGCAGCGCGTCGGCCCCGTACTCGTCGATCACGTCGAGCGGATCGATCACGTTTCCTAACGACTTCGACATCTTGCGGTTGCGTTCGTCGCGGACCAACCCGTGGATGAGGACTTGGCCGAAAGGGATGTCGCCGGCCAGGTAGATCCCGGACATGATCATCCGGGCCACCCACAGGTAAAGGATCTCGTACCCAGTCACCAGCACAGACGTGGGGTAGAAGGTCCGGAGGTCGTCGGTCTCTTCGGGCCACCCGAGGGTCGAGAAGGGCCAAAGCTGGGACGAGAACCAGGTGTCGAGGACGTCGGGGTCCTGCTCGATACGGGTACCGCCACATTCCGCGCAGGCCGCGGGATCCTCCGTTGCGGCGAACTCGTGGCCCTCGGCGCAGTACCACACGGGGATGCGGTGCCCCCACCACAGCTGGCGGGAGATGTTCCAGTCGCGCAGGTTCTCGAGCCACGCGGTGTATGGCCCCAACCACCGTTCGGGGAAGAACCGGACCCGCCCGCTCTCAGCCGCCTCCTTCGCCGGACCCGTGAGGCGACCCACGGAAACGAACCACTGCTTCCCCGACAACCACGGCTCGATCTCGCTGCCGCACCGGTAGCAGTGGCCCACGGAGTGGACGTACGGCCGCTCCTCGTCGACGATGAGGCCCTTTTCCCTGAGGGCCGCGTACACGGCCCGACGGGCGTCGAATCGATCGAGACCGCGAAACCGCTCCGGGGCGACGTCGGAGATGGTCCCGTCCGCGTCGAGGATGTTCAGCCGGGGCAGACCGGTGCGCTCGGCGATCTCGAAGTCGGTGGGGTCGTGGGCGGGGGTCACCTTGACCGCCCCCGTGCCGAACTGGGGGTCGACGGCGGTGTCTGCCACGATCGGAAGGTCCTCCTCCCTGAACGGGTGTCGGACGGTCCTCCCCACAAGCGACCGGTACCGCTCGTCGTCGGGGTCCACGGCGATACCGGTGTCACCGAGCATCGTCTCGATCCTCGTCGTGGCCACATCGACGTGGCCCGAGCCGTCGGACAGCGGATAGCGGAACGTGATGAGCTCGCCATCCACCGTTTCGTGCTCGACCTCGGAGTCCGACAGGGCCGTCTGATCCTTGGGGCACCAGTTGATGATCCGCTCGCCCCGGTAGATCAGGCCGTCCTCGTACATCCGGACGAAGGCCATCCGGACCGCGTGGCGAAGGCCGTCGTCCATGGTGAACCGGAGCCGGACCCAGTCACACGAGTTGCCCAGCCGCTGCATCTGCTCGACGATCCGATCGCCGTAGCGCTCCTTCCACTCCCAGACCCGTTCGATGAACGCTTCTCGACCCAATTCCAGGGGATCGGTCCCCTCCTCCCGCAGCTGCCTCTTGACCAGCACCTCGGTGCCGATGCCGGCATGGTCGGTCCCCGGAAGCCACAGCGCCTCGAAGCCCTGCATCCGCTTCCGACGGACGAGGGCGTCCTGGAGCGTGTGGTCGAGGGCGTGGCCCATGTGGAGGGCCCCGGTCACATTGGGAGGCGGGAGCACGATGCAGAACGGCGGGCGCTCTTCGGAAACGCGGGAGGGGTCGGCCCGGAAGTACCCCCGGTCCACCCACTCCCGGTACCACCGTGACTCCACGCCGGTGGCGTCGTATGCCTTGGGCATGCCGGTTCCACCTGTGCGCTGAGCCATTGGAAAGGGAGTGTAGCCGAACCCTCAGAACGGCTGAGACGCGGGGCCTTGCGAGCGCTCTAGACGGGAACGTGCGCGGTGAGCTGGGTTCCCGATCCGATGGTCGTGCGGACCTGGAGGCCGCCCCCCAACCACTCGAGGCGAGCCCGGATCGCTGCCAGCGCCCCGGGGTCGGAGCCGTTCGCCCTGGGCTCGGCGCCTCCATCGGCCTCGCCGTTCGGAAGCCCGCCAAACCCGGTCCCGTCGTCCTGCACCTTCATCGAGGCCCTGCCGGAACGCACCGAGAACGAGACTTCCAGGGAGCGCGCGGCGGCGTGACGGGCCACGTTGGACAGGGCCGCCTGGAGGGCCCGGTACAGGGTGATCTCGGACTCGGGGTCGAGACGAGGAAGCTCGCCCGTCACGGTGCCGTGGATGCCCGTCTCTCGTCGGAACTGTCCCACCAGGCTCCTGGCTGCGGCCATCACCCCACCGGAGTCCAGGCTCGGCGGCCGCAGCTCGAATACCAGGCTCCGGAGCCGCTGGGTCACGCTCCGGACGAGGGTGCGGCTCTGGAGGAGGATCTCTTGGGCCTCCTCCGTCTGTCCCCGCTCGAGGGCCATGGTCGCGGCGTCCATGCCGAGCAGGGCGGCCGCCAGCGGCTGGACCGCGTGGTCGTCGAGCTCCGCCGACAATCGGGCGTCGTCCTGGTCGTGCGCTTCCACGGCGCGTCGCCAGACTTGATCGTCGGAGAGTGCGGGCTGAATCCGTTCTCGGGTCGTCATTCCCATGCTGGTTATCGGCCGTAGCGCCAATCGACCTGAACGAGCCGCTTGTTACAGGTTGGTCACGGGCCGAAGCGAGGTGGGCCCGGTTCCCTCAGGCCGAGCGCTCCTTGCGGGCCCGGACCTGCGTCTGAGCCCGCTCGCTCCTGGGGACCAGCGTGGGGTTGACGCCCTTGAGCACGACGTCCGCGTCGATCATGCACTTGCGGATGTCCTTCTGCGACGGCAGATCGTACATCACGCCGAGCAGAACCTCCTCGAGGATCGCTCGCAGTCCGCGCGCTCCGGTCCCCCGCAGGATCGCCTGGTCCGCGATGGCCCCGAGAGCGTCGTCGTTGAACACCAGCTCGACGCCGTCGAACTCGAAGAACTTCTTGAACTGCTTGATGAGCGCGTTCTTCGGTTTGGTGAGGATGTCGATCAGCGCCTGCTTGTCGAGGTTGTGCACGTGCGTGAGGACGGGCAGTCGGCCGACGAACTCCGGGATCAGCCCGTACTTCAAGAGGTCCTCGGGCATCGAGTGGGAGAGGATCTCGCCGAGGTCCTTGTCCTCCATCTTGCGGACGTCGGCGCCGAACCCAACGCCCTTCCGGCCGATCCGGCTCTCGATGATCTTCTCGAGTCCCGAGAACGCTCCTCCGCAGATGAACAGGATGTTCGTCGTGTCGATCTGGATGAACTCCTGGTGGGGGTGCTTTCGGCCCCCCTGCGGCGGGACCGAGGCGGTGGTCCCCTCGAGGATCTTGAGGAGCGCCTGCTGGACGCCTTCTCCGGATACGTCTCTGGTGATGGAGGGGTTCTCGGACTTGCGGGCGATCTTGTCGACCTCGTCGATGTAGATGATTCCCGTCTCGGCCCGCTTCACGTCGTAGTCGGCGGCCTGGATCAGCTTGAGGAGGATGTTCTCCACATCCTCACCGACGTATCCCGCCTCGGTGAGTGCGGTGGCGTCTGCGATGGCGAACGGCACGTTGAGCATCCGGGCCAGGGTCTGCGCGAGGAGGGTCTTGCCACACCCGGTCGGGCCGAGCACCAGGATGTTCGATTTCTGGAGCTCCACGTCGTCGGCGGTGCCGACCTGGATCCGCTTGTAGTGGTTGTAGACCGCGACCGACAGGACCTTCTTTCCCTGCTCCTGGCCGATCACGTAGTCGTTCAGGAACTCGTAGATCTCACGCGGCTTGGGAAGCTCCTCGAGCTTCAGCTCCGAGGTCTCGGAGAGCTCCTCCTCGATGATCTCGTTGCAGAGGTCGATGCACTCGTCGCAGATGTAGACGCCGGGGCCGGCGATGAGCTTCTTCACCTGCTTCTGGCTCTTCCCGCAGAAAGAGCACTTCAGAAGGTCCGACTCTCCGAACTTTGCCACGGCCCCCCCACCCTCGGCTTCCGGGCTATGAACCCCGATATCTTACGACGACGCTGCGGCCGCGGCCGCAAGGTCTGCGCGAACTTTCCGAGAGCTGATGATCTCGTCGACGATCCCGTAGTCCTTGGCCTGTTCCGCGGTCATGATGAAGTCGCGGTCGGTGTCCTTCTTCACCTTCTCCAGAAGCTGACCGGTGTGCTTCGCCAGGATCTCGTCGAGCAGGGCCCGGTAGCGGAGGATCTCCTTCGCCTGGATCTCGATGTCCACGGCCTGCCCGCCGGCCTGCCCGTGCGGCTGGTGGATCAGCACCCGCGAATGCGGAAGCGCGAACCGCTTGCCCTTCGTCCCCGCCGCCAGCAGAACGGCCGCCGCCGAGGCAGCCTGGCCCATCACGATGGTGGAGACGTCGGAGCGGATGTACGCGATCGTGTCGTAAACGGCGAAGAGTGACGTGATATCGCCGCCGGGGGAGTTGATGTAGACGTTGATGTCCTTGTCGGGGTCCTCGGACTCGAGGTGGATCAGCTGGGCCATGACGAGATTGGCCACCTGGTCGTCGATGGGCGTTCCCAGGAACACGATGCGGTCCTTGAGGAGCCGCGAGTAGATGTCGAACGACCGCTCGCCACGGTTCGTCTGTTCGATGACGATTGGGACCAAATAGTTCTTCATCGGTTGCCTCCGAGCTGTTCTTCCACTACCTCGGCGCTCTCCACGACGAGGTTGAGTGCCCTGTCTCGGATGATATCACCGGCCAGGGATGTGATCTGTCCGGTGCGCTCCAGCGACTTCCGGACATCCTTGTGGTCGCGCCCGAGTTGCGCCGCGATCTCTCGCACGGCCGCATCGATGTCCTCGTCCGAGACCCGGATGCCCTCGGCGCGGGCGACGGCCTCCAGGGCCAGGTCGGCCCTGATGGCCCGGAGGGCGTGCCGCCGGGCGTCGGACCGGAACTCCAGCTGGTCCACGCCGGACGCCTCCAGGACCTGGTCGAGGCTGACCCCCTGGCGCTCGGCTCGCTCGCGCGCCCCCTGCACCCGGGACTCGGTCTCGGCGTCCACCAACCGCTCCGGCAGCTCCACATCCACCTTCTCGAGGAGCGCCTCCAGGGCCCGGTCGCGAAGGGCCGCCTGGACCGAGCCCTCCTTGAGCCGCCCGAGCTTCTCCTTCACGTCGGCCCGAAGCTCCTCCAGGGAGTCGAACTCGGAAGCGGTGCGGGCGAAGTCGTCGTCGAGGGCGGGCAGCTTCTTCGCCTTCACCTCCTTCACCAGGACCTGGAAGGTGACCTCCTGGCCGGCCCGCTCCCCGAAGGCCTCCGGCAGCTTCGCGTTGACCTTGAGGATCTCGCCCTTGCGCTTCCCCTCGATCTCCGCGTCGAGCTCGGGAACGAGCTGTCCGCTCCCCACCTCGTAGAGGACACCCTGCCCCGACGCCTCGGGGATCTCGACGTCGTGCACGTAGGCGTGGATGTCGGCCACGACGTAGTCGCCGCGGCGGGCGGGGCGGCCGACCGGCTCGAGCTCGGCGAAGCGGTCCCGTAGCCGCTCGAGCTGCTCGTCCACGTCGGCCTCTGTGACCTCGGCGCTGGGACGCTCGACGCGGATGCCCTTGTAGTCGGCCTCCTCGAACGAGAGCCGGGGGCGAACCTCCACCGTGGCGGTGAACCGGAAGCCCGTTCCCTCGATGTCGCCCACGTCGAGGTCCTCGAAGGCAGGGTCGGAGATCGGTGCCAGCTCGTGCTCTCGGACCGCTCCCAGGTAGAAGTCGTGCAGGGCATGCTCCAGGAACTCCTGGAGCACCGTGTCTCGCCCCACCTGGGCGTCGATGATCTTGCGCGGAGCCTTGCCCTTGCGGAAGCCGGGCACGCTCACTCGTCCAGCGATGTGCCGGTACGCGAGGTCGAGCACGGGCCGGGCCTCGTCGGGGGGAACCTCGACGGTCAGCTTGACCTTGTGCCTGTCTACTTCTTCGAGTGTGGTTTGCATGGCAGAGCGGGTTACTCAGCCGGCGGGAACTACCGGCAGATCACCGGCAGATTATAGGGGACGGGCCTGCTACGAGGCTCTCGAACCGGCCTCGTCGCCGGCCTGCTGCTCGGCTTGGGGCTGGCCGGAGGAGGACCTCTCGGGCCCGCTCTCGATCCCGATCCTGCGCATGGCGCCCCACGTGGAGCGCTTCCGGCGGACCTGGAACGTGGCGATGAACCGCTCCCAGGTCATGAGCTGACGGTAGCCGAACATCTCCAGGAAGCACGCCGCGAACAGACGGAAGCGGTCCGAGAGACGTTCGTATCGGGCGAGCAGCATGGTCTCGATCCCCACGGCCAGCTGGGACAGGAGCATCCCGAACAGGACCGAGAGGACCAGGAAGGGCACGGCGAACTCCATGAGCACCGATCCGGTGGCGATGGAGACCACCAGGGTCACGTAGCCGAGCATCTCCACCACGGGGCCAAGGCCCTCGAACAGCCAGAAATAAGGCAGGCCCACCAGCCCGACCGACCCGTACCGCGGGCGGAGCAGCATCCCCCGGTGGCGCCACAGGGTCTCCCACAGCCCCCGGTGCCACCGGTTCCGCTGCCGGCGGAGGCTTCCAAGATCCGAGGGCACCTCGGTCCAGCAGATGGGATCGGGAGTGAACAGCACTCGATACGGGCGTCGCTTCCCGAAGCTGATGCGGTGGAGACGAACGACGATCTCCATGTCTTCGGTGACCGTCCCGGTCCACATCCCACCGGCCTCGAGGACGACGTCCCGCCGGAACACGCCGAATGCCCCGGAGATGATGAGCAGCGCCCCGAACTTGCTCCACGCGGCCCTCCCGGTGAAGAAGCCCCGGGCATACTCGAGGATCTGGAACCTCTCCAGCCACTTCCGGGGCACCCGAAGCTCTCGCACGGCCCCGTGTCGAAGCACCGCGCCGTTGAGCGGTCGAACCGTGCCTCCCACGGCCACCACCCGGTCGTCCTCCACGAACGCGCGGGACGCCCGAAGCAGCGCCTCCGCGTTCAGCAGCGAGTCCGCATCGACCGCGCACACCAGCGGGTACCGGGCCACGTTCAGGGCCGCGTTCACGGCATCGGACTTCCCACCGTTCTCCTTGTCCACCACGATGAGGTTGGGGTAGCGCAAGGACCGCAGGATCCGGCGCACGGGCTTGGTCTCGATCGCCTTCCGGTACACGAGCGGCACCTCGACGAGAGAGAACGCCTCCATCAGGGCTTCCAACGTCCGGTCCGTGGAGCCGTCCTGGGCCACCACCACCTCGAACTCCGGGTGATGGAGCCCGAGCATCGACCGGACGCTGGCCACGATGCTGCGCTCCTCGTTGTAGGCGGGCACGAGGATCGACACCGGCTTGTAGAACTCGAGCTCCAGGAGGTCCCGAAGGGCCACGTTCGACACCCCCCGCGCGTACAGGATGACCGAACGGATCCCCAGGTACCCGAACAGCGCGTACAGCAGGTTCAGCAGCGCGAAATAGACCAAGATGCCCTGCTGGAACCACAGGACGGCCGTCTCCCAGCTCATCCCGTCTCCCGCAGTCGCCGTGCTCCGGCGGCGTCCAGGTGGCCGCCGTCCAGGAGGATCTGCACGGCCATCTGCCGCGCGTAGCGATCTGGATGCGAGTGCGCCGCGCGTTCGAGTCCTTGCACGCCCGTCACCGCCATCTGCGCCAGGGACTCGCCGGCCGCTCGCCGGACCCACCACGACCGGTCGCCGAGGAGGTCCCACAGCGCCGCGGCGGCGGTTTCGGGGGCCAGGAGCACCGCGGCGTGCGCCGCCTGGACCCGAACGAACTCCACCTCATCGCGGAGCGCGGCGAGAAGTCCCGGCTCGGCCGCGGCGGGGAGGTAGCCGAGCCGCCCCAGGGCCCGGATCGCGGCCGCCCTCACCTCGGGCTCCCGGTACGTCACGAACTGCCCCACCCGGTCGCCGAGGTCCAGGAGCTTCAGGCGGCCGGTCGCGTCGAGGGCCGCGCGAAGGAGGGACCCGGGCCCGCGAGTCTTGAGGCCGGGGGCTTTCCCCCACCGGCGGACCCCCTGGGCATCGGCGGCCCACTCGTCCACGGCGACCGAGGAGATCTCCGGCCGCTCCAGCAAGTCCCGGAGGACCATGGGAGCGGTGTCCTCGAGAAGAAGGAAGCACTCCTCGATGGCGCCACCGGGGAGATCCGCCAGCCGCAGCCGGTCGCACAGCGCCATCGCGGATCTGTGTTTGTCGGTCGGGGTGGGCATCCGGGCGATGGTCCGGGCCAAGCCGCGGAGAGCCATCAGCCGCACGGTGATCTGGGGATCGGACAGAACCTCGAGCAGGACGGGGAACGCGTCCTGAAGCCGCGCCTTCGCCAGGGACTCCAGGGAGCCCAGCCGTTCGGCCATCCCTCGGAAGGACTGTCGCCGCCTCGGGAGCAGCACACCGCGGAGTCCGCGCCGCCGAGCGCCCGCCGCCTGGGACACGAGCGCCTTCGCCACCCCGTAGTGCTGGATCAGGTCGTCGACCCGTTCCCCTTCCTGGCCTCGAAGGACTTCCCGCAGGTCCAGAAGGGCCTCCACGGCGGCCCCCTCGATCGGGGACTCCGGTCGAGGGCGATGTTCGACGACCACCCGCACCCACCGGTCGGACCATTGTTCGAGCGCCTCCATGTGCAGACGTTCCCGTCGAGCGCTGAAGGAGTGATAGGCGAGGACGAACCCTGCCACGACCACGAGGGCCACGGCCGTCACCGCAACCGCCGCGAGGAGCATGGTCCGAAGATCGAGCGGAGGGAGCAGATGGCTGAGCGAGGGAAGGAACATCCACGTGAGGGCGGCGAGGGCCGCCGCCTCAACGGTGAGGACGACCGACAGCAGGATCGCGTAGAGGACGTCGCCGTAGCGTCGCCACACCGGGCCTCACCCGGTCCACTTCCGGATCCGGGCAAGGAGCTCCCGGGGCCCGAAGGGCTTGGTCACGTAGTCGTTGGCGCCCAGTTCCAGCGCCCGGACCACGTTCTCTTCTTGCTTCAGGGCGGAGAGGACCAGGACCGGCGTGCTTCGGCTGAGGTCCTGGCGGAGAAGCCGGAGGATCTCGAAGCCCGAGCCGTCGGGGAGGTTCACGTCCAGAACGACGGCATCGAAGTCGTCGTGCTGTTCGAGAACGTCTCGAGCGCTGTAGAGGTCTCTCGCCAGCCGCACGTGGTGTCCGGCAAGCTGGAGCGTCACGGTCAGCACCTTGCCGACCGCAAGGTCGTCCTCGATGACCAGGATGCGGCTCAACGGCGATTCCTCTTCACGGACAAAGGGGGCCCTCTGCCTCCCTTGTTGTCGGCGCTCGGCGGTCGCGCCTTGAGGGCGTGGGACACAGGGAGCGGACGTGGCTCACGTTGCTCGTGGGCTTCGTGTGGCTGTGCTTGCCCAAGAAGCACATCGATGTGATTTTGCGCGTACCATCCTCTACAGGGATACCTAGGAAACGCCGATATCTCTGCGTAAGTCTCCGAGGCGGCGGAGCGAGTCGCTCCGTCCGGCGGGTGAGAGGAAGCCATGAATATCGGCGAGGAACACGAGCTGATCATCGCGGAGCCTATCGAGGCGCCGACGGAGCTTCCCGAGGAAGCGCCGCAGCGTCGAGAAGGCCAACCGGTGCCCGCGTGACCGACGGGTGGGTCGGCGAGGCCCTCCAGGCCCCCGACCTCATCGGGCCACTGTTCGGCTACCGCACCTGGACGGTGACCCTTCGGGACGGCGAACCTCGCCTCGCCTCCGTCCTCCACCAGACCGTCTACTGGCCGGCCCAGACCGAGCTACGTGCGGAGCACGTGGGCGGTGGTGGACTACGGAACTCTCACGACGCCCCGCTCACCGGCTGCCAGTGCGGGATCTACGCGTGGGACACCGCCGAGCGGCTCCGCCTCCGCGGAGGAGGGGCGTGGCTCGGGCACAGCGACGGCACGTCGCCTTCGCTGCTCGTGCATCTGCGGCTGCTGGGCAGGAAGCCGGACTCGCACGGTCCGGACCTCTCGGGGGTGGAGATCAAGGTGGCCGGGCGGGTCGCCATGTGGGGCCGGGTGTTCCGGCACACCTACGGCTACCGGTCCGAGTTCGCCCGGCCGGTGGCCCTGGTGGCCCCGAGCGGCGCCAGCCGCCCCCTCCTCGAGGCCCTGGCTCGGAGCTACCGGCTCGACCTGCTGCCCTCGATCGAGGCGGCATAGGCCGGACTTTCGGTCGGGGCGGCCGGATTCGAACCGGCGGCCTCGTGCTCCCAAAGCACGCGCGCTGCCAAGCTGCGCCACGCCCCGCAGGAAGGATTGTAGGCGCGCAGGCAGGCCCGCGCCGGGCTCCACCGGTAAACTGATGTGGCTAGCGGGTGTAGCTCAATGGTAGAGCTCCAGCCTTCCAAGCTGGTGATGGGGGTTCGATTCCCCTCACCCGCTCCACCGCTACGTCGCCGGAGGGATCTCCTCGGGCCTCATCGACAACTCTGTCACCGAATTCCGCCGCGTCGCTAAGCATCGCGGGTTCCTCGTCCGAACACTTCCAATGAAGGAAGAAGAGAGCGCGCCCGAGGAGGTTCCCCCTGTCTCCCCCACTTCACCAGTGGGACCCCCCCGGGCCTCGTACCGGACGGTGGTGGGCCGCCGGAGACGACGGTCCCGGTTGTCGGCCTCGCCCCGGTCGGATGTTCCGCCCAGGGTCACGGAGGCTGCCCCAGTTCCGGCCCCGTCCCGGAAGCCTCCTGCGGCAACCGAACTTCGTGAACCTGCTGGCTTCGCAGACCGTCAGCCAGCTCGGAAACCAGGTCAGCGCGCTGGCGTTGCCCCTCCTGGCCATCATCGTCGTCAAGGCTTCCCCCTTCCAGGTGGCTCTGGTGGGCGCGGTCCAGCTCCTGCCGTTCCTGCTCCTGAGCCTCCCCGCGGGGGTGTGGGTGGACCGGTTGCCCCGGCGCACCATCCTCATCGTGTGCGACGTGGGCTCCGCGTTGCTGGTGCTCTCCATCCCCGCCGCCCAAGCGGCCGGCATGCTCACGCTGGCCCACCTGTACGGCGTGGGCTTCCTGAAGGGAGTGTGCTCGGTGTTCGCCGACGTGGCTCGGCAGGCATACCTCCCCACGATCGTGGAGCGGGGACGGCTGCTCGAAGGGAACGCCCGGATGGAGATCGGCCGCTCGGGGGCCCAGGTGACCGGGCCTGGCCTGGCCGGCGGACTGGTGAGCGCGATGAGCGCGTCGACCGCGGTCCTCGCCGACGTGGTGAGCTTCTTCGGCTCGGCCATCTTCCTCTACCGGATCCGGACCGTAGAGCCACCGGCTCGCCGGGCCGAGGCCCAGCCCCCGCTCCGTTCCGAGATCGGTGAAGGGCTCCGGTACGTCTTCTCCCAACGGCTGCTCCGCCCCATCCTGATGACCGCAGCCGCCTCGAACCTCCTGCTCGGGATGAGCGGCGCCGTCCATCTGCTGTTCCTCGTTCGCGAGTTGCACCTCTCCGCCGGGGTCCTGGGGATGGTGTTGGCCGTGGGGAACGGAGGCTTCGTGCTCGGCGCGGCGCTGGCCACCAAGATCCCCCGGCGGCTGGGCGTGGGAAAGACGATCTGCCTGGCGGCCGGGGCCAGCAGCGTGCCGCTCCTCCTGCTGGCTTCGACGCCGGCGGGAGTCCGGGCGATCCCCCTCCTCGTCGCCGGCGGTCTCGTTGGGTCCTTCGGAAGCGTCGTGTACGGCATCAACCAGGTGAGCCTGCGCCAAGCCGTCACGCCCGAGCGGCTCCACGGTCGGATGAACGCCACTATGAAGTTCCTCGTGATGGGGTTCACCCCCGTGGGCGCGGTGATCGGCGGCGTCCTGGGCGAGGCCATCGGCCTTCGGGGCACGATCTGGCTCGCCGCCGCCGGGGCGTGCCTGGCGGCCCTCCCCGTCTCGCTGTCTCCCCTCCGGAAGGTCCGGGAGATGCCTCAGGAGTCGGACCCCGATCCCCTGACGCTGCGCCCCCCACGCCTGCTCCATCCGGGCGGCGCGGAGTGGGTATTCCGCCCAGCCCCGGTGTGTCTTCGGAGTGCGACCGACTGGGTGGGGCTGCCGGCTACAATCAGCGGTAGCGCCGGTAGCTCAGGGGATAGAGCGGCTGCCTTCTAAGCAGCGGGTCGGGGGTTCGAATCCCTCCCGGCGCACGAAGTGGCGGTTATCGGCTGAAAGGGCCCGAAGCGAGCTGCACAGATATTCCGAAGAAACCCCGGAAAGCTGTGTACTTATCCGCTGTAGGGACGATCGGCAAGGCCGGACAGCCCGCCGGTCTATTTCGTGAGGGAGATGGTCATATGCCTCGTCGCTGCGTGGCCTGCTCACATCCTGAACGCCACCGAATCGAGCGATCGGTGATTCGGGGGGCTCCATTCCGCCCCATAGCGCCGCAATTCGGGATGGCGGAGAGGAGTCTCCGCCGGCATGTGGCTAACGGCCACGTTCCGATAGCGATAGGGCAAGAGGAAGCGGAAGCGGAGGATCAGCGCGGCGTCAACCTTAGACGCGAACTCATAGATCCCCTCGATTCCGCGAGATCCTTGTGGGAGGACGCGGACGCGGCGGGGATCAGGGCGAGAGCTGCCGCACTGGAACAGTGGAGGAGGACTATCGAGGTCGTAGCCAGGTCCCGAGGCGACGTCGAGCGACCCCGCGATGATGACTGGACGGTAGTAATCGATATCGGCGCTGGAGCGCCCAGCCTCCGGTTGGCGATGCTAGGTCTGGCGTGTCATTGCGCGATAGAGGCTCACAAACGCCTGCGGCAACAGCTGAGTGAGTGCTTCCTGCAGACTCGCGTGATTCACAACGCCGTCGTGAGCGGCAACGTTCCCCTGATTTCGTACCGCACTCAAGTTGGATCGGGTCGCGCTGTAGTCGAGTGGCCCAGTCGCGAAGGATGAAGCTTTCAGCGAGCCAAACAAGCGCTCCTCACGAACGGCGGCAACGCCATCTGTGGAAAGGCCTTGGGTATCGAGCGCAGTTTCGACAGCCTGCTCCGCCGCCACTCGGGCAGTAGCAGCGGCCGCGACGTATAGCCCGTGTCCATACGCAACGCGCGCCTCCCTAACAAGCGCGTCGACGCCTGGCCAAGTCCCCAGCTCCGCCCATTCAGCAGGTTCGCGTTCCTGAGCGCGTACTGTTGATCTCAGTACGCTAGGAGTGTTCTCCCAATTGCTCCGCGGCTCCTGGAATCCCAGCGCCTCCCACAAATCTCCTACATATACGGGGCCCCTCCCTCCAATCGCCAAAGCTTCCCCGTCCGCAACCAAGCGACTGAATGCCTCGATGACAAGATACTCCGCCTCTGCAACTCGGAGTCGCTCGTCGCCAAGCTCCCTCCATAAGCTTTGCGCATCAGGGCCCAGACCGTCTTCAACAAGCACTTGTTGGAACAACTCGTCGAAGTGCAGAAGCGCCCCGGGAGAGGCCAGCCGCGCACGGGCCATGGTCACGTAGGCCGCTACCCTAGCTGGCCATCGGCTGGGATCCGGTATGTATCGCCAGCCGTCGGTCATGCCTTCCTCACGCTATTGAACATTGAGTGACCAGAGCACGCTTCCACCCGGAAACCTCGCCCATGTGCGGTCCTCCACAAAATCACGTCGTACCAGCATTTGCTGTATGCGTCTCGCTCTTTCATCGCCCTCGACGATTCTTCCTATCAACCGGGGAGTGTTCGGCATGGCTCTAGCCCGAGCAATCAACTCGTCCAGTAGGTTGCCCCCCAATCCTTGCCCCTGGTATTCCGAATCGACTGCAAGGAAGACCTCTCGCCAAGTTGAAGCCTCGCCTCCAATCGGAGCTCCGCCGAATTGGCGCCACCATGCCGCGCCGATGGGTTGCCCATCCTCATTCTCAGCTATCAGACCAAAATCCCAATGCGCCCGTGGCCAATCTCGCACTGAGCCCGTCTCCGCGCCATGACCAAATAGTGCAGCCATCTTGGTAAGGAAGTCTCTGTCTGCCCGCGTCGCGGCGCGCATTCTTACGAGCATCGTTCCGACTCCGTGAGAGGACGTAGGCGCTATTCCGAGTCGCCCATCTTAGGAAACTCCAGAGTTCTCTTGAGAATCTGGCGCTCACCATCCCGGTCGACGCTGTACTCGATCAAGACAGAGCCAACATTGGATCGAGTTAAGTCCGGAAGGGGTCGCTCCCACTCGAAGATAGCGTGTTCGTCCTTATGGATTCGAAAGGGCGCCTGCTTCGGGTCGACCATACGCAGCGGGACCTCCCAGAATGTTGGATCCTGCATTCCGGCAAGCTGTCTTCGAGGGATGCCTAGACGGGTTCCGCGGCTAGCCGTCGAGCGCGTGGGTTAGAGCAAAGGGCGCAAGCAAGGCATTCCGCTCGACCATTGGGTCTTGCCGCATCGTTCGACTAAGCCGCCATTGGCCGAGGCAGATGGGGGGCTAGCGAACCGGCCAAGACCACGCTCGGTTGGATGCGAACGACGTTGACGCACACCGCCCGTTCAGCAGCTTCATGGCGAGGTTCGCGGAGATCGACCGCATCATCGGGGATGCCCTAGACCGTGCTCGAAGGACTGGGGATGTCCGGCTGCCGAGTCCGGAAGCGAACCATGCCGTCCGCAAACCAAGGACCGCCTTACCTCGTCCGTGTGGGTCAAGGATTCAAGGTAGGCCCAAAGGTCCCACGGAAAGTGTTCCAGATCCTTACCTGAACGTTACCACTAGCGAGCCTCCAGAATATCCTTCAGGAAGGCGCGCGTGCGAGGATTCGTCGGCTCAACGAACAGCTGTTGCGGTGAACCGACTTCTACAATTCGGCCCTCGTCAAAGAACACAATGCGGTCGGCCACGTCACGAGCAAAGCGCATTTCGTGCGTGACGATGAGCATGGTCTTGCTGCTTTCATGAGCTAGTTTCCGAAGAACGCCCAAGACCTCCGCTATGAGCTCTGGATCGAGGGCTGAGGTGATCTCATCGAAAAGAAGGATCTCGGGATCCATGGCCAACGCCCTGGCAATGGCCACCCGTTGTTGCTGCCCGCCGGAGAGCTGGCTCGGATAAGCGTCCTCCCTCCGTGTAAGGCCGACCATTTCAAGCATCCTGCGAGCGAGATCAACCGCCTCCTCCTTGGACATGCCGAGCACGTGGATCGGCCCCTCCACGAGATTGCCTAAGACCGTCATGTGCGGAAAGAGATTGTATGCTTGAAAGACCATCCCGAGTTTCCGCCGAACCGCACGAAGGTGCCGGTCGTTCGCGGGAACAAGTTGTCCATTGCGCTTCATGTGCCACAGTGGCTCGCCATCTACCTCGACTGAGCCGCTGGTGGGTCGTTCGAGCCCTATCAGAACGCGCAGGAGCGTGCTCTTCCCGGAGCCGCTCCGTCCGATAACTGCGAGCCTCTCACCGGAAGCGACGTCCAGGTCGACATCTTGTAGGGCAACTATGTCCTGAAAGTGCTTGGAGACCTTGCGAAAACTTACGACACCTGACTCCGCGCTTTCCGAGATCGCTCCGCCCTCGCCCTGTGGACCTGTAGCACGCGGATCCGATGAAAGGGCATCCATTTACCTCACCTGCTCAGGACATAGCGACAAATCAGATCCCTGTGCCTCCTTGTGATGTCCTTCGCCTAGCGGAAGAACCATCCTCAGCCCCCACTCTTTACCACATCACGATTCCACCGTTCGGACTCAGAACCGCACCTGCATAGTAGTCCCCGTCCGGTGAAGCGAGGAAGCAGACTGTCGCCGCAATCTCTTCCGGTTCCGCCAGCCTTCGGAGAGGAATAGCCTCCAGCGCCTCAGGAGCCCAGTTGGAGGGAGTTGCCAGCAACATGGGTGTCCGTGTCTTCCCCGGTGCGACTACATTGACTTGGATGCCGCTGGGCCCGACCTCTCTCGCAAGCGCTTTAGAGAGACCGAGAATGCCGGCCTTCGCCGCGCAATAGTGAACGAGTCTTTCTTCGCCCACAATCGCGAGCTCAGATGAGATGTTTATGATCTTGCCGTACCGCTGCGAAAGCATGATAGGCACGACTTCCTTGCACAGGTTGAATACTCCGCCAAGATTGACCTTAATCACACGTTCCCATTCGTCATAGGCCAGCTCAGAGATTGGCGCCCGCGAGACGATGCCAGCGTTGTTGACCAGAATATCGACGCGGCCAAAAGTCGACATTGTCTCCTTGATCATGGCTCCTACCGCCTGTGGGTCGCTCACATCTGCCTCAAGGACGAGCGCTGCTCCGCCGCGGCCTGAAATCTTTTTCCCCACTGCCGTAGCCCGAGGCTTGGTGCCGAAGTGATTCACTACAACGGCAGCCCCCTCGGTGCCAAATGCGACCGCGGTGGCTTCACCTATGCCCTGGGAGGCCCCCGTAACCAGCACGACCTTGCCCTCGAATCGCATCCTTCTACCAGCTCTACTACGGCTTAGACGCACCCCAGGAAGCCCGCGCTCTGTCATGCTACGCGCCCCGGAGAGACGTGAAGTCATCATCCGTCTCTGAACTCGTGATTTCAGAGCAAGCCCTTTGGACTAACTGAGCCCTTGCCCGGGCCTCCTCCAATGCAGGACCGATTCGCTCATGATGCCGCTCTCTTGCCTCTCGAGCCTCGGCCTTGACTGCTCTCTCATCAAGAGACACAAGGACCTTATTCTTCATGAGCACGCGCCCGCCCACGATCACTGTATCGACAGCTTCTCCCGTTTCACAGTACACGAGCTGATTGCAGACATCGTTCACAGGCAAGAGATGAACCGAATCAGCATCTAAGATAACCAAATCTGCCAGGTACCCTGGAGCAATTTTCCCCAGAGAGTCAGGCAGACCCATCGCTAGAGCCCCGCCTCGCCAGGCCAATTCGAGGGCGTCACGCGAGCCCAGCCAGGCGTCTGGTGACGACGACCGAAGGCGCGATGCGAACGTCGCACTCTTGAGCGCCGCAAACATGTTTTGATTGTCTGAACTGAGGCACCCATCGGTTCCTAACGCCACTCGCACACCCATTGATCGAAGCTGTCTGATGTTGGCAACGCCAGATCCAAGTTTGAAGTTACTTGTGGGGTTATGGACGATCACTGAGCCCTGCGCAGCAAGCATGCCGACTTCCTTTCGCCTGAGCCAAACTCCGTGAGCGCCAATAAAACGATCACTCAGTACCCCGAGCGTAGCTAGCCTCTCCACGTTGGAAAGTCCGGTCGCAAGGACTGAGCTGACGGCCTGGAATTTTGTCTCCGCAAGGTGGGAGTGAATTGAGGAATCCCACGTAGATGCGAGATCTCTCAAGCCCTCCATGAGCTCGTCAGAACAGTACAGCGGGATCGTGGGACTAACGGCAAGCCGAACCCGTTGATTTGGTCCCTGCTTCCTCTCCCCCGCGTTTCGAAGGATGTCGAGCATCTCCTCCGCCGAAGGCGATCCCTTACTGTCGACCGCGATCCCTGCGGCTACAGGAGAATCAATTTGCTGAAGAAGGGAAAGAACATCGATGTCCGCCACAGCTGGCGCCACTATGGCTCTCAGGCCGGCTGTGTCGTATGCGGCCACGACTGCTCCGATTCCATCCGGGGTAGGTTGCGGAGACTCGATGAATAAGTCGTACACTGACGTGATTCCGCTCCTGATCATCTCGACCGCTCCAAGCAGAGCCGAGACGTGATGATCGTCCGTTGTTCTACGACTGTTGAGGGCCCGGCCAAAGATAAGGGCCATCTCAAGCGTCCATCTATCTCCTGATCCCTTTGTCAGGTTGTTTTGCGAGTGAGTATGTCCGTTGATGAATCCTGGGATCAGAAGGCCCCCGGCAGCTTCCAAGATGAGGGCCTCCGGCGGCGGCTCGATGGAGCGCTCAATAGCCTCGAACCGATCTCCGCGAATAAGGATATCTTGAGGGCTTGTCGTCCACGTATCCACGTCGAGCAACTGGCCGTTCCGAACGACGATGGCGTTCGCTTCTAGGCTCCCCGTCGACATATCACTCCGCTCGGTTCACTCTGATCTGGTCCAGTCCGGGGCGGGCTTTCTCGCGCCGGACCTGAGCAGCGCAGCGCCCATACCTCGACAGCGGACCCAATAGCGTGTCGCCTTGCAATTCTTCGGTCTGCCTGGCCTCCTACCCACGCAGCCACCCGCCACTGACATTCAACACGCTGCCGCTGATCCAGTCCCCACTCTCTCCTACCAGATAGAGACAAGCGTGGGCGATCGGCTCCGGCCCGCCAATCCCAAGCGGGGAGGCTCGCCGAGTGGCGACATTCTGCGGTGAAGTTACGAGTCCGCGTCCGGTGCCGGTGGGCCCGGGAGTGATCGCATTTACCAGAATGCCGTACTCCTCCAGCTGCACAGAAAGTCCAATGGTCAAACCAATCAATCCCGCCTTCGCGGTATTGTAGGCAACTGAGATGTCGCGTGATCCGATTCGCCAACTCATCGAACTGATGAATATGATCCGACCCCAACGCGACGCTAGCATGTGAGGGAGGACGGCCTTGGTACACCACCAAGCTCCCGACAGATCCACGTCAACTACCTGTTGCCAATCCTCCTTCGTGAGTTCTGTCGCGAATCCGGGAGGCGCGTCGATGCCAGCGTTGTTAACGAGTATATCGACGTGGCCGAATCGCTCCACCGTGGCAGCGACCATCCTCTCCGCCGAGAGGGGATCTGCTATGTCGACAACAACCGATTCCACTTCCTGCCCCGACGCAGAGAGTTCGCGGGCTACCTCCCGAACCTTCTCGCCTTGGATGTCAGCGGCTATCACACGCACCCCATCTCGAGCGAGGAAGTCAGCGATGCACTTGCCTACACCTTGCGCTGCGCCAGTGACGATGGCGACCCTTCCTTCAAGTCCGCTAGTCCTCACAACCCCTCCTCCGGCGAGTAAAGGTTCCTTGCCGCAGGGTCTCCTCTAGGTGATAGCTCCGGCAGTCATCCGGGCAGCCCTGACAAACGTTCTAATCCTCTTCGATGAAGAGGCGGCAGACCGGCTCCCTGACCTCAAGGGCGACTGCGGCCTCTCTCCCATGTTGCTGATGCGACAGCACGTCGTTCACGCTGATTACGCTGCCATCCTGCTCCCCGATGATCACAGCCTCATCCCCTACCCTCGCCTGAGGAATCTGGGACAAATCCACCCGTGTATGTTCAAGCGACGGATCACCCAGGATCCGAGCGCGCATCCCTCGTACGAGGACGAAGCCAGTGGTCAGCGCGTGCATCCCGTCAGCACGTCCGAACGGAATGATTCCAACGCGGCTGACCCCAGTAGCAGGGAATGGCGTCTCGCGGATGAAGTCGCTTCTCCTGAATGCCTTGACCTGAATCAGCGTGCTGGCTAGTCGTCGAAACGCTGGCCGCAAAGACATTGCACCCGTCGGAGAGCCTGCTGGCGTCAGCCCATAAATCAGGTGACCCGGATCCACGGCATTGAGCACCATTTCCCCGGTACTATTTAGCACTCCGGTACTCGCTGCCATCAACGTTGGTATCTCCATTCCCAAGCTCTTGAGTGTTGTAACAACCTTCACGAGTCGCTCGTACTGCCACCGCAGATACTCCATACGTCGACCCTCAGCTTCAGCTACATGCATGTGCGTGTAGAGACCCTCGACTACCAATCTCCCTTGCTCATCCTCAACAATCCGTTTTAGGAGATCGACTGCGTCATCCGCATGTACGCCCACTCGTTCCAAACCTACATCTACTTTGACGAATATTCCTCGCCGCCCACTAACCAGATCGCCCAATCTTCGGGCGGATTCCCAGTCCACCACGGTTGGGGTAAGCTCAAACTCTTCGATGGCTGCAACTGTCGCTCGGGTGAACAGGACCCCCGCATATAAGAGTATGGGGAGCTCTACTCCACTGCGGCGAAGACGCACTCCTTCCCGGAGATCTGCTAGCGCTAAACCTGACACACCAGCCTTCACCGCAGCAGACGCCACCTCAGTCAACCCGTAGCCATAAGCATTGGCTTTCACCGCCGCGTACACGCGAATCCCAGGTCCGACCGTCTCCCGCAGCTGCCGGATGTTGTGAACGATCGCACCGAGATCGACTTCGAATGTGTTGGGGCGATAGAGGTCGTTTCCGAGCGTGTACGTCACCAACACCTCGTCGTCATAGGGTGGCACGCGTTCCGGTTCGGCCTGGCGGATAGGCGGCGACAGCCCCGTTGCGGCCACGACTAACGTGGGACCGACCACCTGCATGGGGGCTCATTCCGGCGCCGCTGTCGAGACGACAACCCGCCTCGAGCGCCGAATCCGGTGCTCGAGGCGGCGGACGATAAGAACCGCCGTATAGCTGACCACCAGGTAGAAAACGGCCATAAGGGTGAACGGTTCAAGAAAGCGGTAGAAATGGCCTCCGATCAACCTCGCACGGAAAGTTAGCTCCTGGACCGTGATTGCTGACAACAAAGCAGACTCTTTGAACATCATCACCACGTAATTCCCCAGCACAGGAAGAACAGGCACGAGCGCCTGCGGGGTGATTACGGCGAGCCAGACCCTCCGAAGGGGCAGACCGAGTACCGCGCTCGCGTCCCACTGTCCCCTAGGCACGCTTTGGATACCCGCTCTGTAGACCTCTGATGTGTACGCTGTGTAATGGATTCCCAAGCCAAGAACGCCGGTAGCGAAGGGGGAAAACTGCACCCCGAAATCTGGTAACACATAGAAGAGGAAGAAGAGCTGGATCAAGATCGGTGTTCCTCTGACGAACTCCACGACACCAGCCACCGCCACCTGCAGGGTCCTTACGCTAGAAGTGCGTGCTATCGCGATGGGCAATCCGGCCACGAGAGCGATCGCAGAGGCCAAGAGGGTTGCTTGCACCGTTATCCAAAGCCCTTCGACCAGATACGGCGCCACTTCTCGGGCGTGCTCCCAACTCCAAGTGATGGCCGCAGTCATGCCCCTACCCGTTGACCTACCCGTCCGATACGCCCCGCGCGGCCGATATCCCGTCCCCTCGACAGTCTCGCCTCGAGCAAGCGGATCGAACCGCTGATGAGATAGGCGAGCACGAAGTACAAGACCATTACCGCAGTAAAGAGCTGCAGCGTGCCGGCGCCAGCCACAAAGCGTCGAAGATTTCGCGCCTCGAATGTGATGTCAGCAAGTCCAATGAGGGACGCCACGGAGGTGACCTTGAGAAGATCGATTAGGAGGTTGCTGATTGAAGGCAGCATCGTGACAAAGGCCTGGGGGAAGATTACCCGTCGCATCCTCAGCCAGGGACTCATGCCGATCACGATCGCAGCGTCCACCTGACCACTGGGAACCGCCATGACCGCTCCTCGGACGATCTCAGATCCATACGCTCCGACGTTGAGTCCTAGAACCATTGTCCCGGCGACCAGTGGACTGATCTCGACGCCGAATATCGGCAGCACAAAGAAGGCGAAGTAGAGTTGCACCAGGACTGATGTTCCTCGAAAGACCTCCACGTACGTCCCTGCGACGACCCGAACGAACCGAGACTTAGAGAGACGGGCGAGCCCCGCGAGCGGCGCGACGACAGCCACTACAACCGCTCCGAGGAAAAAGAGTTGGAGCGTGACTGTCAGTCCGGAGACTAATCCGCTTACCACGTCGATCCTCTACATGGCACGTATAAGTCCTCCAGGCTGTCGGTGCGGATCGTCGGCGGCTCGACGCATTCCGCGGACTATTCTCCCTGCCGCAACTGCTCGCACAGCTCGTCGATATCGAGCGCGGCCGCATCTTCATAGTTCTGGCGAGTCAAGCCATAAGGCTCTCCGAGGGAGACGAGCGTTTCGATATCCTGTTGCACGGCGCGAAACTCGTTATTGAAGGCGTCCCGGAGGTTTGCATCGGCAAACGCGATGCCGAGGCAGGTCGGAATCACCTCTCCGCCAAGTTCAGCGGGGAACGGTTCGCCAGCCTCCAGATCACCATAGGCACCTTGCGCGAGGGTGTAGGTGATGGCGATGTTGTCGGAGTTGAAAGCGTCGATCCTACCAGCCCTCACTGCATCGAGCCCATCAAGCATCTCAGGAAACTCCAAGACCTGCTCAGGACTTACCCCTACGTCGAGCATGTATTCTCGCTCAGCGCCCCCAGCGATGATGCCCATCGTTGACTCGGGGTTGGCCGCCAGATCCTCGTAGGTGGTAATCCCCGACGGGTTGCCCTGCGGGAAGGCGAGTTGCTCCAGAATCCAGACGGTGGGGTGGCTGAACTCCGCCGCATCGCAGCGGTCGGGGCGGATGAATGCGCCAGAAGGAACGATATCGTAGCGGCCGGCTTGAAGCCCGGGGATGAGTGTCGAGAAGTCGGCCAACGTCGTCTCACCGTAGCTAATATCAAGGCGTTCCAGTACGAGCTCGGCGAGCTTCGGCTCAGACCCACCGATTGCCCCGCCCTCTGTCATCGAAAGCGGGGGGATATCAGCGTAGCCTGCACGCACTCCGTCGCGACGGTATCGCTCAAGTGGGTCCCCGCCATCGGCCACACCTGGCTGATCGGTGCCGCACGCCGCAAGCATGGCCGGGCCGAGCGTAACTGTCGCAGCGCCAAAACCTAGCCTGGCAAGAAACGTCCGCCTGTCAAGTGTCGAGGTCCTCAGTTTCGCGCTCCCGCGTTTGGATGAGTTCCCGGCGACCTTCATCTCCACCCCCAACCTCCTCCGCGTCTCAACAACTGGAAAACGAAACGGCAGCCTTGAACGCCTCATCCGTGTATTTGGGGCCTCACCTCGCTTTCCGTAGCTCTCTGTCGCGTAGGCCATGCCAGATCTGGTCTTGCATTGTTAGCCACTCAGCGTAGAGCCGACGGTACGCAAGGCTGAACTTGTCTGCGCGAGTGTGGTTCTGACCATGAAGGTCGAGCGGGGCCTCTTTGGGCAGTTGGGATTCGACTATGGGGATGTCCTCTTGGTATATGCGAGCCTGCAGAGCTGCGTATTCTTCAAGCGAGATCCCCGACTGCACTGCCTCAGTGTCAATCCCAACGAGGTAGAAGTGTCGTACGGCATCTGCCCCAAGCGGCGCAACAAATTGGCCATTGAATCTTCTTCCCTTATCCAGGCGGGAGTTGACGTAGGCGATGCTGGGCAGGTGGATACTGTAGTCAGTTATCACCGACTCGCGCAGGATATCCGCCGCTCCATACTCTGTCTTGATCGTCCAGGTCAGCCTAGATCCATGCTGCTCGACCCGGTAAGGGGGAACAACCCGAGGGACATCCGGGCCCATCGTGCCCTGATGTACAAAGGCGAAGTGACTGATATCACGGAAGTTCTCCGTGATTTGCCGCAGCCCGCAGGCGACATCCCTGGGCTTCCCCGCAGTCACATGCCACTCCCCCGTCTCAAGCACGTCAATGTGTGGCATGGGCAGTTCCGGATCGTCCAAGGACACCCAGATGTGGCCGTATTTCTCTAGCGAGTTAAGGATGCCCAGTCGAGCGGTTGGATGCCCTACCCCATCCGGCAACGATGGAACGTCTACGCAGGTGCCATCGAAATCGTACCTCCAGCCGTGATAGGGGCACTCAAACGTCTTGCCAACCACGTTTCCGAGCCCTATGTCGGCTCCGCGGTGAGGACAGTCACTCTGCGCCACGACAACCTTTGATTCCGTCCGGGTAACCACCAGCCGCGTGTCGAGTAGCCTTGCGGATGTTAGGACTCCGATCCGCACATCCCGCGTGGTAGCAACCGGGAACCATGCGTGCCGCAGTTTTTGTCGCTCCAGGTCATCCACTCGGTGACACCCCCCGAAGGGCCCCTTGGTCCGTGGTACGCTGGTAGGATAATTGGGCCAGCTCGAGGGTGTCAAACTGCCAACTTGCCTAATCAGACCAGGAAACAGGTCATGAAAATCCCAAGGAGCGAGGATCCAATAGCGAGGGCGAGGGGGGGTCTAGGTTGACTACTGATGGACCGACGCTTCACCGAATACGGTCGACCAAGAACTTCATGGTGGCCTACGTCGAGGAGTATCCGTTCTCTTCGCTTAATGAAGATGCAACCCTCGGTGGCATTGATGGCGAAATCATCGCCCGGTGCTGCAAACGCCTCAGCCTGCCCCAACCTTCCATCGAGGAAATCTGGCTCAACGAGGTCGAGGAGGTAATGGCCTCTGAGCGATATGACCTCGTGACGTGTTCCCTGGCATGGTCCCAGAAGCGCGCCAGCCTAGCGGCGCCGTCAGTGCCGCTGTTTCTGGCTCGCAACGTGCTCTTCGTACCCAAAGGTAATCCGGCTACCATTCACTCGATGAACGATCTGATTGCCGCCAGCTTCTCCGTAGGGGCCATCGGAGAGGGGACAGAAGACTACATCATCCGCGAAAGGGTTGGTGACCAGAGAGTAGTGAATTATCAGGAGCAGACGTCGATGTGGCGAGACCTTATTGAGGGGCGCATCGGCGGCGCGTACTTCGAGAGATCAGCGGGTCTCGCCTATCTGGCGGAACATCCCGACGCGGGATTCGAACTGGCTGACCCATTCGAGGACCCGGATGCACCACGTCTGAAGTCTGCTCTATGGTTTCGTCGGAGCGAAGCGGATATTGCGGCCGCCTTCAACAGCGTCCTGGAAACAATGAAAGAAACCGGCGAACTGGAGCGGATACTCGCTCAGTACGGCATTCCGCCTGACGAGATCATGCCTGTGGGCGATTCCTTCCCATAACGCGATCAGGTCTCCTTACGATTTCTGTGCTGCTGCGCGGCGCGAAGGTGGTTGTCCGGACGTGCCTTGTTCGCCTCCCCTTGCCCAACGGCACCAGGATAATCTTGGACAGCATCCGATCGATTGGATCTGACAAAGGGTGAAAGTCTCAGGTCGCAGAGCCTTTCTCGTGGCAGCTACCGGTAACGGGGGGATAGGGAGGTCTGGGGATGGCAACCAAGGACGGGTCCGCTGCCCACGGTGCGGGAGCCTGCAGAATAAGCACAACGGGAAGACACAGGATGCGCCCGTCGCGCCGCCCCGGCCTCTCCAGCGGTTTGTCTGTGAGGCGCGCGAAGCGCGGCTTCGCGGGCGGACGGCGCGCGCTCGTCCCGGTGCCCAGTTCGCCGACATCGTGGTCGAGGAAGCCGGCCGGCTCTACGCGCAGGGTTCCCCTCCGACCGGATTCTCCCGTCTTGAGGCAAGATCGCCCTCCGACCATGGGCAGAGGGACAAGGCCAAGCACGGTACAAGATGATTCAGCGATTTGAGAAGGCAAATCGCAGAAGGGGGACAGGATTCGCCGCGATATTCGTCGCCAGTACCTTGTTGGGCGTTGGGCAGGGCGTCGCTCGCATTCTCCTTGATCGTGGAATTGACACCGTCGAACTCGTCCAAGTCCGGTATTGGATGGCGGCCCTGATCCTGGGTGTCATCCTCACCATAAAGGGGTGGACGGTGCCGGATGGTCCCAGCACGAGAAGAGGTGCGTCAGTTTGGGTCGTCGTTTTCGGAATTTCAATCGCCGTGTCTAATGCAGCCTATTATCGCGCTCTACAGAGCTTGCCCATCGGAATCGCCGCCACGATTTTGTACACAGCTCCTGCAATGCTTGTCCTTTGGAAATGGCTCGTTCAGGGGATCCGGCCAAACCTCCCTGTAACCGTCGGTGTCCTAGTTGCATTTGCTGGCGTGCTCCTGCTTTCAGAACTCCAAAGTGTGCTTGGAGGAGCCTCACAACGGCTAGATCCCGTTGGGGTCCTCGCCGCTCTCGGGGGCGCTCTTGGGTTGGCAATCATGTGGATGTCGGGGAAACAGGTAGCCGCAGTCATCGATCCTGCGCGTGGCTTCCTTGCCGCCTCCTTCGTGGCCGCTTTCCTACTTTCCGCATGGCAAGTGAGTCGTGGCTGGCCAACCAGCATTCTCCGCTGGGATGCAATACCCGGGATCCTATATTTGGGGACGTTCGCTACTGTGATCCCCTTCATCTTGCTGCTATGGGGCCTCCGCCAAGTCGATACAAGGCAAGCCGGAATCATCGCAATGGTCGAAGCTTTCGTCGCCGCGCTATTTGGATACGTCTGGTTGAACCAATCCCTGACTGCCTTTCAGATACTGGGTGGGGGTCTCATCGTGCTCGGTGGTGCCACGGTCCGCGCCGGAGGCGCGGACGAGGCAGGGGATTTGCCCAAGGCCTAGGAAGGATTCAGAACCCGTCAGGGCAGATTGGCCGACCTCAGGGGGCGCGTCCTGCTCATTGCGCGTTGTGGCTTGAGGCCCTTCTACTAATCGTCCAAACCCGGCCTCAGTACTCAAGGACGAGGAACAGACTCCGGTCTCTGCTATCCGCGGACCGCACTTCTCCCACTGCCACTAGGAACGGCAGCCACACGCCAGGCCGAGTACGGCACAGCTGTCGGCTAAGCTCGACCCTCGGGAGAGATAAATTGGCCCCTGGGCGAACCGACCGGCTCACCATCGACTGCGATCGTCTCCCCTCTTAGCACCGTCCACCTGATCCTGCCCAGGAGGCGTCGCCCGTGCCATGCGCTGAGCTTATTCTTCGCATGGAGGCGCTCGTTCCTTATCTCGAAGGATTCACTTGGGTCCACAATCGTGAAATCTGCGTCGCCGCCTGGGAGAAGAGAACCCTTTCGGGGGAAGAGTCGATAGAGTCGTGCGGTACCCTCGGAGAGGAGCCATGCCAGGCTTTCAAGAGGCAGTCGTCCTTGCAGAGCCTCATTGATCATCAGGGGGCCAAGCGTCTCGACCCCGATCCCGCCCGGAGGCTGTTGCTCAAATTCCTCTTGAGCCTTTTCCATCACTGTATGCGGCGCATGATCCGACCCGAGTGACGTAATGGTCCCGCTTCTAACTCCCGCCCACAAACCCTCTCGCTCTTCCGATCCTCTGATGGGAGGCACCACTTTCATCGCCGCCCCGATGCTGCCGTAATCAGCATCGGAAAGCAGCAGGTATTGTGGACACGTCTCTCCGGACACTTGCGCACCACTGTTCTGGCCTTGCTTGATTAGCTCGCTTGCGCGCCCCGTACTGAGATGCACTGCGTGGAAGCGGCATCCGGTTGCTCGGGCCAATTCGATCCCTGTTGCCACGGCCACGCTTTCAGCAACGGCTGGACGGCTTCGTAGAAATGTGTCGAAGCTAGCGGGACGGGCCAGACTGTCAGCTCTTGACGCATTCAGGATGGCAGGATCTTCGCAATGAGCGGCTAACAATCCGCCGATCTCCGCCACCGTCTGAAACAGCTCGAATACCGTACCGTTATCAGCGGGAAGAATGAAGTCCTCGACATTCCACTTGTCGGGAAGCGGTACGATTCGATTGTCGCTCTTGGTGATGGCGAAGGGCCAGAATAGCTTGACCCCGATCGCTCCTGCTCTGAACAGCTGGGCGATATCGGATGTATTCTCCCCCGGTATCGCCAGACCCCACAATCCAAAATCAGTGAACGCCCGCCCGAGATGCTCATCCACACGCCCTCCCAAGATGGAGGCATTGCGCGGCGGGGGAATTGTGTTCGGCATGTCGAAGATGGTCGTAATCCCTCCCGCTGCAGCTCCAGCAGTAGCATGTTCTATGTCCTCCTTCTCGGTAAGACCAGGATCCCGAGAATGGACATGAGGATCGATAAAGCCGGGAAAAATCAGGCATCCTCGAGCATCGATTTGAGCGTCCACGATGGCCCTGTCCCCGGACTCCAGCACGGCCTCGATCGTTCCGTTTGTGCAAAGCAAGTCCCCCCGACGTAGGCCGCCAGAGCTCACAAGGAGGCCGTCCTTGATCCAAAGCTTCAGGGGGCTCCCTCCTCCAGTCGTCTACGGACCCACGTCGATCGCGTATCGCGACGTGAGGCCGCCCCATCGGACCGGGCGAGGACGCGGGCAGCTACTTCACGACGTTGAGCAGTCCCCGCCCGCGCTCAGCCTCTAGAGGCCTTCCCCGGCGTTGCCGCTTGCTCGGCATGACGCGGCAGCTCCGGGACTGAGCCGACGAAGTCTTCCGCTCGCACGTCTCGAAGAGTCGCGTAGTGCCTGCGCACGATCTCGATCTCGCCCAGAGGCAGCTCCACGACCTCTACGCCCGGTTCACTCCCCATTTCCAAGAGCACGTCTCCCCGAGGAGAGACCACGGCGCTTCGACCAAACCAGGGGATATCCTCCTCCTTGCCGGAGGCATTCACCTGAACGATGAAGCACCCATTTGCGACTGCATTCACGTGCATTTCCGGAATCCAGTTCTTCCCTGAGAACTCCGTCGGAGTATTGCTAACAACAGCCACCACCTCCGCGCCCTGAAGTGCCAGGTGCCGGAAGGACTCAGGAAAATGACGGTCGTAGCAGATTAAGACGCCCAGTTTGCAGCCAGCAACGTCAAAGACTCGATAGAAGATGTCACCTGGCGAGAAATATGCCTTCTCCAGCTGGCGAGGGATGATCGGGATGTGACGCTTGCGATACTTCCCGACAACCTGTCCGGTTTCATCGATCACGACCGCAGTGTTGAACCACATAGTTCCTTCGGGCTCAAACTCGAATATGGGGGCGATGATCGCGACTGAAAGCTCCTGAGCGAGAGCGCACATGGCGGATATCGATTCTCCATCGGTCGTCTCTGCCCACCCGAGGCGTTCCTGGTCGTATACATCCGTTGCTACCATCCCCGTGTTGAAGAGTTCGGGGAGAATGACCAGCGTTGCACCCTTCTCTGCAGCTTCCCGAACAAAGGCCGATCCGCGCGCAACGTTTTCGTGCTTGTCCCCCAGTTTGCGCGTCAGTTGCGCAAGTCCAATCTTCACATGTCGTCCCTGATTCACCCTGCTCCTCCCTCCTCTTGTCCACTCATTCGTTCTGCTGGTACCTTCGGATGCAAGCGCGGTGTTGAAGGTACTTTAACCTCATGCCCAGCGGCCTGAACGTCCATGGGACGACCAAGGTCTTCCAGAGTTCACTAACTCGTCAGTGCTTGGAACACCGCCGGATCTGCATGGTCTCCGTCTTTCTGACTTACCGATGACGTTCCCGCTACCTCCTTTCCAAACGCCGCCGGTCATGATTGCGGGCGCGATCAAAGTCGATCGACTCCTAAGCATTCCGCGGCTCCCCCGCTACGGCTACAGGAACCACCGAATCAGGAAGCAATCCTTCCCCACGAGTAAGAAGTACCGTGCTGCCAACAGCAATGGGGTCAGCGCTTCCCCTTGCGAGCGCACATACCAGCGAGCCGTTCGGCAAGGCCGCGACGAGGATGGTGAAGGGCGTATGGACCCTAAAGGAGGGGTGGTGAGGGCGGTGTACTAGAGCACTCGCGATGACTTCACCCCTCCCCTCTGCTGGCTCCCAATGGAGGTCATCTGACCAACACGCCGGACAGCGATCCCGGGGGAACCACACCGCGTGGCCGCACTTGGTACACCGCTGCTGAATCCAGCCCTCCCTCGTATCCTCCCGCCATGGAAGGACCGGCTCAGTCAGGTTCTGTGGAGGAAGTTCCGTCATGAGCCTCTCTCCAGGATGAGTGCACCGGTTGATAGTCCTCGGCCATAACTGACCATCCCGAACCCTGATACCAACGCAGTCCGCGCATTGGGCACCTGTCGGCCATCCGCTTCCCACTGTAGCTGCTGCACTGCCTCGACGAGACCGATCATTCCTCCGCCTGCCCCGCTCTGACCAACAGACAGCTGTCCCCCACCCGTATTGAGTGGGAGATTGCCTGAGGGGGAGATATCCAAGCCCTCGAGATAGGAACCAGCAGCGCCCTTGTCACAGAATCCCAAGTCTTCAAGCTGAATCCCGACCATGATGGGATAGTCATCGTAGAGCTGTACGCAGTCAATATCGTCGTGCTCGAGCCCCGCATCAGCGAACAGTCGCTTCTGAAACGCGGTCCACCCGTACGTGACTGGAGCGACATCGCCGGGGCGGAAATTATGTAGCTCGTAACCGGATCGGAGCTCAATCATTGGTCGTGTAATCCAGGAGTTCTGCTCTCTATCGACGACTAAGACTGCCTCCGCCCCGGAACAGGGCAGAACGCAATCGAAGAGCCCGATGGGGTCGACTATCCGCCGGGCGTTCAAATATTCGTCGAGTTCTAAGGGCTCCCTGAACAAGGCACACGGGTTGGGCATGGCATTCCTGCGCTGGGCAACGGCGAGACGGCCAAGCTGATCACGTCTCGTACCGAATAGAGCCATGTGCCGACTCTGAACCAAAGCAAACATTCCATTGGCTCCGCCGAACCCAAGCGGCGATAGGAAGTCGCGTATTGGGGAACTGAAGCTCGCTATCATCTCGTCGTGCGCTCCTACAGTGAGCGCATCTCCGGCAACACAAACGACGACGGATGCGCGGCCACCCTTGATAGCATCCGCCGCTGCAAGGAGACCGGACACCCCAGAAGCTCCCCCCGCCTTTCCCTCCCATGCCCATTGCAGCTCCAGCCCAAGACATTCTGCGAAGGTGACTACGTTGTCGGGGCGAAGCGTGAAGGACGTAAGAGCCAATCCGTCAATGGCGTGCGGCGAGAGACCTGCCGTCTCTGTTGCCTCGAGAACAGCCTGCCCAAGATGCCAAACAGTTGACCTAGAGCTCCGTCTCTCATACGGGCTACGCCCGTAAGCGACGATCACTGGATCACCCACGACTAGATGACTCCCCGAGCAGCAAGCTCCTGGAATTCCGCCTCACTCATCCCAAGCTCGTCGCAATAGAAGTTGCGATTGTCTCTACCGAGTCGGCCGCCTGGGAATCTGACAGCGCCAGGTGTATTCGAGAACCTCGGAACGACCCCCGGCATTGCAAGCACACCGAGCAACTCGTCGGACGCTGACACGATTGCGTCGCGTGCCGTAAACAGTGGATGCTCGAATATCTCACCAATGTTCAAGACGGGACCCGCTACGACGTCGAACTCCTCCAGACGAGCCATCGCCTCGTCGCGGGACCTGCCGTGCATCCAGCCGTCAATTATCTTGTCGAGCTCGTCATTGTTTCTAACGCGAGCCCTATTCGAGGAGAACCTTTCGTCCTCGATCAGATCTGATCGGCCAATGGCTCGACAAAGACGGTGGAACGTCCGATCCGAGCTGGCCGAGATAGCGATCCATCCTCCATCGCGAGTTTGGTATGCGTTGCGGGGGGCGTCCTCAGCCAACCTGTTGCCTGCCCGCTCCTTTACAATCCCGAGTTGCTGATACCCAATTACTTGGCTCTCGACAAGACGAAACAATGGCTCGAACAGCGAAACATCGACAACCTGCCCGCGAGCACTCGGATTCGAGACGGCTGCAAGGGCTCCGATCGCCGCAAAAAGCGCTGCGACGGCGTCCGCCAAGGGGAAGGCAGAGAACGTGGGCGCCGCGTCGGCGAAGCCCGTGAAGTACGGAATGCCAGTCAATGCCTCAGCAATCGTCCCGTAGCCTGGTTGGCTTCGATACGGGCCTTCCTGACCAAATCCGCTTATCCGCACTAGAACTAAAGACGGATTGAGGGCAAAGAGGGTCACCGGCCCCAAAGACCAACGTTCGAAAGTCCCCGGCCGGAAGTTCTCAATGACCACATCAACCCTGCCAATGAGAGTACGGAAAAGCTCTTGTCCCTCTTCACAAGACAAGTCCAAGGTAATCAGCTTCTTATTACGCGCCGTGACTTTCCACCACAGTGATTCCTCTCGCTTAAACGGCCCCCAGCTTCGCAAGGAATCGCCGCCCTTCGGGTGCTCGATCTTGATTACATCAGCCCCAAGGTCTGCCAGAAGGGTCCCCGCCATCGGTCCAGCCAGCGTCGTGCCTGCATCAACGACCCTCAGATTGGTGAGCGGCCCCTGTCGATCCATTGCGGTATCAGGTGACTTCCTCAGATGACACCACAGCTGTCGGCCAATTCAGAGAAGCGGTCCAAGGGTAATCCCGGTAGTGATGAGAGACCGCCTGGATCACGCCGGCATCCTTCCTTTCTAGCAGGAGAAGCATTCCTTCATGGTTCTGGACTGATCTCTCGGCCGATTGATTCGTATGCAGCACCTCCAGGAGCACATCAAAGTCATGCATACGAGAAACGAGCGAAGCAGTCAGCTCGGCGAGGATCGGATTCCTGGTCGCCTCCGCCAACCTCACGTGAAAGTTGAGATTCAGTTCAAGATAGCGGTCTCTTTCGCTTGTCCTCACAGCGTCTCCCATGCCAGCGATGCACTCCCAGCAGGCAGATAGGTCGACAGAATCTTTCTCTAACAGGATGGCAACGACACCGATCTCTAAGGCCTCTCGGGCTTGATAGAGCCTTGCCATTCCCAGGGCCCCTTCTCCTAATGAAAGCCCCTGGTTTGCGGAGAATGGTTCTGTCCAACTCTGGACGTAGGTACCGTCGCCAGCAACACGTCTGATAACCCCGAGAAGCTGGAGCCCGGACAAGGCCTCCCTGAGAATGGTGCGGCTGACCCCCATTTGAATGGCTAGCTCCCTTTCCGGCGGAAGGCGGGTGCCCGGTGGCAAACTTCCCGCAGCGATCTCACTGAGCACCTGGCTGGCCACCAGCGAAGACGTTCTGTGCCGTTGCACGGAACGGAACTTGAACGGCTTTCGCGACTCAGCGTGGGGCATGCGGTCCAAAGTTTAGGCCAATCCTGAAAACATTGGCAAGACGATGCCTGAATTTGCTACTGGAGCGGGCTGTATGGCCTCGAGGGCCGATACTTGTGGCTGTCGGCACGTCTCGCGAGGCCCCTGGCAACCGTGTCGTCGGTGCCCTCGATGGTCTCACAGGCTCCGCACGACTGGAGGGCTCGCCGGAGAGCGACAATCGCGCGAATCGTCGTCTAAAAGGGGACACCTTCCAGGGGTGACATTTCAGCTGATAACTCAGCCCATTTCGCTCACGGTTGACCTGCGTTTTCCCTGGAAAGCACACCGTTCAGGCTTCCGTGCCTTCTAAGCAGCGGGTCGGGGGTTCGAATCCCTCCCGGCGCACCCAACGAGGCGGTCCGATAGACAAGCCCTCTCGGTCCTGGTTGCCTGCTTGGATCCCCCCTGCTAGGCTCGCTCGCAGAAAATGAGGTTGATTCTCATTCTTGGTTCGGCGATGCTGCTCGCGTTGGGGAGCGCGTGCTCCCCCACGAGCCCGCGAACCGGGGCGGACGAAGGGACAATTTCCGTGGCCGTTAGCGTGTTCCCCCTGCTCGAAGCGGCCGAACGCGTGGGGGGCGAACAGGCCGACGTCACCAACCTGGTTCCCTCCGGAGCGGAGCCCCACGACATCGAGCTCTCCCCCGACCAGGTCGACCTGCTGCTCGACGCCGATCTCGCCCTCTACGTGGGCGGCGGGTTCCAGCCCGCCGTCGAGGAGATCGTCGCCCAACGCGACGGGATCAGCATGGACATCGTCGCCGAGGTGCTACCCGAGGAGGCCACCGACCCGCACATTTGGCTCGACCCTCTCCTGATGGCGGAGATCGTGGAAGTGGTGGCCCGAGCGCTCTCCGAGATCGACCCGCAGGGATCGCCAACGTATGAGGAGGGGGCGGCAGAGTTCCGAGAAGAGATCGAGGTCTTGCACCGGAGGTTCCAGGAAGAGCTCGAGAGCTGCGAGCGGCGGACGTTCGTCACCACGCACGAGGCCTTCGGTCATCTGGCCCGCCGCTACGACCTCGTGCAGCGATCGGTCTCCGGGCTCTCCCCCGAGGCCGAGCCGGACCCGGCCACGCTCGCCGAGCTCGAGGACCTCATCGTGCGGGAAGGCGTCACGACGGTGTTCACCGAGCCGTTGGTGGGCCCGCGGGTCGCCGAGACCCTGGCCCGGGAGACCGGGGCCCGGGTGGCCACGCTCGATCCGCTGGAGGGCGTGTCGCGGGAGGCCGACTCGGAGGCAACCTACGTGCGCCTCATGGAGCGAAACCTCCGGGCTCTTCGCGAGGCGTTGGGCTGCCGAGGAGGCGCGTGATGGAGGCGGTTCTCGCCGCGGAGGGGGTGGGTTTCTCCTACGGGGCCGAGCCCGCCCTCGAGGACGTCGACTTCATCCTCCGCCGCCGCGAGTTCGTGGCTCTCGTCGGCCCGAACGGGTCGGGGAAGTCGACGCTCCTCCGCGTGTTGCTCGGACTCCTCACACCCAGCGTGGGGACGGTCCGGCTGCTGGGCGAACCTCCGGAACGGCTCACCGAGCGATGGCGCATCGGCTACGTCCCCCAGCGGCCCGCGCTGGCCCGGGATCTTCCCGCCACCGTGGAGGAGATCGTCTCCGCCGGCCGGCTGGCCCGGCGGGGTTGGTGGCGCCGCCTCTCCCGCGCCGACCGGGAGGCGGCGGAGCACGCCATGGCTTCGGTGGCGCTCCTCGAGCTCCGGGCCCGCCGGGTGAGCGAGCTCTCCGGCGGACAGCAGCAGCGCGCGTTCATCGCCAAGGCGTTGGTGAGCGAACCGAACGTGCTCGTCCTCGACGAACCCGTGGCCGGCGTGGACGCGGAGTCGCAGCGCCTCTTCCGGGACTCGCTCACCCACATGATCGAGGACCACGACGCCGCCGTCCTCCTGGCCTCTCACGAGCTCGGCGCGGTGGCCTCCGACCTCACCCGGGTGGTGGTCCTCAAGCGCAAGGTTCTCTTCGACGGAACGCCTGACGCCCTGGTGAAGACCGGCGTGAGTCTGGGAGTGCACGCCGAGGACCTGCCCCTGTGGCTCGAGGAGCTTCGGTGACCGCCGTCTCCTTCCCCTGGCCCTTCGACCGCGAGTACATGCAGCTCGCCCTGGTGGCGGGGATGGTGGTGGGAGCCACCGCTCCGCTCATCGGGGCGTACCTGGTGCCGAAGCGCCTCTCGCTGCTCGGCGACGGCATCGGGCACCTGGCGTTCGCCGGGGTGGCCGCGGGCCTCCTCCTCGAGACCCGGTTCGGAATCTGGGCCGGGTGGACGGCCCTCGCCGTGGCGGTCGGCGGCGCCGTGGCCATCGAGCGGCTGCGAGCCCGCGGGCGAACGTCCGGAGACCTGGCGCTGGCCCTCTTCTTCTACGGCGGGATCGCCGCGGGGGTAGTGCTCACCGGACTGGCCGCATCATTCGACGCCGGCATCCTGTCCTATCTCTTCGGCTCGATCCTCACCGTCACGGCGGGCGACGTTTGGACGGTGATCGTGCTGGGCGCGGTCATCGTCGGCACCGTCGCGGTGACGGGGAGAGCCCTCTTCTCGGTCGTGGTGGACGAGGAATCCGCCCGCGTGGGCGGGGTGCCCGTCGACGCGGTGAACACGGTCCTGGCCGCCCTCACCGCCCTGACCGTCGTGGCGGCGATGCGCGTGGTGGGCCTCCTCCTGGTGGCCGCGCTCATGGTCCTGCCCGTGGCCACCGGCCAGCTCGTGGCCCGGTCCTTCCGGGGCACGGTCGCCGGCGCGGTGGCCGTGGGGATGGGCTCGGTCGTGGTCGGGCTGGGCGCGGCCCGCGCCTGGGGGCTGGCTCCCGGCGGCACCATCGTCCTCGTCGCCGCCGCTGCGTTCGCGGCGACCTTCCTGGCCACGGGGGCGTGGCGGCGGCACGTCGCCGCGCCTTCCGAGTCCGCGCTCCCCCGCCTGCGATGACTGCCGATCGCCGATCGTCCGCCCGTCAGGGGAACTCACCACCCACCCCTCGGGAGGAAGCCGCCGCCCGGCTCGAGGCGGCCGGCCAGAGAGCCACGCGCAACCGTCTGGCCGTGGTGGAGATCCTGGCCGGTGCGGGCCAGCCGTTGACCATCCGGGAGATCATCGGACGCCGGCGAGGCCTGGCCCTGTCCTCGGCGTACCGGAACCTGGCGGTCCTCGAGGCCGCCCGGGTGGTACGTCGTCTGGTGACGGGGGGCGACCACGCCCGGTTCGAGCTGGCCGAGGACCTCACTCGCCACCACCACCACCTGGTCTGCGCGTCGTGCGGAACCGTCGAGGACTTCTCCGCCTCCGGACCGCTGGAGCGCCGCGTCGAGGAGGCCATGGCCCAGGCGGCCGCCCGCGCCGGATTCACCCCCGAGACCCACCGGATCGACCTCATCGGCCTCTGCCGAAGGTGCGCCTGATCCCTCAGTCCCCGGGAACGCTCCGCGGGGCGATGTAGGCGGCCAGCCACGTGGTGAGAGGGACCGAAGCAACCAGCCCGATGCTTCCCACGAGCGTACGGACGATCTCCGTGGCCACGATCTCGGTGTTGGCCACCGTCGCCAGCGACTGCCGAGACAGCACGAACAGCACGAGCAGCGGCATCGACGCCCCGGCGTACGCGAGGAACAGCGTGTTCACCGTGGAGGCCACGTGGTCGCGGCCGATGCGCATGCCCGCGCGAGCGAGGTCTCCCGCCGACATCGCGGGATTCGCCGCGCGCAGCTCCCACACCGCCGACGCCTGGGTCACCGTCATGTCGTCGATGGCGCCGAGGGCTCCGATGATCACGCCCCCCAGGACCAGTCCGGCCAGGTCGATCTGCGCCGCTCCCACCCGGATGATCAGGGCCTCCTCCGTGGCCAGGCCGCTGATCCGGGCGGCCTCCACGAACGCGCTGGCGAGGACGGCGGTGAGGGCCAGGCTCGCCAGCGTGCCGATCAATGCGACGGAGGTCATGGGAGTGAAGCCGTGGGCAAGATACAGGGCCAGGAAGGCGATGAGCGCCGCGCCGATCACCGCGACCAAGAGGGGACTCTTCCCCTCCAGGATGGCCGGTAGCACGAAGCGCAGCAAGACGACGAAGGTGGCGGCGAGTCCGGCGAGCGCAGCGAGCCCCCGGAGCCGCCCCAGAACAACCACCGCCACCGCGAAGCCCAGGGCCAGCCAGGCCAACACGGACTCCCGGTCGCGGTCGGCGAATCGGTACTGAAACTCCTCGGCCGCCTGGGGATCGTGAGCGACGATGACGGACTCCCCCTCCTCGAACCGAGGAACGTTGGCCGTCACCGGGAACTCCTGGGAGACAGCCCGGCCGCGATCCGGACCCTCGAGCAGGTCGAAGGTGACCCGGAGGCACAGGATGTCCTGCTCGGGCTCGGTGCCCTGACACGGGACTTCCCGCGTGTCGGCCACCCGCCCCTCGAACGATTGAGCGGCGATGGCCACGCCGAGGCCCTGGAGGTCGCCTCGCACGTCGCCCCCGGGCCACAGCGCCGCCAGCCCGATCACCGTGATCACGCCGAGAGCGGCGACGACGGCGGTGAGGCCGCCGGGGCTCCGGGACCTGACTCCTGAGGCACCCCCCCGCGATCGCCGGGACCGGCCGCGCCGGTGGGACATCTCAGGCGGCAGTCTACCGGTGCGGATCTCTCCCCCGAATACGGTCCGCGTGCCGGGCTCGGCAACGGGGTAGAACCTTGGTGTGCTTGGAAGGGTGACGAAGCGGCCTCTGGTGCGGCGGACGATGGCCGTCATGCAGCGGTTCTCCGAGGACGGCGGGAACAACATGGCGGCCGCGGTTGCCTACTACGGCTTCCTCTCGCTGTTCCCCCTGCTGCTGTTGGCGCTGTCCTTCATCGGGTTCGCTCTGGCCGGCGACATCCGGGGGCAGTCCGAGTGGGTGGAGCGACTGAGCGAGGGGATCCCCGGCCTGGGGCAGATCGTCGGACAGAACATCCGCGCCGTCGTGGAAGCCCGCGGCGCCGTCGGCTTGATCGCCCTGGCCGGCCTGGCATGGACGGGCGCCGGCATCGTCACCGCGGCCGGCACCGCCCTCAACCGGATCTTCCGCGTCCACGGATACGAGTCCTTCGTCAAGCAGAACGTGTGGCGCTTCGGCACGCTGGCCGCGCTGGGCTCCCTGGGTCTGCTCTCCGTGGCGATCACCGGGTCGGTGACTGCGATCGAGGCCTCCGGGCTGCTGAGCGTGCTCCTGGGTGTCGCCGCGGTCCTGGTGGGGCTGGTTCTCGACTTCGGGTTGTTCATGCTGTCCTACCGGCTGCTGACACAGCGCCGGGGACCACCGTTCGGCAAGCTCTGGGCGGGCGCGGCGTTCGCCGCGGTGGGCTGGACGGTGCTGAAGGTGGCGGGGTCCTGGTACGCCACGCGGGTGGTGACCGGAGCCACGGCGGTCTACGGAACGTTCGCGGCGGTGGTCGGAGTGCTCGTCCTGATGCACCTGGCGGCGCGGGTGCTCCTCTACGGAGCGGAGATCAACGCGGTACTGATCGAGGAGCGAGAAGGGAAGGGAGGTGGTCCCATGCGGGACCGAAGCACCGACGTGCCGGCGGCAGCCGGCGATGGCGAGCGGGCCCCGGGGTCCCGGTCGACACCGGACCTCATCGTGTCCATCGCCAGCGACTCGGCCACGCTCGTGCGGAAAGAGATCGAGCTGGCGAAACAGGAGGTCGCCGAGTCCGTCACCAGCCGGGTGAAGGCGATCGCGGTGTTGGGCGTGGCGGGGGTCTTCGGGCTGTTCGCCCTGGGGTGGCTGTCCGCGGCCCTGGCCCGGGGCCTCGACCTCGTGCTGGATCCGTGGGCGTCGAGGCTCGTCGTTGGGGGCCTGTTCCTGCTGTTGGCCGGGGCGGCGTTCGTGTTCGGAAAGCCGAAGGCCAAACCGCCGCTCGGGGAGACCAAGCGGACGATCAAGGAGGACGTGCGATGGGCCAAAGCTCAACTGAAACGGTGAAGGAGATCGAGGATCTGCGGGGACGGCTCGAGGACGAGATCAGGGAGCTCGAGGACCGCCTCCCCCGCCCCGCTCGGTGGGCCAAGCGGCTCGTCGGCGTGGCCGTCGGCGGCGGCGTCGCCGGCACCGCCGTGATGATGGCGGTCCGGCGGCTCCGGAAGCGCCGGAAGCCTGCCCGACGGGCCGTCCGAAACGCCGTGCCCGAGACGGTCGTCAACGTGATCCCGGACCGGTGGGCCGTTCGGCTCGAGGAGGCGCTCCGGAACGACCGGCTGAAGACCCTGGCGGGCGCGGCGGCGGCGGCATGGTTCGTGCTCAGGCTGGCCGAGCTCCGACAGCTGCGGAGGGTCAACCGGGTCCTGATATCCGGGCGCTAGAGGCGAGAGTCAGACCGCCGGCTCGCGCTCAGTCGCGCGTGTTCCGGAAGTCGATCACGGCGGTCCGGAGGTCGGTCATGTCCATGAGCCCCCACTTCCCCCCGACCCTTCCCCATCCGGTCCGGGTGCCGGAGGCCCCGCCGAACGGCTCCATCGACTCCCAGTAGTCGGTGGTGTCGTTCACCACGACGTTCCCCACCCGGAGGCGGTCGATGAACGTGAACGCCCGCTTCAGGCTGGAGGTGAACACCGCGGCCTGAAGCCCGAGGTGCGAGTCGTTCGCCAGGCTGATGGCTTCCTCGTCGTCGCGGAAGGTCGTGATGGGAAGGACCGGCCCGAACGACTCGTCGCGGAAGAGGAGGGTACCGGTACCGACGCCATCGATCAGGGTCAGCTCGTAGTACAGATCCGTCGGGAAGCCGGTTGCACGGCCGCCGCCGACGAGGATCTCGCAGCCCCGGTGCCGCGCGTCCTCCAGATGGCGCTCGACCTTCTCCGCAACCTCGGGATTGTTCAGCGGGCCCATCGTCGTCTTCTCGTCCAGTGGGTCACCGAGGACCACCTTCTCGGACTCCTTGAGGAGGGCGTTCACGAAGTCGTCGTGCACCGACTCGGCCACGAGGACTCGCTCGGTCGCTACGCAGCACTGGCCCGAGACGTAGGTCGCCCCGAACGTCGCCAGCGCCGCCGCGGCCTCGAGGTTGGCATCGTCGAGCACGATCTGGGGTCCGTTACCGGAGAGCTCCATGAGGGTGCGCTTCAGCCCCGCCGATCGAACGATGGCCTCCCCCGTGTCGTGCGAGCCGACGAACGCGATGGCGTCGACGCCGTCGTGGGACACGAGGGCCTGCCCGGTAGATCCACCCCCGTAGACGAGCGACACCGCCCCAGGGGGGAACCCCGCCTCCTCCAGGATCTCCACCATTCGCATCCCGATGAGCGGCGTTTGCTCCGCCGGCTTGAACAACACCGAGTTGCCTCCGGCCAGGGCGGGCGCGATCAGCTCCGAGGGAATGACGAACGGGAAGTTCCACGGGCTGATGACGGCGTACACGCCGTTCGGCTTGCGGAAGGTGAACATCCTCTTGCCCCGATCCTGCGAGGGCAGCACCTCCGTGGTGAGGCGCTTCACGTCCTCCGCCGCCACCCGGAAGTTCTCCGCCGACTCCTCGATCTCGGCGATCCCCTCGGTGTGCAGCGGCTTCCCCTGCTCGATGGTGAGCTCGCGGCCGAGCTCTTCCTTCCGCTCCTCCATGAGGTCCGCCGCGCCGTGCAGCAGCTCGGCCCGCTCGAACACGGTCATGGCGTCCATGGCCTCGAGCCCCTCGCGCGCGTGACCGACGGCCTGATCGACGTCCTCGGGAGTTGATACGGGGACGGCGCCGAGGGACTCCCCGGTGGCTGGGCTGGTGACCTCGAGGGTCTCGGTGCCCCGGCCCTCGGTCCAGGAACCGCCGATGAACATCAGCTTGGGCATTGGCCTCCTCCCACCGTCCGGGCGGAAGGCTACCGTGTATGCTCGCCGCCGTGCGCATCGCCTTCCTGGGCGCCGGTGCCATGGGGAGCGCGGCCGCGCGTCTGGCGGCCCGCCGGGCCGACGTCGAGCCAGTGGTCCTTGACACCGATCCCTCTCGGGCCGAACGGGTCGTGGCCGAGATCGGCCGGGGCGAGGCTCGCCAGGTAGACGTGGAGAGCGGTGGTCTGGCGGCAGCCCTCAAGGACACCGAGGCGGTGGCGGCCTGCCTCCCCTACCGGTTGAACCTCGAGGTCATGGAGGCTGCCCTGGAGGCCGGCTGTCCGTACGCCGACCTGGGCGGGCTGTATCACGTGACCATCCGCCAGCTCGAGCTCGACCGGCGGTTCCGCGAGGCCGGCGTGCCCGCCGTGTTGGGGATCGGGATGGCGCCGGGGATCACCAACGTCCTCGCCCGGCTCGGGGCGGACCGCCTGGACGAGGTGGATACGGTGGACCTGTACAACGGCTCGATCGAACCGGGCGGCGGCTTCGGCGTCCCCTACTCAGCGGAGACCATCCTCGACGAGTTCACCATGCCGGCCGTGGTGTACGAGGAGGGTCAGCTGAAAGAGGTGCCGGCGGCCTCTGGAGGGATGCGATTCGAGTTCCCCGAGCCGATCGGAGAGATGGAAGCCGTGTACACGCTGCACTCCGAGCTCGCCACGCTTCCCAGCACCATCCAGGGCGTGCGCAACGTGCGTTGGCGACTGGCCCTTCCTCCCGATGTGGAGCGAGGGTTCCGGCTCCTGGCGGACATCGGGCTCTCCTCGGAAGAACCGATACCGACCGACAAGGGGCCGGTCACGCCTCGCGAGATCCTGATCGGCGTTCTGGACCGCCTCGGGGCTTCGGAGGGGCCGCCGAGAGACATCGAATCCACGGTCGTCCGGGTGACGGGCATGCGCGGAGGACGCCGGGCGCGCGTCGTCGGCACGGTGGTGGTCGAACCGCCTCCGGAGGGGATCACCGCGGGCGCGTTCGGCACGGCGCTGCCCATCGCCATCGCTGCGCCGTGGCTCGCGGAGGGCAGGGTCGAGCCGGGCGTGCATCCACCCGAGAACGCTGTTCCTGCGGAGGGATTCTTGCAGGCCTACGCGGCGGAGGGTCCCCGGGTCCAGATCTCCCTGGAGGAAGAGCTGCCCTAGGGAAGCTAGTCCTTCTCTTCCGGCTCCTTGGCCGAGAAGACCATGGTGTCGAACGATTCCACCCCGCCGCCCATCTGGAAGGACGAGATCATGACGTCCTTCATCACCAGCGGGAAGCCGGGCATGGCCACCGTCAGGCTTGGGAAGACCTTGCCGGTCGCTGCTGCCTGCATCAGTAGCGGGGAGAGCTCATCGCTCCTCTTGGTGACGAGGACTTCGTTCGGGAGCCGCTTCCCGGCGGTGGCCCCGCCTCTCGGGGCGTTGACCAGCTGGACGCTCACCGCCACGAACGAGCCGATCATCTCGTCCTCGACGACGATCGTTATTCCCGACTCCTTCGGTCGGTCGTCCGCGGGGGCGGGGGCGGTGCCGGTGTCCCGCTGGACCGTTGGTGAACGCATGAGGACGTTCACCGCGCTGTTGCCCGCCAGCCTCTGCAGCCGCAGGACCTCCGCTGAGGGGCCGCCCGGGGCGGGCTCACGCTCCCGGAGGGAGCGGGGCCGCGTCTCGGGCCGGACGTCCTCCTCGTGAACACGCCGCTTCCGCTTCGCCATACCGCCTCACAATCTTGGGCCTGGACGATAGCACGACGCGGTGAGCTCCCGGCCCCGCCCATGTACGCTTCGCCGGATGGCCGTTCGTCGGGGCGGCGTGAGCGAGATCGGCCGCTATTTCTTGAAGCTCGGCGTGGTTGGGTTCGGCGGGCCGAACGCGCACATCGCGGCGATGCACGACGATCTGGTTCGCCGGCGAGGGTGGGTCGAGGAACGGTACTTCCTCGACGTGGTCGGCGTCACGAACCTCATCCCGGGGCCCAACTCGAGCGAGGTGGCGATCCATCTCGGGTACCTCCGGGCCGGGCTCCTGGGCGGACTCACCGCCGGGCTTTCGTTCATGTTCCCCGCGCTCCTCATGATGCTGGCGCTGTCGTGGGCGTACTTCTCACTCGGAGACTTCGCGGTGCGCCAGGAGCTCCTCGCGGGCATCCAGCCGGTGGCTCTGGCGGTTGTGCTGGCGACGCTGTGGCGTCTCCGGTCGGGAGTCATCGGCGGTTGGAGGAAGCCGATCCTCGCGCTGGCCGGGGTGGGCCTGACGCTGGTGTTCCCGCGCGCTCTCCCGCTGATCGTGATCGGGGCAGGCCTGGTCAGCCTGGCGGCATCTCGAGCGGACGGAACGCTGAGGTCGGTTCTGTGGCTGCCGGTCGGGCTCCTCGCCGGATCGGCGGTCCCGGGCGGCGGCTTGCTCGCGGTGGCGTGGGTGTTCCTTCGCACCGGACTGCTGCTGTTCGGAGGGGGCCTGGTGCTCGTGGCCCTGCTCGGCCCGGAGGTGGTGGCTCGCGGCTGGCTGACGGAGCAGCAGTTCCTCGACGGGATCGCGCTGGGCCAGGCCACCCCGGGACCGATCACCCTCACATCGGTGTTCGTCGGCTACGCGGTCCACGGAACCGTCGGCGCCCTGGTGGCCACGGGAGCGATCTACTTGCCTTCGTTCGTGGCCGTGCTGGTGGGAACCGGCCCCTTCATGCGCCGCTTCCGGGAGAACCCGAGCGTGGCGGCGTTCGTCGAAGGGATCACCGCGGCGTCGCTGGGCGCCGTGCTGGCCGAATCCGCGCTCCTGGGGCGGACCGCGCTGGCCGGTGGGGTCCGGGTGGCGATCTTCTCCCTCGGGCTGGCGGCGGTGCTGGCCAGGGTGCCCGTGGTGTGGGTGGTGCTGGGCGGAGCCCTGCTCGGAGTGGCCGCCGGCGCGGCCGGACTGCTGTGAGGGGGGCCGGGAAGGCCGCTGCTACAATCGAGGCACGTGGTGGGCGTAGCTCAACTGGTTAGAGCGTCGGGTTGTGGTCCCGAAGGTTGGGGGTTCGAGTCCCCTCGCTCACCCTCTCCGGTCGGATATGGACGGTAGAATCTGACTCGAAGTTGGCGGGGCCGCTAGCTCAATTGGCCAGAGCAGGGGACTCTTAATCCCAAGGTTGCAGGTTCGAGTCCTGCGCGGCCCACCGGCAAACCCCCTGGTCACCGGGCCAGGGGTGTTTCTCTCGCCCGCCGCATGGGGCCGGGATTGTCCGGCTGTCAAACCAGCCGTCAAACCAAACGGCCAAAGGAGAACCCCCCGGCGGGGAAGGCAACCGAGGGGTTCGGGGGAACGCTAGCCGCCCTGGATCACAGTCGCCACGGTCGCCGCTGCCTCCCGGCCCAGGGTGGGGATCAGGTGCGAGTAGGTGTCGAGGGTCACGCCGATGTTCGCATCGCCCAACCGCTCCGAGACGATCTTCGGGTGGACGTTCGCCCGGAGGGCGAGCGAGGCCCAGGTGTGGCGCAGCCCGTGGACGGACAGGGCCGGTAGCCCCGCCGCCTTGACGTGCCGCTTGAACGCCTTGCTCAGTTCGTCGGGGTGGATCAGCTTGCCGTCCGGCTGAGTGAAAACCACGCCGGAATCCTGGTAGCCCTGGCCGAGCGCCAGTCGTTCCTCCAGGTGTCGGCGGCGATGGTCGCGCAGTACCCCCACGGTTCCCGCGTCGAGATCTACCGACCGTCGCCCCTTGTCGGTCTTGGGCTCCGAGAACTCCACGGCGTAGCCCACCGTCACCAGCGTTTGCCGAACGGCCAGCTTCTCGCCGTCGAGGTCGAGGTCAGTCCACCGCAGCCCTAAGGCCTCCCCCCGCCGTAGCCCCGTGGTCCCCAGCAGGTGCCACAGGGCGTACAGCCGGTCCTCGCGCACGTGTCCCAGGAAGGCCGAGTCCCGCAAGTTGGTGGACTTTGACACCGCCATCCTCTCCTCCTAGGCGATCGCTGCGACCAGCTCCTTCGTGAGCTCACCCCCTTCGATCTCCGTCCCGATCTTGGCCATGGACTCCGCC
>JBOGVA010000079.1:0-17391 GCA_050692195.1 Actinomycetota bacterium | reverse complement strand
ACCTTCGCCTTCGCCAGGAACTCCACGATCCGTCCCGGGGCCTCGCCGGCCTCGTCCACGACGTCGCCGGCCTCCCGCTCGGGGACGTCCTCGACGCCGATCACCTCCTGGGTGGGCTTCACGTCGTCGGCAGACAGGCCCAGGTCGGCCACGGCGAGCTTCTCCATCGGCTTCTGCTTGGCCTGCATGATCCCCTTCAGGGTGGGGTAGCGAGGCTCGTTCACTCCCGCGGTCACCGTCACCAGGGCGGGGAGCGGACACTGCACCGTGTCGTAGCCGGTCTCGGTCTGCCGTTCGATCACGATGGTCCCGTCCTCGAGCTCCAGGCGCCGGGCGAAGGTCGCGCCGGGTACGCCCAGGAGCTCGGCCACGGCCATGGGGAGCGTCCCCGTGTAGCCGTCGGTCGACTCAACCCCCGCGATCACCAGGTCGAACTCCAGGCGCTTGATGGCCGCGGCCAGCACCCTCGCCGTGATCAGCACGTCGGAGCCCTTCAGGACGTCGTCGGTGACCATGACGGCCTTGTGGGCCCCCATGGACAGGGCCCTCCGCACCGCGGCGACGGCCGACTCCGGACCCATCGACACCACGGTGACTTCGCCACCGGCCTGTTCGGTGAGCTGGAGGGCGGCCTCCACGCCGGGCTCGTCTCCGGGGTCGAGGGCCCCCTCCTCTCCCTCGCGCTTCAAGCAGAAGTCGTCCCCCATCGTGGGCGTCCCCGTGGGGTTGGGAACGTATTTCACCAGCACGACCACGTTCATGGACCCGCTCCTCCAACGATCGAGTGCTCGACTCGCTTCCGACCGGTAGCCTGTGGCTGGCCTCGTCCATCGAACCGGAGTCCGCCATGGAGGACGATGTCGACCGCCCACTCGGCGAGGGAGACCTCGATCCGGACCCGATCGTCCAGTTCGGTTCATGGTACAGGGAGGCCTGGGCCGCCGGGCTCCCCCGGCCGGATGCCATGACGCTGGCCACCGCCACGACCGAGGGCGTGCCCTCGGCCCGGATGGTCCTCCTGAAGGACTTCGGCCCCGACGGATTCGTCTTCTACACGAACACCGAGAGCCAGAAGGGCCGGGAGCTTCAGTCGAATCCTCGTGTGGCGCTGGTCTTCTACTGGCCCGAGCTGCACCGGCAGGTCCGCATCGCCGGGACGGTGGAGGGTGTCTCCCGGGAGGATTCCGAAGCGTACTTCGCCACCCGGCCTCGGGAGGCCCGGCTGGCGGCGTGGGCCTCTCGGCAGAGCGAGGTCGTCGCCGGCCGGCAAGGCCTGGAGGCGACGTTCGCCCGGCTCGACGCGGAGTACCAGGGAAAGGAAGTTCCCCTGCCTCCCTTCTGGGGCGGCATGCGAGTGACTCCGGAGAGCATCGAGTTCTGGCAGGGCCGGGCCAATCGCCTGCACGATCGCCTGCGTTACGTTCGGCAACCCGAGGGAGGCTGGAGGATCGAGCGCCTCTCGCCCTGATTTTTCCTGTGGCCCGGCCCTCGTCCGGTTCGCAGTACCATCCAGCCATGCGCGGCGACCGGGTCGAGGTGGTGGTCGACGCGGGGGCGGGCGTCCGGACCTACGAGATCGAAGCGACCAAGGCGGGCCGCCGTGTGGAGGTCTCCACCTCCAGAGGGATCGTGGAAGTCTCCGAAGTCACCCGGACCGGACAGCCCGTCCGGACGGGCCGTTTCATGGCTACCCGGGTGATCGCCCTGGTCGAGCACCCCGCCGAGCCCACGCCCTCCCGAGGTCGCAGGAGGACCGCGAAGGGTCAGGGTTCGCTGCTCGGGCCGTAAGTTCTCTCCGGGTGGAAGTCCTCATCCTCAACCACGAGGAGGTCCCTCAGCTCCTCCCAATGGAGGAGTGCATGGACGCCATGGCGGATGCCCTCTCGGCGCTGGCTCGGGGCGAGGCGCTCATGCCGCTGCGCTCGGTGATGTGGCTTCCGGAAGGGATCGGGGCGCTCGCCGCGATGCCCTCCTACTTGGGAGGCGTCGATGCCATGGGGATCAAGGTCATCAGCGTGTTCCCGGGCAATTGGGGGACCGAGTACGACTCGCACCAGGGAGCGGTGATGCTGTTCGACGCCCGTCAGGGACGGTTGCTGGCCATCGCCGACGCCACGGAGATCACCGCGATCCGCACCGCCGCCGTCAGCGGGGTCGCCACGAGGGCGCTGGCGCGAGAGGATGCCGGAGACCTGGCGATCCTCGGCTCGGGGACCCAGGCCCGGACCCACCTCGAGGCCATGCTGGCGGCGCGGCCCATCGGCCGGGTCCGCGTGTGGAGCCGGAGCCCCCGGAACGCAGATAGATTCGTGCAGCAGGCGGCGAACCGCCACGGGATCGCCGTCGAGCCCATCCCCTCGGCCGAACAGTCGGTGGCCGGCGCCGACCTGATCTGCACCACGACGTCCGCCACGGAGCCCATCCTCCTGGGCCGGTGGATCTCGCCGGGCGCACACATCAACGCGGTGGGTGCGGCCTTCCCCACCGCCCGGGAACTCGACGCCGAGGCCGTGGCCCGCTCGCGGCTGTTCGTGGACCGCCGAGAGTCAGCGCTGAACGAGGCCGGCGACTTCCTGATCGCCAGGGAGGAGGGGGCGGTGGACGAGCGTCACATCCTGGGCGAGCTGGGGGAGGTCCTCACGGGCGACGTCCAGGGGCGGACCGGACGCGACGACATCACGCTGTTCGAGTCCTTGGGGCTGGCCGTCGAGGATCTCACCTCGATCCACCACATCTATCGCCGAGCGATGGAGACGGGAATGGGGAGGCGCGTCCAGCTTTGAGGCCGGCGGCAAGAAGCACCATGAGGTGCTCGACCCGGCGCCTCTATGCCGATGCCGGTACCGGGATGGCCTCTTCGCTCCCCGGATCGAACAGGTGGAGGTTGCCTAGGGGCAGGGTCAGGACCACGTGTTGCTCGGGACTAAGGCGTCGCTGGACCGGAAGTTTGGCCACGAGTTCCACGTCGCCCGAGTGCAGGTGGACCAATTGCTCGTCCCCGAGATACTCCACCACGTCGACCACAGCCCGGACGCGAGCTTCGTCCGGCCTGGACTCACGTTCGACCACGTCGAAGTGCTCGGGACGGAGGCCCGCGATGACCTCATTCCTGCCGCCCGTCCCTAGGTCGCTCAACAGCCGCTCCGGCACCTCGATCACGAACTCGTTCTGGCGGAGCTCCGACCGGCCGTCGGTGATTCCCGGCTGGACCGAGATCAGGTTCATGGCGGGCGAGCCGATGAACCCGGCCACGAAGACGTTGTCCGGCTTCGTGTAGAGCTCCTCGGGCGTCCCTGCCTGCTGGAGGATCCCCGCCCGCATCACCGCGATCCGGTCGCCCATCGTCATGGCCTCGACCTGGTCGTGTGTCACGTAGATGGTCGTGGTGCCCAGTCGCCGGTGGAGCTTCAGGATCTCGGCCCGCGTGGCCACCCGGAGCTTCGCGTCCAGGTTCGAAAGGGGCTCGTCCATGAGGAAGACCTCCGGCTCCCGGACGATGGCGCGGCCCAGGGCCACTCGCTGGCGCTGTCCCCCGGAGAGCTGCTTCGGCCTTCGATCGACCAGGCTGTCGAGATCGAGGATCTGAAGGGCCTTCTTGACCCGCTTGTCGATCTCCTCCTTCGGCATCTTCTGGTTCTGCAGGCCGAAGGCCAGGTTCCTGTACACCGTCATGTGCGGGTACAGCGCGTACGACTGGAACACCATCGCCACGTTGCGAGCCGCCGGCGCCAGGTTGTTGACCACCCGGTCCCCGATGATCACGCGGCCCTCGGAGATCTGCTCGAGCCCCGCGACCATCCTGAGCGCCGTGCTCTTCCCACACCCGGAGGGACCCACCAGCACCAGGAACTCGCCATCCTGGATATCAAGGTTGAGGTCCTTCACGGCCGCAGTTCCGTCGAACAACTTGCTGACGTGCTCGAGCGCTACCTTCGCCATGCGGTTTCGACCTCCTGGATCACCTGTCGCGGCCGGGCGAAATGCGCCGCCGCGAGGAAGGAATAGGCCACGGTCAACGTCAAGGGCGGGAGGATGGCGATCGCCAGGATCGCGTTGACGAGCAAGAGGGCGAGGCCGAGGCCGAGATGCGCGCCCGGCCGCCGTATGAGGATCATGGCGGCCTCCCCAAGGATCGCCCGAAGGCTCCGCTCCCGCTGGTCGACGGCGAGTGGCCAGAGCACGAGCTGCAACACACCGAACAGCACGAGCAGATACCCGGCCAGGATGGCGAGCGGCCAAGCGAACGTGCCGGCCCTCGCGTAGAACCTGACGGCAAAGATCCCCAGCCAGATCCCGGCGATGGCAAGGAGAGCGAGCTGGAGGCCCCGGCGCCAGTGCAGGCGGAGGCCCGTCAACGCCTCGCTCAGGTGTAGGTCCTCGGTCCGGACCAGCGTGAGGGTGCAGTGCATGAGCGCGGCGGCCAGAGGTCCAACCAGGACGATGAGCAGGAGTGCCGCCTGGACATAGCTCGCCGCCAGCAGGATGGCCACGACGGCGACCGACAGACCGACGTTCAGGACCAGGAGCTTCAGAGAGTGCTGGTAGCCGTCCACGAGGGCGGCTCTCAGGGCGCGCCCCACGCTCATCCCTTGATCCCTGACGCGGCGATCCCGGCCACGAAGTATCTCTGGAAGAATACGTACAGCAGGGCGATCGGCAGGATGGCGATGACGCTGGCCGCCATCAGCTCCGGCCACAGGGTCTGGTACTGGAAGACGAACTGCGTGATCCCGAGGGGAAGCGTGTACAGCGACGGGTCGCCGAACCCCAGGATGATCACCGCCCAGAAGAACTCGTTCCAGGCCCCCTGGAACACGATGATGGCTACCGCTGCAAGTGCCGGTCCGGCCAGGGGCAGCATGACCCTCCAGTACGTCTTGAAGTACCCGGCTCCGTCCAGCTTGGCGGCCTCTTCCAGGTCGCGGGGGATCGTCAGGAAGTACTGGCGCATCAGGAACAGGCTGGTGGCCTGGACCACGTAGATCAGGATGAATCCCTGGAACGTGCCAACAAGCCGGGCCCCCGTGAGCATCTGGAACACAGGAACCAGCCGAAGCTGGTCCGGGATCATCAGCGTCCCCAGCACCACCAGGAAGAGAGCCTCTCTGCCCGGGAAGCGGAGGCGGGCGAAGGCGTACCCGCCAAGCGAACAGAGGAAAAGGTTGAAGCCTGTGATCACCGCGGCGAGGAAGAGGCTGTTCAGCGCATAGCGGCCGAAGTTGAAGGTCGTCAGGGCTTCCCGATATGCCTCCAGGTCGGGCTCCTCCGGAAACAGGCTGAAGCCCACGGTCTCCGGAAGGTCCTTGAGCGAGGTCGAGACGCTCCACAGGAACGGCACGAAGAACAGCAGGGCCATGGCGGTGAGCGCGACGTAGACGAGCACCCGGCGGATGCGCTCTGAACGCTCGCGTCCGGGGATCCCCGGCGGTGGGCCCGTCGGCTCGGCCTCGACGACCTTGGCCGCTGCCTCCGGCTCTGCCTGGGTCAGCGGCGAGAGCGCTCGGACCGGCGGATCGTCGGCCATCAGGCCACCTCCGCCTTGCCGAACAGCCGCCTCTGGATCAGGGTGATGGAGAAGATCAGCACGAACAGGGCGACGCCCATGGCCGCCGCGTATCCGAAGTCGACGTCCCTGATCGCCTTCCGGTAGAGGTAGAGGACGGCCGTGAGGGTCGAATAGTTCGGCCCTCCGCTCCCCGAGGAGACGATGAATGCCTGATCGAACACCTTCAGGGCGCCGATCACCGAGACCACGGCGACGAAGTAGTGGCCCGGCTTGAGGAGCGGAAACGTGATCCTCCAGAACGTCCTCCACCGGCTGGCGCCGTCGATCGCCGCCGCCTCGTAGACGTCCGTGGGAATGGCCTGAAGCGCGGCCAGATAGAACAGCATCATGGTGCCCGAGGTGGTCCAGGCGTTCAGGCCCATGATCGAGGGCAACGCCGTCGATGAGGTCCCGAACCAGGCCTTGGTGCTCTCGATGCCGACCCATCCGAGGATCGTGTTCAGCAGCCCGTCCGAGGCCAGGATGTAGATGGCGATGGCCGTGATGGCGGCCGACGAGGCGATCGACGGGAAATAGAAGGCGGCACGGAAGAAGGTCCTGGCCCGGATCCTCTGGTTGACGATCACCGCCATGAACAGGCCGAGTGCCATCTGAGCCGGGACGACTCCGGCCGTATAGAAGAGCGTGTTCCGGATGGCCTTCCAGAAGATCTCGTCGGCGATGAGGTCCCGGTAGTTCTCCAATCCCACGGTTTCGATGGGACCGCGGATGCCCCAATCGAAGTAGCTGATGTAGAGGGCATAGACCATGGGAAAGATGAAGAAGGTGAGGAAGATCGCCATCGGCACGATGACGAATGCATAGCCGACCAGGGCCTCGCGGCGCTTCTCGCTTCCGGCGGTCCTCAGCTCACCGTTCGTTCGCGTCGCCATCCGGTCCTCTCACCGCCGGGCGGATCCCCTCCCCGCGGCCCGGCGAGGACGCGGGGAGGGGCCGTGCCGCTCTTAGCCCTGCAATGCTTCGTTGGCGGCCTGATCGACCTTCTGGAGCATGCCGTCAACCGTCTGGTTGCCCTCGATGACGGCGGTCAATTCGTTGTTGGCGGTATCGATCACGGTCGTGAACTGAGGCGCGAACTGCCAGGCGCGGGAGGCGTCGGCGGACTGGATGAAGGGGTCGCGACCCTCGGCCGGCGGGACGTCCTCGCGCGAGGGCAGGGCGAGGCCCTTCGATGTCCAGGTTTCCATGCCTTCGGGTCCCGTCAGGTACGACAGGAGCACCCAGGCGGCATCCTTGTTCTTCGAATCGGCAGCCATCGAGTAGGACACCGTGAAGGCGAGGTTCCCCTCCTGCGTGTTGCTGATCATGGGGCTGATGGTGTAGTCGACGTCGCCGAAGGTACCCTCCATGAACGGCACCAACCAGTTGCCCTCGAAGGCGATGGCGGCCGTCTGCTTGCCCATCGCCTCACCACACCAGCCCGATCCCAGATTGGCGGGGATGTCCGCGAGACCGTCGTTGATGAGGCCCACGTAGAACTCCGCGGCTTCTTTGGCCTCGGGAGAGTTGATCGCCGATGCCGTCCCGTCGGCGTTCAGGAAAGAACCCCCGTTCTGATAAACGAACGCGAGCATGCGATCCCAGCTCGGCGACAGGCAGATCGGCCTGCCACCCGGGACTTCGAGCGCCTCGGCCGCGGCCCGTAGCTCATCCCAGTTGGTCGGAGGCTGCACGCCCGCCTCGGCCAGCAGGGCGTCGTTGGTGAACATGCCCAGCGGCGACCAGTCCTTCGGAAGGCCGTAGATGCTCCCGTCCGGGCCGGTGAACGCCTCCAGGAGCGGGTCGAAGAACGGCCCCGTATCGAAGTCGTTCGACTCGATGTACGCGTCGAGCGGCTGGAGCACCTGCTGGTCGATCCAGTCGGGGATCACGTTCGAGTCCACGTAGAACACGTCGGGCGGCGTTCGAGCCGAGAACTTGGCCAGCATCGCGGCAGGGTAATCGCCCGATATCGGGGCGTACGCCACGTTGATGTTCGGATACTTCTGCTCGAAGGCCGCGACGACCTGGTTCAGCAGCAGCGTCTCGGTGGGCGAGGAAGCCCATCCCGTCAACACCACCGTTCCGGAGATCTCCTCCGGGCTGACGGCCTGCCCTCCATCGTCCCCGTCCCCGTCGCCGCGGCCGCAAGCCGCAGCGAGGAGCACAAGGACAGCCAGAACCGCCCCGAGCCTCACGTGAGTTCTCACCGTTGCCCCCTTTCCCCGAACGGCGTTGAACTGTGGTTGGGCGCTTGTGACAGAACATAACGCTCCGGCTCTCCTTTGGGCAAGGGGCCGGGTGGGGCCTTCCGCCCGGTGAGCGGCTTCGGATCGTTCAGGAGCAGGCCGAGCAGAGGCCGGTGAGCTGCAGGTGGTGGGCCTCCACCCCAAAGCGGCTGGATTCGGCGATCAGGTCCACGGTCCTGGCTACCGCTCTTTCGAGATGGGAGGGGGCGTCGAAGTCCTCGATCGATCCACAGGAGGAACAGACCAGATGGTGGTGATGGCCGATCAGGTCCTCGGCCAGCTCGAAACGGCTGAACTCGTCGCTGCTCTGGATCCGGCGCACGACCCCGGCCTGCTCCAAGACGAGCAGGTTCCGATACACGGAACTCTGTGGAAGCCCTCTCCGCCTGGCCAGGATCTCGCTTACCGGAAGCGGCCGCGATGCAGCCGCCAGCGCCTGGACGATCGTTCGACGGTTCGGTGTGTACCGCTGGCCAACGCCCCGCAACCGGCCGGCGGCCGTCAGGTGCAGATCGCGCGGCATACGGCCCAGCCTACCAGTGGGGCTGAGACTCACTGAGAATCACCTATGGGCCGGGCGGCTCGGCCCGGCCCAGCCCCAACGGGCGCGGACCCACCGGCCCCTGGTCCCCGCGGAGGCGCGGCCACCTGTCGGAACGCGACCGCGCGGCCGCGAGGGAGACCAGAGCGAAGGAGAGCGCGGCCACCAGGACGATGGTGCCACCCGGCGCCAAGCCCCACAGACGAGCGAAGACCAGTCCGGCTATGACCGAACCCATGCCGATCCCCGCGGACCACCCGAGGGTCCCCCGGAACGATCTCGCCAGGAGTTGGCCGGCCCCCACCGGCAGCACCATCAGAGCGGCCACCAGCAGGATGCCGACCACGCGCATGCCGGCCACCACCGTGACGGCGGTGAGCACGGAGAGGCCCGCGTTGAGCCCATCCACGGGTACCCCGGCTACGCGTGCCCACTCTTCATCGGCCACGACCGCGAGCAGGGGTCTCCCCGCCACGATCACCGACAGCACGATGGCCGCCCCGATCGCCCCGATTAGCACGACGTCGCCTCCGGTCACGGTGAGGATCGAGCCGAACATGTACGAGAACAGGTTCGCGTTCAACGACCCGCCCAGGCCCAATAGCACGACTCCGGCGGCGATACCTGCGTAGAAGAACAGGGCCAGGACCAGATCTCCCGAGGAACCGCCCCGGGCCCGTAGCCGGTCGACGGCCAGGGCTCCAAGGACGGAGACGACGAGCGCCGCCCAGGTCGGCCAGAGCCCCAGCAGCAGTCCCATGGCTACGCCGGCGAAGGCGACGTGGCCGATCCCATCTCCGATGAGCGACATTCGCTTCTGTACCAGGAAGGCACCGATCAGCGGGGCGCACGCTCCGACGACCAGGCCTCCCGCCAGGGCCAGTTGCATGTACTGGCGGTCGAACGGCCACGGCAGCAGCGAGTGGATCAGCGGAGCCCCTCCAGCCACAGGGGAAGGTCCTCACTGTGCACCCCCAGGCTGACGCCGCTCGCCGCGAGCTCCTCCGGGGGCCCGTCGAAGATCACGCGCCTCTTCAGCACGACGATCCGATCGAGCTCGTCGGCGACCAGGCCCAGCTCATGCGAGACGAGCAGGACCGAGGCGTGCTGCTCGCGCACCATGTGGGTGAGCGAGTCACGGAATCGCCGCTGAGACTCCGCGTCCACTCCGGCGATCGGCTCGTCGAGCACGAGGAGCTCGGGCCGGCTGGCCAGGGCCCTGGCGATGAAGACGCGCTGCTGCTGCCCCACGGAGAGCTCGCCTACCCGCCGCTTCCTGAGCTGGAGGAGACCGACGGCGCTCAGGGCCTCGTCTGTCACCCGGCGGTCGAGCGCCCGGAGCCTCCCGTACCATGGGCCGCTGGCCAGGCGCCCCATGATGACGACCTCCTCCACGGTGGCAGGGAGGTCCCCGGCGAGGGCTGGACGCTGGGGGACGTACCCGAGCCTGTTCCGTTCGCGCAAGGTCCCGGGATCGACGCCGAACAGCCGGACGGATCCCGTCAGGGGGTTCAGCAATCCCATCAGGACCTTCAGCAGCGTGCTCTTCCCCGAACCGTTCGGGCCGACCAGAGCGAGGAACTCTCCCGGCATGACTTGCAGGTCGACGTGGTCGAGGACCAGGTCCCGGCCGTAGGCGAAGGAGACGGACCGGGCCTCCAGCACGGGGGCCGGCCGGCCGTTGGCGAGCGCTTCACTTCCAGTCGTGGCGTCCCTACTCACAGCCGAGGGCCTCCCTCAGGGCCGCCAGGTTCTCTCTCATGACCGAAGGGTAGTCGCCGCCGGCCGCGAGCTCCTCGGCCGAGAGCCCCTCCAGCGGGTTCAGCATGGCCGTGCGTACGCCGGCCTCGCGGGCGAGCGTCTCGGCCACCTCCGGCGTCACGAGCGTCTCGGTGAAGATCGTGGTGACGCCCTCGCGCTCCACCAGCTCGGCCAGCTCATCGAGGCGTTCCGGATCGGGCTCGGCCTCCGGGGACAGCCCCGATATCGACTCCTGCTCCAGGCCGTACCGTGCGGCCAGGTACCCGAATGCGGCGTGAGTCGTCACGATGGTCCGGCTTCGGCAATCGGCCAGCCCGGACTCGAGATCGGCGTGCAGTTCCTCCAGCTCCTCCACGAACCGAGTGGCATTGCGCTCGTACGAATTCGCTCCCGATGGATCCACCTCCGAGAGCGCGTCGGCGATCTGGCCGACCATCTGGATCATCAGGATCGGGTCGAGCCAGACATGGGGGTCCAGGCCGTCTTCGGCGGAGTGATCGGATTCGTCCTGGTGCTCGTCGGCGTCACCAGCCCCCGCCCGGAGGGGCTTGCCCTCCAGCAGGTCGATCGTCGTGCCGTCCCGCCTCTCGGCCAGCGCCTGCACGGCGGGCTGGAACCCCTCCCCCAGGTACAGGACCACGTCGGCGTCCTCGAGGGCGTCCACGTCGCGGGGGGTCAGCTCGAGATCGTGGGGCTCCGAGCCGGCTGGCGTCAAGCTCACCACGTCGACGCCTTCTCCTCCGATCCGCCTGGCCGCCTCCACGAGCGGGTACACGCTCGCCACCACGGACACTCGAGCGCGCGACTCGCCCGGCGCTTCGGCGTTCGCCCCTCGATTGTCTCCGGCGCCGCATGCGGACCCGATGAGAGCCACCGCCGCCAGCGCCGCGATGCTCGCCCGCCACCTCGGGTCGCCCAAGAAAGCCACCACAGTTTCCAGAATGAGAATCAGAGCCAATATCTAACCAGAGCCGCGGTGCCTGGTCAACTTGGGCTTCTCGCGGGTGGGTCAGACGTCGGCTCGAACGCTCCGGGCTACCGGCGATCCAACGCCTTCGTCAGCCGGGCCCGCTCGCTGCGGGCTATGGCGCGCGCACCTCCCCCGAAGAGGATGGCGAGGCCGAGGACAGCTCCCGAGCCCCCCGCGAGCGCCAGGCCTCCCGCGGCCCCCAGCCGCTCCGGCTCGCCTAGCCAGGCGAAGGACACGCTCCCGATGGCAGCTGCCATCTCACTCAAGGCCTGGACCGCGCTGTAGGCTCGCCCTCGCAGCTCGTCGGGGAGGTTCTCGGCGAGACCCGCGCTCAGGGGGATACCCACGCCGGCATCGGCGATCCCGGCGGCGAATGCCACCGGCACCAGCCAGAGGAAGGAAGGTTCGAGCAGGGCCAAGGCGAAGGCGCCGAGGCCCCAAGCCGACAGGAACGCCCACGGTGTCCGTGGATGGCGGTCGTCCCTTGCCGCCATGGCCAGGCTCGCCATGACCGTGCCCAGGCCCGCCACGGACAGGACGAGCCCATACGCCCCTTGCGATCTGCCCAGGACGTCTCGGAGGTACACCACGAGGAGCGCGACCACTCCCGCGTACCCCAGATAGATCGAGGAGGTGAGCAGGGCATAGGTCCGAACCACGGGCGTGGCGAAGACGCCCCGCACACCCTCCCGAAGCTCATCGAGGGCCGGCCGCCGCTCCACCTCGCGCCTTCGCCTGGGAGCGATCGTCAGGACGAACGCCGCCGCCATCACGAAGGACGCAGCGTCCAAGAAGAAGGCGTTGCGGGCGCCGACCAGCAGCACGGTGAGGCCGCCGATGGCCGGGCCGATGGTGTGAAGGACGTTGTGGGTGGTCTCCGCGACGGCCAGCGCCGGAACGAGCCTGTCACCGGGGGCGAGCTGGGCCATCAGGGCGGAGCGAGCCGGGCGGAACAACGGCCCCAGCATCGAGGAGAGCAACGACAGGAGATAGGCTTGCCAGGCCGCGGTGGTGAACGGCAGTGAGCCGACCAGCACGGCTCGGATCAGATTGGTCGCGATCATCAGCGACCGGCGGTCCAACCGATCGGCCAGCACCCCAGCGAACGGCCCGATGGTGAACCAGGGAACGGACCGCAGAGCCAGAGCGAATCCGACGGCGGCGGCGCTGCCGGTGAGCCTGTTGACGTACACGGCGAGGGCGATGAAGGTCACGAAGTTCCCCACGTCAGAGATCCAGTCGGCGAACCACAGGGCTCGGAGCTCCCTGTCGCGGAGGACGCCGAAGATGGCGATGGTCCGGTGGACGCTACGCGGAGGCACGGCCCGAATTATCCATGGCGTCCCGGGATGCGCCCGCTTGGCACGCCGAACCGTCCATTCCCGGAGCCCACGAGTGGTCCATCGGGTCTTGCACCCTCGGCGCTCGGACGGATAGGGTCGGCGGCACCATCCAATCCAAGGAGGGCCTCCCAATGCATCAGCGCCACTTGATTCGGTGGGTAGGGAAGTCTCGAGCTTCCTCCGCGCTGGTCCTTGCGGCGACGATGGTCGTGTTCGCCGCCGGTCCCAGTCCCGCCACGACCTCTCGGCCTGAACTGCCCCCGAAGATCAAGGAGTCGGAGGCCCGGTCGCCGGGCTTTCGGCCTCCGTCCCCGACCAGAGTGAGGGCATCGGTAGCGGAGTCCACACGGCTCGGGTTCTGCGGAGGGGACGACTGGGAGCCGGAGATAACCGCCGACGCGTTCGGCCATGTCTACGTGGTGTGGCCCCACTTCCCCGGCGATCCCACCTGCGATCCCGCCTCCGGGAATCCCCGCGATGTCTATATTCAGGTTTCCGGCGATGGCGGCGAGACCTTTGGTCCCCCTCAGATCGTGGTCGACGTCCCCTACCCAAACGTCGTGGACACCGTGGTCACGACCAACGAGAGCGGTGTCGTGTACGTCAGCTTCATCGCGTACGGCCACGACAACCGGGACATCGACGTCATCGTCGCCAGGTCCACGGACTTCGGGGCGTCGTTCACGTGGACCAAGGTGAACGGTCCCGAGTGCACCGTCTGCGATCATCCCTGGATCGCGGCCAGCGGGAGCAACGTCTATGTGACGTATGCCTCCGGGAAGAACCACTACCTGTCGAGGTCGTCGGACGGCGGGCTCACCTGGGCGGAGACCAACGTGCTGAAGGCGGGGAGCGTGGCATTCCCCGAGGGAGGCGTGATCGACTCGTCGGGCAATGCATGGTTCGCCTGGGGCGACTGCAACGGGTCATGCAGCGGCAAGACGGCGGCCGTCTATCGCGTCTCCAGGACGCTGGCCGGGACCTCCACGACCACCTTCGCCGACATCGCCTCCGCGCCGGCCGGGCCGGATTGCCCGTACCCCGGAGCCTGCGGGTTCGCCTACTTCGGGCCTCAGAACGACATCGCCATCGATGCCGCCGGCAACCTGTACATGGTCTGGCAGGACGGCCAGGTGCACTCGAAGCCGAAGAGCCCACCGATCGTCCAGCTGTCCAGCTGCCCGGCCGATCGGAACTGCGCGCGGTCCAGCAACTGGACCTACGTGGGCCGGGCGGATGACAAGACGTCTTCGGGGTGCGCCGGTTCCGCCTGCTACGCGCTCTTTCCCCGGGTCGAGGGGGGAGCCGCCGGCGAGATCGGCGTGATCTGGATGGACGACCGGAACGGCGCGCCGCTCGATCACAAGAACGGTTGGAACGTCTGGTATCGAAGCTCTACGACAGGCGGGACATCATGGACGGGCCCCAGCATCCGGGTCTCCACGTTCGACCCGAGCCGGGAGGAGTCCGAGTCCCACGGGTTCAGGTTCCCCTACGGCGACTATCACGGCATCGACATCACTCCGGGTGGCAACACCGTGATGATCTGGGGAGAAGGGATCGACTACGTGGGCGGACCGGAGAAGCCGGGCCATATCGTCTACGGCTTGCTGGCCTAGGGTCGCCGCCGCGCGCTTCGCAGGATGAGCGGCGGCCTCCAGTCGCGGACCGGGGACGGCGAGCGGGTCGCCCTCGCCGCCTTCGTCGCGAGCGCTCTACTCGCCGGCGGCAACGCTGTGGGGGTCCGGTTCAGCAACCGTGAGCTCGATCCGCTGTGGGGAGCGGGCCTCCGGTTCTCTCTGGCCGCAGCCCTGCTCGTGGCCGTCATGGCGGTGCCGAGGCTGGCCCTCCCGCGGGGCCGGGCGCTGGCCGGTGCACTCCTGTACGGCCTGTTCAACTTCGGCGCCTCGTTCGCCCTCGCGTACTACGCGTTGGTCCGGGTGCATGCCGGACTCGGTCAGACGCTGCTCGCATTGGTGCCGCTTGCAGCGCTGCTGCTGGCTGTGGCCCAGCGTCAGGAGCGCCTCCGCCTCGCCGCGGTAGTCGGAACCCTCCTCGCGCTCGCGGGGGTCGGCGTGATCTCCGGCGCTTCGTTGGGGGAGTCCGTGCCGCTGCTCTCCCTGCTCGCCGTGCTGGGGGGCGTCTTGTGCTTCGCGCAAGCGGCTGTGCTCGTGCGCCGGTTCCCCCCCGTTCACCCGGTGACGATGAACGCGGTGGGCATGACGACGGGCGCGGCGGTGCTCATCGCCGGGTCCGTGGTCGTGGGCGAGCGGCTCGAGCTCCCGCAGCGCACCGCGACGTGGGTCGCCATCGGCTACCTGGTGGTCGTCGGCTCCGTCCTGGTCTTCGTGCTCTACCTCGTCGTTCTCCGGTACTGGGCCGCGTCGCGTGCGGCCTACGGGTTCGTGCTCACTCCGGTCGTCACGGTGGTGCTTTCCGCGTGGCTCGACGACGAGCCGATCCGCGCCGGGGTGGTGCTCGGGGGTCTCCTGGTCGTGGCGGGCGTGTACGTCGGCGCGCTGCTCCCCGCGCGAGCCCGCGCTACGGCCGGATGATCACCGGAGTTCCCAGGCGAAGCAGCGGCTTCAGCTGCATCAGGGCCCGGGCGGACACCCGCACGCAGCCCGCGCTGGCAGACTTGCCGATGGAGTTGGAGTTGTTGGTCCCGTGGATGGCGAGCTGGTTACCGCCGCTCCACCCTGGCGGCAACTGGGTCTGGATGCCGGAGATGCCGAAGGCGAACGCCCCGAGATAGCCGTACGGGTTTCCAGGGTCGACGCGATCGGTCACGAAGAACGTGCCGGTCGGGGTGGGCGACCAGGGCGCCCCCGTGGCGGCCGGGGTCCGCATGATGACCTTGCCGCCCTTGAGCAGAGTGAGGCGGTGGCGCGACAGGTCGACCCGTACCATGACCGACGTGCGCGACCGCTCGAGTCCCTTGAGCGGGATCCATCCCGTCCGTAGGCTGCCGCTGTATGGGAGCGTCACCCGTCCATACTTCCCGTCGGGGGAACGTTCCAGGACCCAGGCCGCGGTGGGGAAGCGGTAGTACTTCGATGACGAAGGCATCACGCCGATCGTTCGACCCGCACCAGGGCGCGACGTGACGGGCATGTTCGACTCGATCTCCACGAGCAGGAAGCGCGGCGGGCGCTTCTTTGGAAGTGTTCGGGCCAGACGCTGGGCGGGATGGAGCGCGGGCGTCGGTCCCGCCTGGAGGGATATCGCGATCAGCGCCACCTCGGCCTCCGACATGGCCCGAGAGACACCTGCCGGCACAAGCGGGGCCGCGGGCTGCCCGCTCCACACCGGGCTGCTGCCGGCCAGGATCAGCATCGATGTGGCCACCGAGGCCACGGCGATCCGGCCGCTGATCAGCCATTTCCGCCCCATGAGTCAGGCATCGGAAGACCCCAGGGCCACCTGTAGACGGGCCGATCGGGCCTCGAATGCCTTGGAGCCGGGTCGTCGGGAGGGGTCGATAGACTCCGTGGGATGCGCTGGGCCAGCTTTCGGGACGCGGCCGGACAGGAGCGGGTGGGCGTGGTCGACGGAGGGGACGTGCGCGTCCTCCGGTCCGGGACGCGCCTGATCGACCTGCTTCCGGAAGGCAGGGAAGGCCTCCATGCCGCCGGTGAGGCCGCCTCCGCCGATCCGGCGGAAGTCGTCCCCCTCGACTCCGTCAGCCTGTTGGCGCCGGTCCCTCACCCCCCCTCGGTCCGCGACTTCTATGCCTTCGAGCAACATGTCCGGACGGCGCGCAAGCGGCGGGGGCTCGACATGGATCCCGACTGGTACGAGCTTCCCGTCTTCTACTTCAGCAACCCGGCCGCGGTCATGGGGCCTTTCGCGGACGTGGCGGTCCCTCCGGGAAGCTCGGCCCTGGACTACGAGTTGGAGGTGGCCGCCGTCGTGGGGAGGAGCGGCGCGGATCTCGATCCGGACACGGCCGAGGAGCACATCGCCGGGTTCTGCGTGATGAACGACTGGAGCGCTCGCGACATCCAGCGACGGGAGATGAAGCTCTCCATGGGCCCGGTCAAGGGGAAGGACTTCGCCACCACCATGGGCCCCTTCCTGGTCACTCCCGACGAGATCGAGCCCTTCCGGAAGGGCCGGGCGTTCGACCTCTCGATGACGGCCTCGGTGAACGGCAAGGAATACAGCCGGGCGTCGCTGGCCGACATCTACTGGAGCTTCGGGGAGATGCTGGCCTATGCCTCCCGGGGCACCCAGGTCGTGCCCGGAGACGTGATCGGGTCGGGGACCTGCGGCACGGGTTGCATCCTGGAGCTCTCGCTCGTCCATGGAGAGGACCGATATCCGTGGCTGGCGCCAGGGGACGAGGTCTCGCTGGAAGTGGAGCACCTGGGGCGGATCACCAGCAAGGTCGTGGAGGGCCGGCCTCTCGAGCCCCTTCGGCCGTGAGCGATCGAGGGCCGGGCGCCGGCCTCCTGGAGCGGCTGGACGCCGTGGCTCACAAGCTGCGTCGTCATGCGGCCTCGCCCCCCGCAGCCGGGCTCACTTCCCCGGACCCTCCCACGGGCGAACGGTGGGACTGGGGACAGGTGTGGGCTCACCTGGGGGAGTTTCTGCCTTTCTGGATGGAACAAGTCGCGCTCATCTGCCGGGCCGGCAACGGAGAACCCGTTGCCTTCGGCCGGGTGAAGTCGGACCCAGCTCGGGTGGAGGCGATCGAAGCGGATCGTCATCGGCCTCCTCCGGAGCTCATGCAGCGCCTGGAGAGCCAGCTGGAGGACGTCCGCGGGCTGGTGGCTTCGCTCTCGCCGAAGGACTGGAGACGGCGGGGGGTCCATCAGACCCTCGGGGTGATGGACGTGCACACCGTTTTCCAGGAGTTCCTGGTGGGTCACCTCGAGCAGCACGCCGAGCAGCTGGACGAGCTGGCCCGCTCCTAGAGCGACAGCAATGACCTCAGCCCCGCTCCCAGCCGTTCGTAGTCGGCCGGTGCGTTGTAGGCC
>JBOGVA010000078.1:0-14628 GCA_050692195.1 Actinomycetota bacterium | reverse complement strand
TGCACCCGAACGAGGTCCCGAACCCGTGAGGCGATCCCGCCCAGGATGAGCAGTGGATCGTCCCTGCCGTCGAGGAGCGACCTCAGGACCACCAGCGCCTCCGAACGGCGACCGGAGAAGGCCCGGTCACACAGGTCCCACACACGCTGCTCCCCCAGCCCTTGGAACTGGGACCTCACCTGGTCTGGCCCCACCGAGGCCCCGGCGAAGGCCGTGGCGAGCTGCTCCACCCCCTGATCGAGGGCGGCCGGATCATCTCCCACCGCGGCCATCAAAGCGGTGGCCGCGGGGCCGCTCAGGCGGACACCGCGCATCCGACCACGATCCAGGATCCACTTGGGAAGGTCCTGCCGCCTCACGGCCACATGGCGGACCAGACCCCTCACTGACTGGACGATCTTTCCCAAGGGAGGGGTCGTGCGGGCGCGAGAGACGAGCGTGAGCGCCAGGACCGCGTCGGGCGACGGAGCCTCCAGGTAGGAGCGAAGCTCTCGGAGGCCGGTCTCCGGAAGCGCCTGACACCCGGTCACCAGGAGCGCGCGAGGCTCCCCCCAGAGCGAAGGGGTTGCCAGGTCCGACGTCTCCCCTCCCTGCCACTCCCCGGCCTCGACCTCTGTCGCGCGCAGGTCCTGGGCGGCCAGCAGCTCCAGGGCGGCCTGACGGAGCAGGAACTCTTCCTCACCCCAGAACAGCGCCAGCGTCGGCGGCTTCCCCATGATCGCGATTCTAGAGAGCCGGCGTGACCCGGACGCTTCCCAGCCGGAGTCCTACCCTCGCGACCTTGCCGAAGCCACCAGGACCTCATTCCCCCGGAACGTCACCGTGAGGTCACCGAGGTGATCGGTCCTGAACACCCGCGTCCCTTGCGATGCGAGTTCGGCCAGCACCTCCGGGCTGGGATGCCCGTATCGATTGGCCCCCACGCTCACCACCCCCACCCGAGCCCCGACGGCCAGGAAGAATCCGTCGAGTGAGGTGTCCCCTCCGTGGTGGGGCACCTTCAGTACCAGGGCGGGAAGCAGGGCCATCTCCTCACGGAGCATGTCCTGCTGGGCCGGCTCCTCGACGTCGCCGGTGAAGAGGACGGAAGCAGGCCCCTTCGTGACCCGCAACACCAGTGAGTCGTTGTTGGCGTCCGACTCCGTGCCGGTGGAACACCGATCCGGTCCGAGGACGTCGATCCGAACATCCCCGATCCGGAGCACCGCTCCCGACGTCGCATGCCTGAAGAGCACGCCGGCAGCGTCGATGGCCCGGACCAGGTCGGTGTACCACGGAGAGTCGCCTGGGCACCCCGGGTCGATGACCAGAGCCACTGGGAGCCGAGCGAGCACCGAGGGTAGCCCGCCCACGTGGTCGGCGTGGGGGTGGGTGGCCACCACCAGGTCCAGCCGCTTCACCCCGAGCGCCGCCAGCTTCCTGAGCACCGCATCGGGATCGGGGCCGCCGTCGATCAGGATGCTGGCCCCCCCTGGAGATCGAACGAGCGCCGCGTCCCCCTGACCGATGTCGAAGAACGTGAGGGTGAGCCCACCGGGCGGGCCCGACCGAAACGCGCTCGACCAGACGAAGAGGGGCGCGATCACCACCGCCGCCAGGAGCGACCAGCGTGGGATACGGCGTCGGGACCGCAGCCACCATGCCACGGCTCCCACGATTCCCAGGCCGACCAGCAGGGCGAGCACATGCCCGCCCGGGGAAGTGATGGAGGGAAGGGGCGACCTGGCCAGCCGATCCGCGAGCCATTCCAGGTAGACGAGCGGCGCTCGGGCCGCCCATCCGACGAGCCCACCCAAGCCGTGGGAGGCGAGACCGATCGTGCCGGCGGCCAGCCCAAGCAACATGGCGGGGGCCACAGCAGGAAAGGCGAGGAGGTTGGCCGGGATCGAGACGAGCGGAACGATGCCGAACTGAAACAGCAGCAGCGGCGTCACGCCCGCCTGGGCGCCGAGCGTCGCCGCTGCCGCCAGGGACACTCCCTTCGGAAGGAAGCGAAGGCCTTCCGACAGGGGACCGGCGAGAAGGGCGATCCCTGCGGTCGCACCGACCGAGAGATGGAACCCGGGTGCGTACGCCAGCGCGGGGTTGCGGGCAAGCAGGAACAGGACCGCCCCTCCCAGGATGGCGGGAGGACTCCTGGGGCGTCCCAGGAAGATCCCGAGGAGGGTGAGTCCCGCCATGGCCGCCGCCCGCTGGACCGAGGGCTGGGCCCCCGCCAACAACACGAAGAAGCCGGTCCCGGCCAGCCCCACCGCCAGCCTTCCCCAGCGTCCCAGCCCCACGGCCATGGCGAGGCCGATCAACGGAGCCAGGAACATGGTCAGGTTCTGGCCGGATGCCGCGGTGAGGTGGGTGAGGCCGGTCGCCCGGAAGTCCTCCTCCACGGCGACGTCCAAGCGGGACGTGTCTCCAAGGAGAAGGCCCATCAGCAGTCCCGCTTCCCGCTCGGGAAACAGCCTGGTCAGCGAGCCACGGAGGCGCGACCTGATGGAGTGCGCCGCCCGAAGCAGCAGGCTTACGGGCGGGCCTCTTTCGTGAATGGTCGCCACGGACATCGTTGCCGGGTATCCACGCCGGCGCAGGTGCGCACCGAACTCATCCCTCAGCGCAACCAGGGTTCCCTTCAGCCGGACTCGAATTCCCTGGGAAAGCTTCGGAGCGGGGCCGCGGCCTTGCAGCCACAGAGGATCACGCGCCTCGAGGGCAACGGGCCGGCCCTGCCAGGATGAGAAGACGAGTTCGGTTCGGGCCGACGCGGTCCACCCGAACGTCCCGGGCCGGGGTTCGGTGTCCAGGGCCCCCCAGACCTCCACCGTCCGCCCGGCGAGCCCGGCGAGCGCCGAGCCCCGCCGGTGGGCCTCGCGAAGAGCGGCCCAGCCCGCACCAAGCAACACGAAGCACACGCCTGCGGCGACCCACCGGGCGAGGACCCTGGGCCGGCCCACGGGAGACAGCGCCACTGCCACCAACCCGGCCAGGCCCAGCCAGAGCATGGCGACTCCCCAGGCCAAACCTGGACCCGTCGCCCCCAGGCCGGTCAACAGGATCCCCACCCAGAACCCGGCCGCCGCCCCCGCCAGGAGCCAACCGCTCAAGGCTCACACCGTGACCTTCGGTTTCAGGTCGGCCAGGCGCTTCTCCCCGATCCCGGACACTTCGAGGAGCTCCTCCACGGAGCCAAAGGGGCCGTGCGCCTCTCGGTGATCGATGATGCGCTGGGCAAGGACAGGTCCGATGCCAGGGAGCGTCTCGAGCTGGTCCAGCGTCGCCGTGTTGAGGTTCACGAGCGCCTCGGCGCCACCGGGCCCGCTCGACGCCGACCCGAATGCCCCGGAGGGCCCGCCGATCGGCCCGAGCCGCTGCCCCTTCCTCAGCACGACGATCTGCTGGCCGTCGGCGAGCACGGCGGCGAGGTTGAGGCTGGTGAGATCGGCGCGCGGCCTCGGTCCGCCGGCTCGGCGGATGGCGTCGATGAACCGGTCACCCTGTCGAAGCTGGTAGACGCCGGGCCGGTGCACCCAGCCCGCCACGTGGACGACGATCACCGTCGGCGAGGGTGACGGCGAGGCCGATCCCTCCACGACCGCGGCCGCTCCACGAGCGCCGCTCATCTCGACCGTCACGGGCCGTGGAAGCGAGCGCACGTACCAGAGCGAGCCGCCCGCCACCACCAGCGCCCCCACCACGAACAGGCCGATCAGCTCGCGCCGTTCCAGGGAACGCATCCGCTCCCTCAGCGGTTCTCCGATCAACCCGCTCCTCCCATCACACAGACCTCTGGCGGACGACCGAGTCCAGAGGAAGGAAGGCGACTCGCTACTGAGGAGGAGGTAGCCGGAACCGCCGGCGGGGCGGGACCTATCTGGAAGGTATCAGGCGACGCCCGGCCGGTCAGTGAACCGTGTCACAGAGGGCCGGGTCTTCTCACGGGCCCTCCCCGGGCCTCTACCGCATGACGATGTTGGCCAGCTTGGGCGGACGAACGATCACGGCCTTGGCTTCGCGCCCTCCCATCGCGCGCCTCGCCCGCTCGGAGGAAAGGGCCAGCTCGCGACACTCGGACTCGCTCGCCTCCGCGCTCACCGGGATGCGATCGCGCACCTTCCCGTCGACCTGGATCACGAGCACTGCCTGCTCCTCTCGTGCCAGGTCCTCGTCCCACGACGGCCAGGGAGACAGCGCGACCGGCTCCGAGTGCGCGAGGGACTCCCGCCACAGCTCCTCGGCGATGTGGGGGGCGATCGGGGCGAGCATCAGGACGAGGGCCTCTGCTGCCTCCAGGGCGGCGCTCGCGGGATCCACGCCCGACTCCAGGGCCGCGTGCAGCTCGTTGGACAGGCTCATCAACCTCGCGATGGCCACGTTGAACCCGTGCCGGTCGTAATCGGTGGTCACCGCCTTCACCGTGCGGTGGGTGAACTTCTCGAGCTCGCGCCCGCCGGCCGGGCTCGACGTGCCGGACTCCACGGCCTGGTGGACGGTCCGCCACACGCGCCCCAGCCACTTATGGACTCCGGCCGGCGAGACGCTGGACCAGTCGATGTCGTCTTCTGGAGGAGAGGCGAACATCATGGCCAGGCGGATCGTGTCGGCCCCCCATTGCTCGATGAGCGGACCCAGCTCGACGACGTTCCCCCGGCTCTTGGAGAGCGCCGCCCCGCCGAAGACGACCATTCCCTGGTTCAGCAAGCTCCTGAACGGTTCGGTGAACGACACCATCCCCAGGTCGTACAGCACCTTGGTGAAGAATCGTGCGTACAGCAGGTGCAGGATGGCGTGCTCGATCCCCCCGCTGTACAGGTCGACCGGCAGCCACCGCTTCACGGCCTCCGGATCGAAGGCCTCCTGGTCGTCCCGCGGCGAAACGAACCGCAGGAAGTACCAGGAGGAATCGACGAAGGTGTCCATCGTGTCCGTCTCCCGGCGGGCCGGCCCGCCGCATCGCGGGCACGACACGTTCACGAAGCCCTGGTGCTTGGCCAGCGGGGACTCTCCGTGCGGGGAGAAGTCCACGTCCTCGGGCAGGAGCACCGGGAGGTCCTGGTCCGGGACCGGCACCTCCCCGCACTCGGGACAATGGATGATGGGGATGGGGCAGCCCCAATATCGCTGCCGCGAGATCAGCCAGTCACGCAACCGGTAGGACGTCGCGGCGCGACCCTTCCCCTCGCGCTCCAACCACTCGATGACGGCGGGGATCGACTCCGGGGTCCGCATCCCGTCGAACGGCCCGGACCGGACCATGACGCCCTCTCCCGTCCAGGCCTCGGCCATGCCGTCCCGGTCCAGGTCCTGCCCTTCCGGCTGGATCACCACCCTGACTTCCAGGCCGTGTTCTCGAGCGAACTCGAAGTCGCGCTGGTCGTGGAAGGGAACGCCCATGATCGCCCCGGTCCCGTACTCCATGAGCACGTAGGGCGCCACGAAGCAGGGCACCTTCTCCCCGTTCACCGGGTTGACGGCGTGGACGCCCAGCGGCACTCCCTCGCGGAACAGGGCCTGGTCGCGCTCGGAGGCCCGGGTCCGCTGAAGCCGGTCCTGGAGCTCCTTCACCGCCGCGGCCGTTCCGCCGGCTTCGGCCAGGGAGCCAACCAACGGATGCTCGGGGGCGAACACGAAGAAGGTGACGCCCCACAGCGTGTCCGGCCGCGTGGTGAACACGGGGACGCGGTCGCCCGTCTCGGCGATGGTGAACACGACCTCCGCGCCCTGTGATCGGCCGATCCAGTTTCGCTGGAGGGTGAGGACCCGGTCGGACCAGTCCAGCTCGGCCATGTCGTCCAGCAGGCGGTCGGCGTAGTCGGTGATCATGAGGAACCACTGGGTCAGGTCCTTCCTGACCACCGGAGTGTCGCAGCGCTCGCACCGCCCCTGGATGACCTGCTCGTTGGCCAGCACCGTCTGATCCTTCGGGCACCAGTTCGCCGGGGCCAGCTTCCGGTAAGCGAGGCCCTTCTCGAAGAATCGCAGGAACAGCCACTGGGTCCACCGGTAGTAGTCCGGGTCGCACGTGTTGAACTGCCGGGACCAGTCGAGCGCCATCCCGTAGCGCTTGAAGGTGGCTCGCTGCTGGTCGATGTTCGCGTAGGTCCATTCTTTCGGATGGATGCCGCGCTCGATGGCGGCGTTCTCGGCGTTAAGGCCGAAGCCGTCCCAGCCGATGGGGTGAAGCACGTTGTGCCCCCGCATCCACTTGTACCGAGCCACGATGTCGGTGATGGCGAAGGCTTCGGCGTGTCCCATATGCAGATCGCCCGAGGGGTACGGAAACATGTGGAGCTTGTAGAACCGCGGCCGCCCGTCGTCCTCATCGACCGCCCGGTACAGGGCTTCCTGCTCCCAAACGGCTTGCCACTTGGGCTCGATCTCGGATGGCCTGTATGGGCGTGACTTGGAGCTCATGGTGACCCCGATCCCATCTGGTCCCGCCGGAGGACCTTTTCCGAATAGCCGACACAACGGGTCGCTCCGGGGAGTGAGATCTATCGTACCGCGCCGGAACGGCGGCTCAGCCAACCAGCTCGTCGCCCCACACTGCAACGACAGCCTGCAGTTCGGCCACCGAAAGCAGAGGCCGGATCTTCACGAAGTACAGCAGGGCCAACACGAAGCCGATCCCCACCGGAGCTCCGGCGGCCATCAGGGCGATCCATTCGCGCCTCCTCCGGCCGATGCGCTCCCAGTGTCTGGCCGGCCGGCCGATGGCGTCGATCAGTCCCCATACGGGGAGAGCCAGCAGCACCGCTGCCAGAAGGCTCAGCCAGAGCTCGCTCGACCCGCCCCGCACCAGCCCGGGGCCAACCCCGGCGATCCTCCCGGACAGCAGCAAGACCCCCGGGAGGACGAAGAGCCCGGCCACGAAGCCGACCATCCGCTGGGGCGTCCCGACCACCCATTCGTCCAGGCGCATGATCGCCCGCTGAAGCGGCCTGTAGAAGAAGACGAGGTAGGCGAGCGTAATGAGCGTCACCGCGATGGACTCGGCCAGCACGACCTGCACGCCCTCGGGACGGCCGAGGATCATCGCAGCAACCAGCGTATCCGCCAGGGTGGTGATGTTCGCACCCATGATGTAGGGCATGGCCTCCCGCCGGTCGATGTAGCCCTTGGCAGCAAGAGGGACCATCACCGTGATGGCCACGGACACCGACAGCGTGAGGAGGGCGGCCAGGCAACCCAGGAAGAACATCGGCCAGGGTCGTTTCAGCCAGTGCGTCTTTCCCCGGGCCGCGCGATGACCGTCGATCTGAGGGAGGACGCGGTCGAGGAACTTGAAGGAAACCAGGATCACGGCGAGCCCGAGCGGGAACAGGAGCCATCCGGGAACCAGATCCTTCGCCAGCGTGAGGACCGGTCCCCAGATGCGCTCGATGGCCCCCTGGACCCCGGAGGAGGCCGTCCAGTTGATGCCCGAGAGGAGGCCCGACTTCAGGATGCCGTACCCGAGCAGCAGCGCAGGGATGTACACGGCAGCGGTCAGCGAAAGGGCCAGCACCCCCATCCCCGTCGACTCCCTGCGGTTCCTGCTCTTCATGGCGTAGAGGAACCCCACCAGCAAGACGACGAAGGATGCGCCCAGACGCGAGCCGGAGAGCATGCTGAACGCCTGAAGCTCCGTGAGGGCGCTCGCTGCGAACAGGGAGAGCGCCACCGCGGCTATCGGCGAGCCAGAGAGCACCAGATACGCCCCGATCCACCCGAGACCCAGCGTGCTCACGGCGTTGTCCACCGGGAAGCTGCCCCCGAGGTTCGGGGCGAGCGCGTTTGCCCCGGACTTCATCAGCTGGATGGCCAGGACGAACAGGAAGATGGCCACCAAGAAGTTGGCCAGCTTCCCCGGAAGCGCTTGCAGCCGGCCGCGCGCCGCCGGTCCTTGCTCCGGCTCTGGACGGCGCCCCGGAGCCTCCCGCTTTTCGGCGGACTCCACGGCCCCGTATTCGACTGGGGCCCAGCTATCTTCAGTGCCCTCGGAGGTCGATCGTTTGTCCATCGGCGTTCGGAAGACTTGGGTGCTCCTTTGTCGTTCGACGCTGTAGGCTCGCCACGCGCGCTACGCATGGTAGATTCCTGCCGAGGATCAGCACAAGCCTTCGGCCCAAGATTTCGAGGACATTTCAAGCGCGGTTGCGCCTCTCCAACAGCGGGCGGGCCACGGGGCGGCGGAGGTAACGGGGATCTCGGCGATCACCGGGCCAGGCGACGAACGGCCCTAGGGGGCATTCCACCCGATCTTGGGGATTGACGCGGTCAGAACTCGGGTGCAGTGTGTGGCACGGCATCCATGAGGTATGGGAGAAGGGGGTATCGCCATGCCGTTCCACGACCGCATCCGCGGCACGGTCAGGCGCGACCGGATCGGTGAGATCGCCACCCCGATCGCGAGCCGACCGGTCATCGTCGACAGCCTCGAGGAGTCGATCCGAGGGGACGTCGAGTCCAGCGTCAGGACCCAGCTGAACCTGGCCGGTGACGTGCCGGCCGAGGTCAAGGAGGTCATCGACACCGCGACCAAGGCGGCGGCGGCTCGGGCGCTCGAGCTCACCGTGGCCCGGGCGACCGAAGAAGCCACTCGAACGGTCAGCCGGGGGTCGGTGCTGGAGCGCTTCGACTCCAAGATCAAGGAGGCTGCGGCCGGCATCGCCCACATAGGCCAGTCGAACGAGGTCGACCAGGTGCTCAAGCAACGGGCCGAGCTGCTGGCCAAGAAGAAGCAGGCGCTCGTCACCGCCGGGTTCACCGACGACCAGGCGATGGAGATCGTGCTGGCCGACATCGCCGCCCGGGCTCACTGAGCCAGGCCTGATCCGAAGCTACGGTCGATGGCGATTCACGGCGTCCTCGGGGCGATCGGTGAAGGCATCGCAGACGGCGCCGCCGCGGTCGGCGAGGCCGCCGGGGACGCGCTCGACGCGCTCGGCGATGCGGCTGAAGACGTCGGAGAGGCCCTCGGCGACGCGGCCGAGGCCGTCGGCGAAGCTCTCGAGGATGCGGCCGAGGCTGCGTTCGATGCGGCGAAGGACGCCGTGGAAGCCCTCGCAGAGACCGTGGACGACGTGTTGGACGCCGCGGGAGAAGCTCTCGAGGATGCATGGGACGCCGCCGAGGACGCCTGGGATCACGTCACCGACGTGGCCGAGGACCTCTGGGAAGAGGTGTCAGCTGCGGCCGAGGACGCATGGGAGGCCATCGCCGAGGCGGCGGAGGACGCCTGGGAGGCCGCGGCCGCCGGCGTGGAAGACGCCTGGGAGTGGATCGAGGAGGCCGCCGAGGACGCCTGGGAAGCCGTCACCGAGGCAGCGGAGGACGCCTGGGACCGGGTGGAGGCAGCCGCGGTGGCAGCGGCCGATTCCCTGGCCACGCTCTACGAGTCGGCCCTGGAGGTGGCCGAGCGCGCCATCGAGTGGATCGGGGCCCTGGTCGTGGCCGTGGCCGAGCTCATCCTCCAGCTCGGCGCCTGCCTGGCCGGACAGATCGTCTACCAGCTGGCGAAGGCAGACAACGTCCTGATGAACCTGCTGCGGCCCATCCGAACGCTCTCGGCAGCCTTCAAGGCCGACATGTCGAGCGTGTTCGGCGGCGCCGAGTTCGACAACGTCTTCTTCATCGACGCCGCGCATCTGTCGGCCAACCGGTTCAACGGCAGCACGGACGGGATGACGTTCGCCGGGATCACGCTGGCGGGTGTGACCGTGTCGCATGTCATCTTCCTGCGCGACGTCTTCGACGAGACCGTGAACGAAGACCGCGAGCTTATGGCCCACGAGCTCGTGCACGTCCTCCAGTACCGACGGTTCATCACGGAACCGGCCTTCGCCTGCGCCTATGGGATCGGCTACGCCCAGGCGGGGTTCGACTACGCGAGCAACCCGCTGGAGGCCGAGGCATACGGATTCGTGGGCGCGAACGCCGATCTGATCTGAAAGGGTCGTCGAGTCTCAGTGGATACCGCGGACGCCCGACCGGCAGCCATCCCTCGCGGCCAGACACGCCCCCCGCTCGTCTCCGTGGGCATGGTGCTGTTCCTCGGCTCCGAGCTGATGTTCTTCGCCGCCCTGTTCGCCATGTACTTCACGCTGCGGGCCCAGTCCACCGCCTGGCCCCCCCGCGGAGTCGAGCTCGACCTGCCGACCGCCGCGGTCTTCACGATCTTCCTCGGGCTCTCCAGCAGGACGATGCAGCTGGCCATCCGCAGCATCAGGGACGATTCCCGACCTCGCATGAAGCGATGGATCTGGGTGACGTCGCTCCTCGGTGCGGTCTTCCTCGCCGGGCAGGGATACGGCTACGCGACCCTCAACTTCGACGTCTCATCCGGAGCCTACGGCTCGGCCTTCTACACGATGACGGGCTTTCACGCGCTGCACGTCCTGGCCGGGCTCGTCCTCATGCTGGTGGCGCTGGGGCGGGCAGCAGCAGGCGCCTACTCCAGCCAGGAGCACGGCGGACTAGAGGCCATCGCCTACTACTGGCACTTCGTGGATGTGGTGTGGATCGGACTGTTCTCCACGATCTACCTCATCCGGTAGGCCGGGGCGCACGATCTCCGCTCGTCTTCTGAAGCACGACGAAATGAGAGAGCCCGAACCGCCGCATGGGAGTGCGTTCGGCCCGGTACAGGATCCGCCGCAACACACCGCCCAGCTTCGGGTTGCGGGCGGCGATGTTGTCGAACCCCGGGTACACGTAGGAGTGGACCACGACCCTCACCGGAAGTCCCTGCCACAGCCTGCGGATGTCCGCCGACCGATACGCGCGGGCATGGGGAACCAGGCGCCGGCGCAGTGAGTCGGGGAGGTAGTTCACCCCCGGGATGTTCCCGAACACGTAGCGGCCCCGCCAGTACACGCCATGCGTCTCGAAGGGATAGAGGCGGTTCGGCGCGTAGATGACGACGTGCCCGCCGTCTCGCAGGACCCGGAGCGCCTCCCTCAGCGTGTCCCTGTCGTCCTTCACGTGCTCGATCACCTCGTTGAACACGATGACGTCGAACGAGCCGTCGGCGAACGGCAGGCTCTCCCCCGCCGCGCCCACGAGGTTCGGTACCTCAGCCGATGCCTCCTGGAGACGCTTGACCGCTACGTCGATCCCGTAGGCGTGGGGGCTGAACGACCGGAACCGCCGCACGTAGGTCCCGATCCCGCAACCTACGTCCAGGATCCTCCGCCCCTCCAGGTCGACGTACTTCCTGATCAGCTCGAGGCGGCGTTCCTGGCCCGAGCGCCACACGTAGCTCGGCTCGCCGAGGGTCGCGGCATCAGCAGAGGGCGATCGCTTCGCTGTTTTGAAAGAACGCACGGGGAGTTCCTCGATGTTCGGGCGCGACCCATCGTACCGGATACCCTCTCCCGCCCTGGGGGGACTCCGGCGGGAAGGCCCTGTTGCCTAGACGGCGGGAAGAAGACTCAGCCCGAGCACTCCCCGCTCTTCGAGCAGGAGATGGATCCGGACTCGAACGTCGCGGAAGTCCCTCCGTCCTCGTGAAGGATCACGTCGGAGGTGGGGAAGCCGAATCGCCCTTTCGGGCCGTTGTTGTTCAGGAAGTACCCGAGAACGAGCCCGTGAAGCTCGTGGGCCCCGACGCCGTCCTGGTCCTTGAAGTAGATGGAGCCGTGCTCGAACAGGACCTTCCGGCAGGTGGTGCTTCGGCATCCCTTCGGCCCGGTCAACGGCTTTATGGCCGAGCGTGGCAGGCCCAGGAACCCCCTGGCGCCTTTCAGCTCTCCGTACTTGACATTTATCGGTCCGCGCAGCCAGACGGTGAGATTCCTGCCGGTGTTCTCGTACATCGATCCCCGCTGGAATCGCTGGCGAAGGCCTCCGGGGACCACGGCCTGCTTCGAGATCGCAGGGCCGGGGGCGCACATCCGACGGTCGTATTCTCGCCGGATCTGGCCGGTGACGGTGTGATTCACATTGATCCACACCTTGTCTCCCTTGAGCCCGAGCGCCCGCGCCAGGTTGCTGCCCGAGATGCTGGCCGTCCCGCCCCTGCCTATCACCGTGAGCTCAATGATCTGCCCGGAGACACCTCGCTGGATCCTGCCGAACTCTGTCACGTTGCCGATGTCTCCGGTGTAGGGACGGAGCTTGGTGGTGACGGTTGAGCCGGAGAGGGGCCCCGCCGTCCACACGCGGTTGGGGTTCGCCTCCGCGAAATCGCCGGGATCGCAGACTCCCCTCAGGTAGGGGATGGGCTGTCCTCCCCAGGCATTCTCGTTGTGCTCCGTGTGTCCCCCGCTGGAGGAGTGGTAGTAGGCCTGGATCGGGCTCCCCTTGTACAGGGCGACCTCTCCAACGGTCTGGCGCACCGACTCCACCCATTGGCCACCAAGGTAGCTTCCCTCCTTGTCCCAACCGGCGTACACCTGGTCCGACGTGTCGTCGTAGAGGCCGCAGTTGCATCTGGCCCGCCGCTGCCCGACGCGAGCGACCTTCTCGAACGCATAGGTACGCGCTGCGACGGCCTGGGCCTTGCGAGCATTCGCCGGCCAGCTGTTCGGCACCTCCGCCAGGCCGAACAGATACGCCTGTGGACTGAGCCGGATGACGAGCCGCACACAGTAGGAGCTGGGGCACCCGTCTCCTTTGTACACGTTGAACTCTATGTTGCCCCGGTTGTAGCTGTGACCCGCCTGGGGCGAGTAGACGATGCTGCCAAGAGGCGCATAGCGAGCGTAGAGGTGTCGGTTCACTCCGCCCCACAGGTGCCCGGGGCATCCCGGGCAGTCCCCAACCATCTCTCCCTGAGCGTTCAGGACTCTGTACCGTCCGGACGAGTGGGCCCTGATCCGCCACGTCTCTCCCGCGGGGATCGCCTGGCCTCCAACCAGCGCTCCGGTATTGGGGCTGCCCACCCGCAGCTCGACAGGGCCCCTGACGGCCTTGACGTGGATCGTTCGCTGCGCCTGGACCAGACCGATCCGGAGCGTCTTTGGCGAGGACCGCGCCGCGCCCACCGTGGTCCCCGTGTAGAAGTGACCGAGGATCCGCGTGTAGCTCCAACCCTTCAAGGAAAGCCCGTAGGCCCCCCACTGGGAGAGGCCGAGCCCATGCCCCCAGCCCGCTCCATAGAAGGTGAATTGCCTGGCCGCCTGGCCGGGCGCGGCGGGGCCAATGGCCAGGACGGTAGCTGCAACGACGACGGCAAGCGCTCTTCTCATCATTGGATGATCGCCGAGAGAGGCTCGCCCCTGCAAATGGACCCGCCCTCCCTGCTTCCTTCCTGTCATCGGCTCGCGGCCGGAAGACCTTGAGATTCCCTGCCCCCCGAGGAGCCGGGAAACGAACGTCCGGATGAGTTGCCCCCAGGCTGCCGCGGTGCTTGGGTGATGCGGTGACCGGAAGGAAGAGAGGGCTCTATGGGACAGACGGACGTTCGAGAGTACACGGTGCACGCGCGATCCACCGACGTCTTCGGGAGGGTGCTGACCACGGCGCGCCAGCAACACCTGGTGGTGGACGGGCCCGTTGAGAATGGCTGCCCCGGCGAGGCGATCACCCCAGGGGAGCTGTTCCTGGCTGGCATCGCGTGCTGCGGTGTCGAACTGATCCAGGTGTTCGCAAGGAGTCGGGAGATCCCGCTGCGACACGTCTCCGCCAGCATTCACGGCGTGGTCGATCGCGGGAATCCGGTCCGCGCCGACCTCACCGTGTTCAATACGGTCCACCTGCGCCTGGAGCTGAAAGGCGTCGACCACGACCAGGGCGCCGAGCTCGTCGAGGCGTTCAAGGGCAGGTGACCACTGTATGGAACGGTCGCAGTTGCGACCCCAGACGTGACGGTGGAGTGGACCAGCGAACCCTAGACGATGACGCGGCGGGATCAGGAGCCAGAAGTCTCGTGCGCCCAATCCGCGTGCTCGAGGAACTCCAGCTCCCCCGGTGAGCGGCCTGAGTGAGGAGCACGGGCGCGTCGCTCCGCTGCTGTGCACCGAACAGCGTGGCGATGTCGGCCTTGCGCATGAGTGGGGATGTAGCCTACGCCAGTCGAGATGCGTCTACGACGCCGCGTCGTCGCGATGGCACACGGCCTCCAGCATGAATCCCTCCGGCCCGTACCAGAACGTCGCGTAATACCCCGGGTGATACTGGGGGAACTCCTGCGGTGGATGGATGATCTCCGCCCCGCGGGCCTTCGCCCACTCGTGGAGCTGGTGAACGAGGGCTCTCGATTCGACGATGAACGCGAGATGTTGGAGGCCGGGCTTGTGCCGGGAGTACTTCCCAGCCTCGAGGGCCGGGTAGAAGAACACATTCGTTCCCGGCTTCCCGCCCGCAGGCCGGTAGGAGAACTGGTCCTCCGTGGTGACGAACGGCTCGAACCCCAGTAGGGGCATGAGGTCGTCGTAGTACTCCTTCGCCCCAGCGAGATCCGTCACGTTCACTCCGAGGTGTCCAAGAGGCATCCTGAGTCTCCTCGCATCGACGCTAGGTTGGCCGGCCAAGCATGGCCACCCGGTGGTGAATCTTCGCGATACTCTCTTCGAAACGACGGCCGCCTGCCATTCGGCTTTCGCCCTTTCGGCCCACCTTTGGTAGCGTCAGCCTCCCAAACGTCCCCCCGACCAGGAGGCAACACGCCATGATCCGTCGAGCAACCGTCATCGCGGCCGTCGTCGCGCTCTCACT
>JBOGVA010000077.1:0-28046 GCA_050692195.1 Actinomycetota bacterium | reverse complement strand
CGCCTCGTCCCCGTGGGAGCCTCCGAGTCACCGGCGGCCCGACCCCCCCGCGGCCTGCGGCGACGGCCGGCTCCCGCCGGCTTCGGCTCGCCAGGGGGCTCAGGCTCAGCGTCGGCCGGCTGGACCCGGGCCACCGCTTCGGCCGAATCGGCACTTGCCTCGGATCCGGCTGACTCGAGAGCCTGAGGCTCCGGGGTCTGGGGGCCGGCCTGAGGCCGGCGCCTCGGCCCTCTCCGGCGGCGCCTTCGCCCGCGGCTGACGGTGTCCACCCTACCCTCAGGCCTGGGCCGCCCCGACCTCCCGCCGGCTTCTTCCAGAGCGACCGCCTGCGATCCGGTCGCCCCATGTCCTTGATTCGTCTCTTCGCTCAACACGAGTCCTTTCCCTGTCCGGGACCCGCGCGGCCGGCAAGGCAGGCACTCGAGAGCGAGAAAGAGGAGATCCCTCTGAAGGCGGGATCAGGCGGGCGTGGAGAGTCGAAGGGGACTCAAGACCCCGACGAGCGGTACTGCCCGTTGGACGCAACCCGCGTCATATCGCACGGGAACACCTCTTCCTGCCCTCGCGGCCGGCCAATCGGCGCTCCGGACCCGGTCCCCGGGGGGACCGGCGGGCTGCCTCCTGCCACGCGGCTCCTGGCCTCGCCCGTCGGCCGTGGGGGCCCTGCTCAGGTCCCGTATCGGCCTCGGGCCGGCACGTTCTCTTCAAGGATACCAACTCGGTCACAGGAATCGGCGCATGTGGACCGAAAGCAGCAGCCCGATCCCGATGAAGTCCGAGATCAGCGCGCTGCCCCCGTAGGAGACGAAGGGCAGCGGGATGCCCGTGATGGGCATGATCCCAACGGTCATTCCTATGTTCACGAACACCTGGATCGCGATCATCGTGCCCACGCCCACGGCCAGGAACGTCCCGAAGGGGTCCTTCGACAACAAGCCGATCCGGAAGGCCCGCCACAGGATCAGCGCGAACAGCACCAGGACCACCGCGGCCCCGAGGAACCCGAACTCCTCCCCGACCACGGTGAAGATGAAGTCGGTGTGTTGGGCCGGGACGTAGTCGAGGTTGGTCTGGGTGCCCTGGAGATAGCCCCGGCCGAAGATCCCACCGGCTCCGATGGCGATCTCTGCCTGGGCCTTGTTGTATCCGGCCCGCTGCGGGTCGGCCCCCGGATCCAGGAAGCTCGTGAGCCGGTCGATCTGATAGTCCTTGACCACGTTGAGCTGGAAGGCTCCGAAGATCGCCACCATCGCCACCAGGGCCAGCACGGCCAGGTACTTGACCCTGGCGCCCGACACCACGAGCAGCGCCACCAGGATCGACGCCAGGACGATCGACGCTCCGATGTCCGGCTGGATGAACACCAGGATCATGGGCACCACAGCCAGGGCCGTGGCCCTGGTCACGTCCTGCAGCCAGAGCTCTCCCTTCACCTGCGACAGGGTCGCCGCCAGCATGAGGACGACTCCCAGCCTGGCAAACAGGGACGGGCCGAGCTGGAACCCGCCGATCTGGAACCAGCGCTGGGCTCCCAGGGCGCTCTGGCCAAGAGGGGTCTGGACCAGGATCAGCATCGCCACGCAGGCCAGATAGAAGAAGGGGGCATAGATCTTCACCAGCCGGTAGTCGAGCAGAGCCGCCACCGCCATCAGGACGATGCCGAGCACGGCGAAGGCCAGCTGTCTCTTCAGGTAGAAGCGAGGGTCCTCGTTCAGGGCGGCCAGGTTCTGGTTGGTGGCCGAGTACACCATGAGGAGACCGCACACGGCCAGGCCAACGGCCGCCGCGACCAGGACGAGGTCGACGTGGCGCCCCGGGGAGCGCTCCGCGGCGAACGACCGACCCTGAACGGCCAGGTCCATCAGCGCATTCCCATCAGTCCGTCTCGGCCCCGGCCCGGAGCTGGTTCGAGGGGCGAAGGCCGAAGAGCCCCTCCAGGACCCGCCTCACGATCGGAGCCGCGGTCGTCGAACCGTGGCCGCCCTGCTCCACCAGGGCCACCACGACGTACTTCGGGTCCTCCGCGGGGGCCATCGCCGCGAACCACGAGTAGGGCTGCTGGGGAATGATGTCCGCCGTGCCCGTCTTCCCCGCTATCGAGACGCGGTCGAACGGAAAGCCGAGGAACGCCGACGCTGCCGTCCCGCGCACCGGCACCCCGGTGAGGCTGTCGCGGAGGAAGGCCGCCTCCCGCTTGGTGATGGGCAGCCGCCCCATGGATTGTCTCTTGATGCGGCGAACCACCCGGCCGTCGGGGTGCTCCACCCGCAGGCCCACGTGGGGTCGATAGAGCGTCCCTCCGTTCGCCAGAGCCGAGTAGGCCACGGCCAGCTGCATCGGTGTGACCGTCAGGAACCCCTGGCCGATGGACAGGTTGATGGCCTCCCCGGGCAGCCAGCCGTAGAACTTCCCGAACACCTCCGGGTTCCGCCTGTAGACCTTCCGCACGAACTGGTGGTCGGGGACCACCCCCATCTGCTCGCCGGGGAGGTCGATCCCGGTCTGTCGGCCGAACCCCATCCGGGCCAGGTGCCGCTGAAACAGCTCGCTCGTGTTCTTGGAGCGGTGATAGCGCAGCCAGAAGTCGTACCCGAACTTGTAGAACACCGTGTCGCACGAGATGACCAGGGCCTCGGTCAAGGTGATGAACCCGTGATCCACCCGGGACCAGTTGCGGAACCTGTGCCTGGTCGGGTCCACCGGAGCTACGTACTCCGAGGGGCAATCGAAGAACCCGTTCGTCTTGGCGATCCCTTCCTCGAGCGCCGCGGCCGCCACGAAAGGCTTGAAGGTGGAGCCCGCCGGATACAGGCCCTGGATCGACCGGTCGAGCAGCGGGGTGTTGTGGGCGGGCGGCGGGCACAACCCGCTACCCGGAGGGCAGAGGTCCAGGCTGCGCGCTTCCCTCCGGGACAGGCCCCCCAGGAAGATCGAAGGGTCGTAGGAGGGATTCGAGGCCATGGCCAGGACCTGGCCATTTCGAGGATCCATCACCAGGACCGCGCCTCCCGTGGCCCTGAGATACCGGTCGGTCTCGGTGTGCTTGATGTTGCGGGCAAGCTCGATGCCCAGCTCCAGGCTCCGTTCGGAGAGCCTCTGGATCCTGGTGTCGATGGTCAGGACCAGGTTGTTGCCCGGGGCCGCATTCCTCCGCTCGAAGTCCCGATCGATCACCGTCCCCTGGGCGTTCACCAGGAGCTTCCGGATACCACTGCTCCCGAACAGGTCCTGCTCGTAGGTGGCCTCGACCCCGCCCTTGCCCACGACCTGTCCAGGCCGGTAGTCCTTGGTTGCGTCGTCACCGAGCTGCTGATCGGAGATCTCGCCCACGTAGCCCAGGACGTGCGCGGCGAGCGAGCCTTGCGGGTAGGTACGGACGGGATCCACCTCGTAGCTCACGCCGGGGAAGAGCCTGGGGTGTTCCTCGATGTAGAAGACGTCCTCCTTGGAGACGTCCTCGGCGACGGGAACGGGCTGGTACGGCAGGTACTTCACGCTGTCCAGGCGCTCGAGCAAGGCGCTCACCGGGATCCGCAGGAGGTTCGACAGGCGGTACAGCACCTCCTCCTCCTGCCCCTTCATCCCGAGCCGATCGATCAGCACGACCGTGGACGGCCGGTTCCCCACCAGAACCTTGCCGGTTCGATCCAGGATCTCCCCACGCAGGGGATCGATCGGCACCAGTCGGATCTGGTTCTGGTCTGCCAGGGCCACGAACTCGTCCGTGGCCAGCACCTGGAGGAACCACAGCCTCGTGCCGAGCGCGGCGAACATGAAGACCACCAAGGCGGCGAGCACCTTCATCCGGGTGCGGGTCTTCGATTCGGTCATCGGGTGGCGTCCTTCACCATCTGAACACCCTCTTCGCCCGGGAGGCCTCGGCCACTCGTCGCACGACGGGGAACGCCAGCGGTGTGATCAGGGCGTTGTACAGGCCCGACAGCAGAGCCACCCGGACGAGGTAGCCGGCTTCCACGTTGAGCTGCCCCAGGAGGAAGGTGACCAGGCCGTGGAAGAGGAGGCCCCCGACGGTGGCGGCTGCCACGACGATCACCGGCAGCAACGGACTGGGCGTCACGATGTATTGGCGAATCGTACCAACCGCATAGCCGACCAGCGTCAGGGTGAGGGCGGTGATGCCCTTCGGAAGGTTGAGGAGGAAGTCCTGGGCCATGCCTCCGGCGAATCCCGCCACGGCTCCCGACGTGGGACCCTCCAGGAAGGCCAGGACCACGGTCACCAGGTACACCAGCTCGGGCTTGGCTCCGCCCAGCTTGACCTGTGAGAACACGGTGGATTGAAGGACCAGAGCCGTCAGGACCACCACAGTCCACGCGAGGATCCGCCGCACTCGTCACCCTACCTAGGGGTCCGTCACCACCAGGACGAACTCGAGGGCCGAGAAGTTGACCGCCGGACGGATGGCGATCGTCTTGGTCAGCCTGCCCGGCTGCGTGAACACGTGCGAGACGACGCCGACGGGGATCTCAGGCGGATAGAGGCCGTCTTGGTAACCCGCCGTCACCACCTGCTCGTTCGGGAAGACCGTTGCTTGGGGGTTGACCAGGTCCATGGTCAGGTCTCGCTGTCGCTGCCCCAGGATCAGCCCCGTCTCCCCGGAGCTGGCCAGCCGGCCGGCCACGGCGGAAGCGGGGTCGATGATCAACTGGACCTTGCTCGCGTTGGGAGCGACCTCGACGACCCGGCCCACCAGCCCGTCTCCGCTCACCACCGCCATGTCGACTCGGACACCGCTGGATGAGCCCGTGTCGATGCTCACGTACCACTCGAGGTTCCCCACGCTCTCCCCGATCACGCTCGCCGCGACGGTGCCCTTGAACCGCAGCTGCTCCTTGAGCTCCAACAGGGCCATCAGCTCCCGGGTGACTCTCGCGTTCGAGACGCTCTGGCCCACCTCGGCCTGAAGCTCCCGGACCTGCTCCCTGAGGGCCTCGTTCTCCGCGCGCAACGAGCCCAGGTTGGCCAGGCCGCTGAAGAAATCGCTGATCGGACGCATCACCCGCGACACCGCCGCCTGCATGGCTCCCACGATCGTGAGCGCGCCCTTCCCCGCCACCCCCAGAGGCCCCGAGTCCCCACCGCGGTAGTCGACGGTGATGGTCAGCAGGGAAGCCATCACCAGGCTGATCACCAGCAGGCGGGCGCTGCGAGGGCGCGGGTAGAGCGCCATGGGAGAGAGCCTAGCTCCTGCTGGAGGAGACCAGAACCCGCTTCAGGACCTCGAACTCCTCCAGGCACTTCCCGGAGCCGATGGCCACGCAGGAGAGGGGCGACTCGGCCACGTGGATGGGCATCCCGGTCTCGTGCTTCAGCCGTTCGTCCATGCCCTTGAGCAGGGCCCCACCCCCGGTCAGGACGATGCCCTTGTCCATGACGTCGGCGGCCAGCTCCGGCGGACACCGGTCGAGCGTGTTCTTCACGGCGTCGATGATCGAGTTGAGCGGTTCCTCGATCGCCTTGCGAACCTCCTCCGCCGCGATGTGGATCGTCTTGGGCAAGCCGCTCACCAGGTCCCGGCCCTTGATCTCGGCGATCATGTCGTCGGCCGTGGGGAAGGCCGATCCCACCGCCAGCTTGATGGCCTCCGCCGTGCGCTCCCCCAGCGCCACGGAGTACTCCTTCTTGACGTGCTGGATGATGGCCTCGTCCAGCTCGTCGCCTCCCACTCTGATCGAGGTCGAGGTGACGATCCCTCCGAGCGAGATCACCGCCACCTCCGTGGTCCCTCCCCCGATGTCCACGACCATGTTGCCGCTCGGCTCGTGGATGGGCAGGCCGGCCCCGATGGCCGCCGCCATCGGTTCCTCGATGATGAACGCGGCTCGGGCTCCCGCGGAGATCGTGGCCTCCTCCACAGCCCGCTGCTCCACTCCGGTGATGCCGCTCGGGACGCACACGACGACGCGGGGCTTTGCCATGAATCGCCGATGGTGCACCTTCTGGATGAAGTACCGGAGCATCTTCTCGGTGATGTCGAAGTCCGCGATGACCCCGTCCTTCAGGGGGCGAATGGCCCGGATGTGCGAGGGAGTACGCCCGATCATCCGCTTGGCCTCGGCCCCCACGGCCAGGATCGCGGAGTTCGCCGTGTTGATGGCAACGACGCTCGGCTCGTTCAGGACGATGCCGCGGCCACGCACGTAGACGAGCGTGTTGGCCGTTCCCAGATCGACGGCCATGTCTCGCCCGAGAAGAGCGGTGATTCCTTCTGCTTTCGGGGGAGATTTCGCCGGGACGCCCTGCAACCAGCCCTTGCGCATCGAGTCTTTCTACAGGAGTGCATAGGGATGTGGCAACCCGCGGTGCTGTGATTTTGCGCTTGTTGTCACGATATGCGAGAACCAGGCGTGGGAATGGACCGGTGAGGGCCTGTAACCGGCAGCCGGCGGGACGGGTCTTTCGTTTCGTGGGCCTCGATCTGTTCGGCGTGCCCGGAATGGGAAAGGCCGTGCCCGGCCCCCGGCGGGTCACCCTTCACCTATTCCGCGAGGCGCCATGCCGGTAGCCTTCCTGTTTCCGGGCCAGGGCTCCCAGTACCCGGGGATGGCCGACCCTTGGCTGGAGCACAAGTCCGCGAAGAAGATCCTGGACAGGGCCTCCAAGGCGCTTGGGTGGGACGTGGTGGAGTCGAGCCGGGACGCCGAGGCGCTGGAGCGAACGGACGTCGTTCAACCGGCGATCTTCGCTTGCGACCTGGCGGCCCACGCCGTGCTCAAGGCCGAGGGCATCGGGTGTGATGCGGCGGCCGGCCACTCGCTCGGCGAGTACGCTGCACTGGTCGTCTCCGGGGCGGTGTCCTTCAAGCCGGGACTGGCTGCCGTGGTGGTGCGTGCGGACTCGATGCAGAACGCTTCCGAGCAGCACCGGGGCGCCATGACGGCTCTGATCGGAATGTCCGCGGAGGAAGCCGGCGAGGTCTGCCGAGTGGCGGGCCGGGGCGACGTCCTGGCAGTGGCAAACGAGAACGGAGCCAGGCAGATCGTGCTGTCGGGCTCGGTGGCGGCGGTCGAACGGGCGGAGGAGCTGGCTCGGGGGCGGGGGGCCAAAGCGGTCCGCCTGCCCGTGGCGGGAGCGTTCCACTCGCCGCTCATGCAACCGGCCGTTCAGCCGGTGCGGCAAGCCATATCGCGGATGGACTTCAGCCGCCCGGCGTTCCCCATCGTCCCCAACGGGAGCGGCCAGCCGACCACCTCTCCCCTGGTGCTTCGGGACCTCCTTTCCCGGCACCTCATCTCGCCCGTCAGGTGGGAGGCGTCTATGCGGTCGATGGCCGACATGGGTCTCACCTGGTTCGTCGAAGCGGGGCCGGGTGACGTTCTTGGTAAGCTTGCCCGCCGAGCGGTCCCCGACGCCCAGGTGCGCTCGGTCGGCTCGCCGGCCGAGGCGGTGACTGTCGCCGAAGAGCTTCGCCAGCACGCCGCGGTCCCTGGAGCGGGTGAGGCGGGATGAAGGTTCAAAGCAATGCGCGATCCTCTGCACATGAGGTCTCCCCGGATTCCATGGGTGAGCCGGGCGGGTTCGGCTTCCGGTTGGTCGTATCCCCCGCCGCAGGTCGTCTTCGTCATCTGCCTCCGGCCAGGTTCGAAGACGGCCAGGAATGGGTGACCGCCGGCCAGGCGGTAGCCGTGGTCGAGCAGGGATCGGCAGCCGTTCAGGTGCGCAGTCCGATCGAGGCCCGCGTGGCCGGGGTCCTGGTAAGGGACGGTGAACCCGTCGCCGCGGGCCAGCCTCTCGTCTGGCTGGACGAGGCCCCCCGCCGGACGAAGCCCGACGGAAGGTCCGGGGGAACCGGATGACCGCGGGCCGGTATGCCCGGGTGGGCGCGGTCGGCTCGGCCCTGCCCGCCCGGGTGGTACCGAACTCCTACTTCGAGACCATCGTCGACACGTCGGACGCGTGGATCGTGGAGCGTACCGGCATTCGTGAGCGACGTTTCGCCGGCCCCGGCGAGAGCACCGCCACGCTGGCGACCGAGGCCGCCGCGCGCGCCCTGCGCGCCGCCGGCGCCACGCCGGAGACCGTCTACCTCTTGATCGTCGCTACCTGCACCCCCGAGCGGCTCATCCCATCCACCGCCTCCTTCGTCCAGACCCGCCTGGGGCTGACGTGTCCCTCGTTCGACCTCAACGCCGCCTGCGCCGGCTTCGTCTACGGGCTTTCGGTGGGCGCCGCCCAGATCCGGGCCGGGGCTGCCGACCGCGTGCTGCTGGTCGGCGCCGAAGTGCTCTCGCGATTCCTGGACATGACCGACCGGAGCACCAGCGTCCTGTTCGGTGACGGGGCGGGTGCGGCACTGCTCGAGCCGGCTGAGGAGCCGGGGATCATCGACTCCCTGCTCGCTCTGGACGGCACGCAGGCCGAGCTGCTGACGGTTCCCGCCGGTGGCTCCAGCGAGCCGATCACCCCGGAGTCGCTCGCTTCGCGCCGCCAGTTCCTGCGGATGCTCGACGGCCAGTCCGTGTTCCGCCAGGCCGTGGTGGCCATGGCCGAGGCATCGACGCAGCTGCTCAACAAGGCCGGTGTGGAACCGGCCGAGGTGAGCCTCGTCATCGGGCACCAGGCGAACGCACGGATCCTCGCCGCGCTCGGAAAGCGCCTGGGGCTCGAACCGGAGCAGGTGCTGATCGACATCGCCGAGATCGGCAACACGTCGGCGGCCTCCATCCCCATCGCCATGGACAGGGCGTGGCGGGCCGGCAGGGTGGCCCCCGGTGACCTCGTCCTCACGGTGGCCTTCGGCGCGGGGCTCTCATGGGGCGCAAACCTAGTGCGGTGGACCGCGCCGCAGCCGGAAGACGCAGACGCGTCTCCGGCGCTCTCGGGAGAGCTTGCCGGTGGGTGAGGCGACGGTCGCGCTGGTCACGGGAGCCTCTCGAGGGATCGGGCACGCCACCTCCCTGGCCCTGGCCCGGGCCGGCCTGGCCGTGGCGGTCGGATACCGCTCCGACCAGGAAGGAGCGGAGGAAGCCGTGGCCAAGGCAGCGGCCGAAGGGTCGGCCGCCTCAGCCATTCACCTCGACGTCCAGGACGAGAGCTCCATTGACCAGGCGTTCCGTGAGATCGAACAGGAACTGGGCCCGGTGGGAGTGCTGGTCAACAACGCCGGCTACACGCGTGACGGTCTCGCCGTCAAGTACAGCACCGAGTCCTGGGATACGACGCTGGGCGTCAACCTGCGAGGAGCGTTCCTGTGCAGCCGCCGGGCACTCCGGGCGATGCTCAAGGCTCGGTGGGGCCGCATCGTCAACGTGGCCTCGGCGGCGGCCCTTCGGGGCAACGCGGGACAGGCCGCCTACTCGGCGTCGAAGGCGGGGCTGGTCGGCATGACCAAGTCGCTGGCCCGGGAGGTAGGAGGGCGCGGGATCACCGTGAACGCCGTCTGCCCCGGCTTCGTCGACACCAGGATGACCGAGGTTCAGGGCGAAGAGGTGCGCCGCCGGTACATCGAGATGACGCCGGCGGGCCGCTTCGGCACAGCGGACGAGGTGGCCGCGGTCATCTCGTTCCTTGCGAGCAGTGAGGCGGGTTACGTGAACGGGGCCGTGATCTCGGTGGACGGCGGCCTCACGGCATAGCCAAACTGGAGGGCTTCGGCTGGGGCGACCTGGGGAAGACCAAGTGCTGGAGCGACAGAGCGGAAAGGGGACGGACCATGGACATGTCGGAGCTGGAAGGGAAGGTCTTCAAGATCCTGGCGCAGAACCTCTCGGTGCCGGAGGAACAGGTGACGGCGTCGGCTCGGTTCCAGGAGGACCTCGACGCCGACTCGCTGGACCTGGTCGAGGCCGTCCTGGCCCTGGAGGAAGAGTTCGGCGTGAGCATCCCCGAGGAGGAGATGGAGGGCGTGCAGACCGTCGGCCAGGCAATCCAACTGGTCGCCTCCAAGCTCGGGGTCTCCGCATAGCCATGAACCGGGTGGTTGTCACCGGCATCGGGCCGGTCACGCCGGTCGGCATCGGGCTCGAGCCGTTCTGGGAGGCTCTCGTCGCGGGCCGGTCGGGCATCGCTCGCATCGAGCGCTTCGATCCATCGGAACTGCCCGTACAGATCGCCGGCGAGGTCCGAGACTTCACACCGACGGAATGGATGACGCCAAAGGAGGTCAAACGAGCCGACCGGGCCGTGCACCTGGCCGTGGCGGCGGCGAAGCTGGCCTGGAAGGACGCCGACGAGCCGTCGGTGGATCCCGCCAGGACCGGCGTGATGTTCTCCACGGGCATCGGCGGGCTGTCCAGCCTGCTCGCCCAGCACAAGGTGTTCCTGGACCGCGGAGCCGACCGGGTCAGCCCGTTCATGGTGCCGATGCTCATGCCGAACGCGGCCGCCGGCAACGTGGCGATGGCTTTCGGCTTCACCGGCCCCAACGAGTGCATCACCACGGCCTGCGCCGCGGGGGCGCACGCGGTTGGAGACGCCTACCGGCTGATCCAGCGAGGGTTCGCCGACGTGTGCATCGCCGGAGGCACCGAGGCGAGCGTCCTCGGGCTGACGATTGCCGGGTTTGCCCAGATGCAGGCCCTGACCCGCAACCCGGATCCGGCCCGGGCCAGCCGGCCCTTCGATCGAGACCGTGACGGCTTCGTGCTCTCCGAGGGCGCTGGTGCCCTCGTCCTGGAGGACGCCGAGCGTGCGGTGGCGCGTGGGGCACGCATCTACGCCGAGGTGGCGGGCTACGGCGCTTCGGCCGACGCCTATCACGTCACGGCTCCGGAGCCGGAAGGACTGGGGGCCATCCAGGCTCTCCAGGCGTGTCTGGAGGACGCAGGTGAACCCCCCGAGGCAGTGGGCTACGTGAACGCGCACGGAACGTCGACGCCCCTGAACGACGCCTCAGAGACTCGGGCACTGAAGAAGGCGCTCGGCGACCACGCGTACCGGGTTCCCGTGTCCTCGACCAAGTCCATGACGGGTCACATGCTCGGGGCGGCGGGGGCCGTGGAGGGCGCGGTGGCCGCGCTGGTGATTGCCCGAGGGGTCATCCCGCCAACGACCAACTACGAGAACCCCGACGAGGACTGCGATCTGGACTACGTGCCGAACCAGGCACGGGAAGCCGACGTGCGATTCGCCCTCTCCAACGCGTTCGGTTTCGGCGGCCACAACGCCGTCCTCGCGTTCCGTCGCTGGGAGGGCTAGGACACGCGGGCTATGAGACGTGCCGGTTGGGCAGCTACTGCCCTGTTGACCGTTTTCCTGGGAATGGGCTGCAGCGGAGCAAACGGGACGAAAGATGCCAGCACGTCTGCCACTTCGGCATCCGAGGAAGGCTTCATTTCCTACACGGATGCGACCTACAGATTCAAGATTGCGTTTCCGAATACCTGGGACAAGCAGGAGGGAGAAGGGCTCGCTCTAGGCAGCTTCCGAGTCGCAGTAATGTTCCTCGCACCGCTGGAGGAACCCTCGGACGATTTCAGAGAGAACGTCAACGTCGGAGTGCAAATGCTTCCTGACGAGTCCATGACGCTCGACGATTACACGGAGCTTTCCGTCGACCAGGCTCCCTTGCTGATCACCGGCTTCGAGCTGTTGGAACAGAGTTCAGCGACACTGTCCGGCCAGCCGGCACACCAAATGCACTATCGGGGGGCAGCAGGGGATTTTCCGCCTGGAGTGGCGGGCCGCATGGACCGTCCATGAAGACAGCGCATTCGTCGTGACCTACACAGCCGAACGAGAGTCCTACGAGGCCCAAATTGACAAAGCCGAGGCGATGTTCTCTTCGTTCGAGTTACCGTAGGCCGGCCTGGCAGGCTAAGGCTGCTCCGGGAAGAAGAGCGTCAGCTCGCGCTCGGCGGACTGCGGAGAGTCGCTGCCGTGCACCAGGTTCTGGGTGATCTCGGTCCCGTAGTCGCCGCGGATGGTCCCCGAGGCCGCCTTGGCCGGGTCGGTCGCCCCCATCAGCTCCCTCAGCACGGCGATGGCATCGGGACCGGTGACCTTGGCAACCACAACTTCGCCAGAGGTGATGAAGTCGACCAGGTCCTCGAAGAACGGCTTCTGGGCGTGTTCGGCGTAGTGGTGCTCCGCCACGTCTCGGTCTATCGACATCATCCGCATCGCCTCGACCCGCAGTCCCTTGCGCTCGATCCGGGACAGGATCTCTCCAACCAGCCCTCGCCGGACGGCGTCCGGCTTGACGATGAGCAGGGTGGATTCATCGGCCATCGCGCGGAGCCCCCTCTTCGTTCGCGGCGATCCTGGCGCCCACGAACATGGGGCGCGCGTCGGCCACAGTATAGAAAGAGCCCGTCACCAGGATGAGGTCCTCATTGCCGGCCGCGGATCGGGCGGCCTCCACTGCCTCGGCCACGGACCCGAACCTGTCCACCTCTCGAACGCCCGCGGCCGCGAGGGCCTGCTCGACCCGTTGGGCGGGGGCGGAGCGAGGGCTCGAGTTCGCGCAGGCATAGGCCCGATCCACGAGGGGAGCCATCAGCCGGATGACCTCCTCCACCTCCTTGTCCTGGAACATCCCGATCACCAGGTGCAGCCGCTCCCACCGGAAGGCTTCGGGCAGCGCCGCCACGAGCGAGGCGGCGGCATCGGGGTTGTGGGCGCCGTCCAGGACCGCGAGCGGCCGCCGACCCACCACCTCAAGACGGCCGGAAGACTCCACCACCCCGATGGCGGACCTGACCGCGTCCTCGTCCAGCGCCTTCCCCAAAAGCGCCTCGCAGGCCGCTACGGAAAGGGCCGCGTTGCGGGCGAGCTGCTCTCCGAACAGGGGCACGAACAGGTCGTCGTAGCGCGCGTGGAGCCCACGGATGGACAGGGACTGCCCCCCCAACGCCTGGGCACGAGAGGTGAGGGCGAAGTCCCTTCCCTCGATCAGCAGAGTGGCCCCCACTTGATCGCAGCGGCGCCCGATCACCTCCATGGCCTCCGGCCGTTGCTCACGGCTCAAGGCCGTCCTGCCCTCCTTGATGATCCCGGCCTTCTCGGAGGCCACTTCGGCCACGGTGGATCCGAGCTCCTTGTGGTCCAGCCCGATCGGGCACAGCACCGCTACGTCGCCGCGGATGAGGTTCGTGGCATCCCACGTCCCCCCCATCCCCACCTCGAACACGCCAAGCCCCACCGGCTTGTCGGCGAACCAGACGTAGCACAGCGCCGTCAGCGTCTCGAAGTAGGTGACCCGGTGGCCACCCGTCTCGATCTGCTGCACATACGGCAACAGCCGCCCGTATTCAGTCGCGAACTCCTCCTCGGAGATCGGCTCCCCGCACAGCGACAGCCGCTCGGTCACCGACGTCACGTGAGGCGAGACGAACGCCCCCGCCGGGATCCCCTGGGCGCACGCCAGCTCCGCCACCATGCGGGAGGTGGTGGTCTTCCCGTTCGTGCCGGTCACATGGATGGAGGGGTAGGTGAGCTCGGGATGATCCAGGGACTCGGCCAAGGCCTGGATCCGATCGAGGCCCCGCTCGGGCATCGACTCCGGCTGGCGGCCATCGAGGTCCCGAAGCGCCTCCTGGAAGTTCACGGTCGCACGGGGCCTTAGCCCAACTCCTGGAGCTGGGCCGCCAGCGAGGCCGACTCCTCCTTCAGGGCAGTCAGCCGCTCCCGCTCCTTCTCCACGACCTCCAGCGGCGCCTTGGCAATGAAACCCTCCGTGGCCAGCTTGGCCCCGACCCTGGCCGCGGCGGTCTCGATCTCAGCGATGCGCTTGGCCAGCCGGCCTCTCTCGACGTCGAGGTCCAGGACTCCGGCCAACGGGATCAACAGCTGAGCGCCGCCCGCCGCCAACCGAGCGCAGCCGGATGGGTCCCCCGGCTGGTCGAGCGCCTCCAGCTCGGCGAGGGTGGCCAGCCGCAGGATCTCCGTGCGGAGCTCGTCGATGACCTCCCGTTGCCAGACGCTCGGGTGGATCCGCACGGTCAGGGGGGTGGCGTCGGCGAGCCCGTGTGCCTTTCGGAACCGGCGGATGGCCGAGACGACCTCTTGAGCGAACCCGAAACGAGCCTCACTCTCCTGGTCCCGGTGCTCCGGGTGCTGGTTCGGCCACGGAGACACCATGATCGAGTCACCGATCCCGAATCGCTGCCACGCCTCTTCGGTCACGAACGGCATGAGCGGGTGGAGCATCCGCAGGGTCCGCTCGAGCACCCAGCACACCACCTCACTCGCCGCTCGTCGATCCTCGGGCGTGCCCTGGTACAGGCGGGGCTTCGCCGCCTCCAGCCCCCAGTCGCAGAACTCCGACCAGAAGAAGCGGTAGAGGGCGTGGGTGGCGTCTGCGAATCGGTAACCGTCGACGGCCCGGTCCATCTCTTCCAGACACGCCTGGTGTCGCGACAGCAACCAGCTGTCGGAGAGGGTCCACCGGTCCCGCGCCGGGAGCTCCGGCTCCCCCTCGCCGTCCTTCGTCGAGAGGACGAGCCTGGCCGCGTTCCAGATCTTGTTGCCGAAGCGGCGGGCGGCCTCGATCCCCTGCTCCGACAACGGGATGTCCTGGGCCCCCGTGGCCAGCCACGCGAGGCCGAAGCGAAGCGCATCCGCGCCGTAGTCACGGATCAGGTCGAGTGGATCGATGGCGTTGCCGAGGGACTTGTGCATCGGACGGCCCTGAGCATCGCGCACGAGGCCAGTGATCACCACGTCACGGAACGGGACGTCCCCCATGAAGTACAGCCCGCTCATGATCATGCGGGCCACCCACAGGTACAGGATCTCGTAGCCGGTGACCAGGACGCTCGTCGGGTAGAAGAACGCCAGGTCCTCCGTCGGGTCCGGCCATCCGAGTGTGGAGAAGGGCCAGAGCTGGGAGGAGAACCACGTGTCGAGCACGTCGGGGTCCTGCTCGATCCCGGTGGAGCCGCACTCCGGGCAGGAGTCCGGGTCCTCGATCGCGGCGAACTCGTGCCCGTTCTGGCAGTACCACACCGGGATGCGGTGGCCCCACCAGAGTTGACGGGAGATGTTCCAGTCCCGCAGGCCTTCCAGCCATTGCAGGTAGGGCTGGGCCCACCGCTCCGGAGAGAACCTGATCCGGCCGTCCAGCACGACCTGCGTGGCCGGGCCCTTCAGGCGGTCCACCGCCACGAACCACTGCTTGCCGGACAGCCACGGCTCGATCTCCGTATGGCAGCGGTAGCAGTGGCCCACGGTGTGGACGTAGGGTCGTTCCTCCTTCACGATCTTCCCGAGGCCGCGCAGACGCTCCAGGACGCGTGCCCGGGCCGCGTAGCGGTCCATGCCCCGGAACTCCTCAGGAGCGGCGTCCGAGATGCGGGCTTCGGGCGTAAGGATGTTCCGTGTCGGCAGCCCGTGGCGCTGCCCGATGTCGAAGTCGAGCGGATCGTGGGCCGGCGTCACCTTCACCGCTCCCGTCCCGAACTCCCGATCGACGGATTCGTCCGCCACGATCGGCAGGTCCTCGCCGGTGAAGGGGTGCCGGACGGTCTTCCCGATGAGGCGTTGGTAGCGTTCGTCCTGCGGGTGCACCGCCACGCCCGTGTCGCCGAGCATCGTCTCCACGCGGGTGGTGGCCACATCGATGTGGCCGGTCCCGTCGGACAGGTCGTAGCGGAACGTCACCAGCTCTCCCACCACGTCCTCGTGCTCCACTTCCGAGTCGGAGAGGGCGGTGGTGTCCCGTGGACACCAGTTGATGATCCGCTCTCCCCGGTAGATCAGGCCGTCCTGGTACAGCCGCACGAACGCCACCCTGACCGCCTTGGCCAGGCCCTCGTCCATGGTGAACTTCAGCCGGCTCCAGTCACAGGAGCTGCCGAGCCGCTCGAACTGTTCGACGATCCGGTTCCCGTACTGCTCCTTCCACTGCCACACGCGTTCGATGAAGGCTTCCCTGCCGATCTCCCGGCGATCGATGCCCTGCTGCGCGAGCTCCCGCTCTACGACCACCTGGGTGGCGATGCCCGCATGGTCGGTGCCCGGGAGCCACAGCGTCTCGAAGCCCTGCATGCGCTTGCGCCGGACGATGAGATCCTGGAGCGTCAGGTTCAGCGCGTGCCCCACGTGCAGGACTCCCGTCACGTTCGGCGGCGGGATCACGATGCAGAACGGCTCCCGGCTAGGATTCGGCCGGGCCGCGAAGTAGCCGCGGCGTTCCCACTCCGCGTACCACCGGGCCTCGGTGGTCTTCGGAGCGTAGGCGGGAGGCATGTCGCGAGCCGGCGCGGCAGATTCTGGAGCCGCGGAGGCGGTGTCCGTGATGTGCTCGCTCATGGTCGGTTCCCCTGTTCGGAGTTTCGATTCGATCGCTGTCGCCGGCAAGGGCCGGGCGATGGAGGAGGGAGCCGGGACGGACGCGGGCTAGGCCGCGCCGCCCGGCGCGGCTACAGCGACGCGGAACCCTCGTCCGGCATGGAGCACCAAGTCAGTGTAGCGCGTCGAGGTACCCGCAGCGTGGTGTCCCTGGGCCCTGATGTCGTAGCCGGGTGCTACATTGCCTTCGATGGTTGCGGTGGCCTGGACGGCGATCGGCCTGCTGGCAGCGACGTTGTTCGGTGCACTCTTCTACCTGGGGTCCCGCATCGACCACCTGGGGGCCAGCCTCAATGCGCGGATCGACGGCCTCGCCTCCAGGATCGACAATCTGGACTCCAGCCTGAACTCCAGGATCGACAATCTGGACTCCAGCTTGAACTCCAGGATCGATTCCCTTGGCGCTCGGCTGGACACGAGGATCGACTCGCTTTCCGGGAAGATCGACGCTCACCTGCAGCGCCACGCCGGCTGAGCCACCCTGTGCCCAGGGCCAGCTTCTCAGCGGCGGCCGCCGAGGTGGCGGCGCGGGACCCGGTCATGGCCGGACTCATGGGGCAGACCGGTCGTTTCCGCCTGCCCAAGCCGACCACGGACCATTTCGCCGCGCTCGCCGAGAGCATCCTCTACCAGCAGCTTGCCGGAGCGGCCGCGGCGGCCATCCATCGGCGGTTCGTTGCGTTGTTCGACGGCGCCCTCTCGCCGGCGGCCGTCCTGGCCCTTCCCGAGGAGCGGCTACGGGCTGCCGGGCTGTCGCGGAACAAGACGGCCTCGATCCGAGACCTCGCCGCCAAGGTGGCCGACGGGACCGTCCCGGTAACCCGCCTCGACAGGCTCCCCGACGAGGAGATCATCGAGCGCCTGTCCGTCGTTCGTGGCATCGGCCGATGGACGGCCGAGATGTTCCTGATCTTCCAGCTTCGCCGCCTCGATGTGTGGCCGGTGGACGACTACGGCGTGCGGCAGGGCTACTCTCTGGCCTACGGCCTTCCCGAGCTCCTCCCGCCGAAGCAGCTCCAAGTGGAAGGAGACCGGTTCCGGCCGTACCGCACGGTGGCGGCGTGGTACTGCTGGCAAGCCGTGCACGAGGCCAGACGGCGAGGCGGCGGCCGAGCCTGAGAGGTCGGGCCGGGCGGGAGGCTAGGCGGAGCGTTCCTTCGGCTGCTTGGCAGCCTTCTCCTTCTCGGCCCTGGGCACGAGGGTAGGGTTGACCTTCTCCAGGACCACCGAGGCGTCGATCACGCACTTGGTGACGTCCTTGCGGGAGGGCAGCTCGTACATCACGTTGAGCAGGACCTCCTCGAGGATGGCCCTCAGGCCACGCGCGCCTGTGCCCCTGAGCTTGCACTGATCGGCGATCGCTTCCAGCGAGTCGTCGGTGAACTCGAGGTCCACGCCGTCGAACTCGAAGAACTTCCGGTACTGCTTGATCAGTGCGTTCTTCGGCTTCGTGAGGATGTCGATCAGGGCCTGCTTGTCCAGGTTGTGGACGTAGGTGATGACCGGGAGGCGCCCAACGAACTCGGGTATGAGCCCGTACTTCAACAGGTCCTCGGGCAGCACATGGCTCAGGATCTCTCCGAGGTCCTTCTCCTCCAGCCGACGAACGTCGGCGCCGAAGCCGATGCCCTTCTTCCCGATCCTTGACTCGATGATCTTCTCCAGGCCGGCGAAGGCCCCGCCGCAGATGAACAGGATGTTCGTCGTGTCGATCTGGATGAACTCCTGGTGGGGGTGCTTTCGTCCGCCCTGAGGTGGCACGGAAGCCGTGGTCCCCTCGAGGATCTTCAATAGGGCTTGCTGGACGCCCTCCCCGCTCACGTCCCTGGTGATGGAGGGGTTCTCGCTCTTGCGGGCGATCTTGTCCACCTCGTCGATGTAGATGATCCCGGTCTCTGCCTTCTTCACGTCGTAGTCCGCGGCCTGGATCAGCTTGAGCAGGATGTTCTCGACGTCCTCGCCCACGTAGCCCGCCTCGGTGAGCGCCGTGGCGTCGGCGATGGCGAAGGGGACGTTCAGCATGCGGGCAAGCGTCTGGGCCAGAAGCGTCTTGCCGCACCCGGTCGGGCCGAGCAGCACGATGTTCGACTTCTGGAGCTCGACGTCGTCACCCGCCGCGCCGACCTGGATCCTCTTGTAGTGGTTGTAGACGGCAACCGAGAGGACCTTCTTCGCCCCCTCCTGCCCGATGACGTAGTCGTTCAGGAAGGCGTAGATCTCGATGGGCTTGGGGAGCTCGTCGAGCTTCAGCTCGGCGGTCTCGGAGAGCTCCTCCTCGATGATCTCGTTACAGAGGTCGATGCACTCGTCGCAGATGTAGACGCCGGGGCCGGCGATCAGCTTCTTGACTTGCTTCTGGGACTTCCCGCAGAACGAGCACTTCAGAAGGTCGGAATCACCGAACTTCGCCATGCCCTCTTGCTCCTCCGGTCCCGCGGACCTCGGTCACCCGAAGGCCGCCCCTCACACGATGCGCGTAGTCTATGACGCCTTGGCCGCGAGGGAGGCCACTTCGGCCTGGACCTTGCGGCTGGAGATCACCTCGTCGATGAGCCCATACTCCTTGGCCTGCTCCGCCGTCATGATGAAGTCCCGGTCGGTGTCTTTTTGCACCTTGTCGATGGGCTGGCCGGTGTGCTGGGCGATGATCTCGTCAAGGAGCTTTCGGTACCGCAGGATTTCCTTGGCCTGGATCTCGATGTCAACAGCCTGGCCCTGGGCTCCTCCATGCGGCTGGTGGATCAGCACGCGGGAATGCGGGAGCCCGTACCGCTTCCCCTTGGCCCCCGCCAGCAGGAGGACGGCCGCGGCCGACGCGGCCTGCCCCATGCAGATCGTAGAGACGTCTGGCCTGATGTACTGCATGGTGTCGTAGACGGCGAACAGGGACGTGATGTCGCCCCCCGGAGAGTTGATGTACAGGTGGATGTCCTTCTCCGGCTCCTCGCTCTCCAAGTGCAAGAGCTGGGCCATGACGAGATTGGCCACCGCGTCGTCGATTGGCGTTCCGAGGAACACGATCCGTTCCTTCAGGAGCCTGGAGTAGATGTCGAACGAGCGTTCCCCGCGGTTGGTCTGCTCGATGACGATCGGAACCAGGTAGTCCTTCATCTCGCTCATCCTTCGTCCTCGCGACTCTGGGACGGGTCTGGCTCGGAAGCGGCCGGAGCCCCTTCTCGGGTTACATCGGCCGACTCGACGAGGAAGTCGAGAGCCTTCGATCGGATGATATCACCGGCCAGCGATGTGACCTGTCCGGATCGATCGAGAATCCGTCGGACCTCCTTCACGTCGCGGCCGGACGCCTCGGCCAGCGCCTTGATCTCACGCTCCAGGTCCTCGGCCTCGACCTTGATGTTCTCCTGGCGCGCGACGGCCTCCAGCACCAGGTCCGCCTTCAATGCCCGGATGGCGTGGGTTCGAGCATCCGATCGGAACTGCAGCTCGTCCCACCCCTTGTCAGAGAGAATGGCTTCCAGGGTGGTTCCAGCTCGCTCCACCCGGTCCTTGGCGCCCTGGACCCGACGCTCGGTCTCCTCGTCGACCAGGCGCTCCGGAAGTTCCACGTCCAGGTCCTCGATCGCCTTTCGAAGGACCAGGTCGCGGACCGTGGCCTGCGATTCGGCTTCCTTCAGCACCCGAAGCTTCGTCCGGATGTCCTCACGCAGCTCCTCCAACGTGTCGAACTCGGAGGCCGTCCTGGCGAACTCGTCGTCGGCCGAAGGGAGCTTCTTCGTCTTGACCTCCTTCACCAGAACCTGAAAGGTGACCTCGGTGCCGGCGAGCTCCCCGAACCGCTCTCCCAGAACCGCGTTGAACTTCAGGATGTCCCCCTTGCGCTTGCCCTCGAGGTCCTTGTCCAGCTCGGGAACCAGCTCCTCGCTGCCGACCTCGGACAGGAACCCGATCCTTGTGGCCTCCGCGATCTCCTTGTCGTGAACGTGCGCCCTGACATCGGCCAGGACGAAGTCGCCCTTTTGAGCGGGCCTGGAGACCACCTCGAGCTCGGCGAAGCGATCCCGGAGCCGGTCGATGTACTCGTCGATCTCCAGCTCTCTCGGCTCTGTGGGAGGGGCCTCGACGTGAAGCCCTCGGTACCGCTCGGGCTCCAGGGTGAGCCGCGGCCGGACCTCCACGGTGGCCGTGAACTTGAGTGGCTTGCCGTCCTCTATGGCGTCCAGGTCGATCTCCGGTTCGGCGATCGGCGCGAGATTGTGTTCCCGCACGGCCTTGAGGTAGTAGGCGGGCACGAAGTCGTGGACGAATCGCTCCAGCACGTTGGCTCGGCCGATCCTGGCGTCGATGACGCGCTTGGGCACCTTCCCCTTGCGGAAACCGGGAACCCTGACGTCCGAGGCGACCCTGCGGTAGGCCTTGTCGAGGTCCCGGGCGAACTCATCCGGGGCAACCTCGACCACCAGGCGAACCACGTGCTTGTCGGTCTCTTCGACGCTCGTCTGCATGTCAACACCGAGGGTAATGGAAATCCGTCGTTCCCTTCAGGAGAGGACCCCGGCGGCCCGGAGGGCTCCTCTCACCTCGCGTCCGATCCTTCCGGGCACCGCGACAGCGAATCGCCTCTCCTGCTTGCCTCGTAACCTCGCGTAGAGGCGTACGGCCGCTGCGATGGTCTCCGGCGGGCTCTTGGCCCCCATTGGCTTCAACAGGTGCACGAACATCTTTCCGAGCTCTTTGCGGACCAGTTGCTCCTCACCCCTCAGGTCCTTGCCGGCGAGCCAGAGGGCCCAGTCCCAGAAATGGTGGTCGACGGCGTGGAGCGTCTCCGGGACGACAGGCCACGGGGGTCTCGGTTCCTGAGGCTTGTCGAAGATCAGATCCGACCTTGGCCGGCCCCGGCAGCATGAGCATGTACGTCTTGACGTCACCCAACGGATCCCATTGCTGCCCAAGAGGCTCGAGCCCGGCCACCAGCGTGGGAAGATCGGCAGCGATCGCGTCGAAGTCAGCGGTGCGGATGGCGAAGTCCCAATCCGACAATGGGGTCGGGTCACCTCGGCTGCGCGACCCGACCAGCGAGATCCGGTCGACGGCCGGGTGACGGTGGATCGCCGCGCTGACCTCACCGGCCAGGTTCACCGAGTCCACGCCTCTGCTCTTCGTCCGAGAGCCGCACGGTCTCGATTCGGGCCGGCCCCAGCGAGATGGTTCGTCCTCCCACGACTGCCTCTCGCCGCTCCTTCGAAGGATTCCAGATCCGGACCTCCACATCGCCCCGCACTCGGCGGACGGATGAAAGCTCGGCGCCGATGACCTGGAGAAGGGAAGCTCTGCTGGGAAGATCGCCACCCCCCGGCGCGCTCACCACCCGGATGAACAGCATCGCTCGCTCCCACTCGGCCACCAGCTGCTCCGGCCGAAGCCCTCGCTGGATGGCGAGCGAGAATCGGTGCTCGCCCAACATCTGCGCGTTCGGCGTGGCGATGTCCGGCCCGGCCGCCCACGCGCGGGTCGCGATCTGGGGGCGGCTAATCGTTCCCACGCAGCGCAGGAGGGTCACCGCGAGCTCCGGTGGGTCGGGGACGACCTCGTATTCGAAGACCCCCTCCGCGAGTACGGCCACGCCGCCGGCAAGCACCGCACCCAGAGCCGGCCACGTACCGGATGGACTTTCGGCCCCTCCCTCCCCGGCCAGGGGCCGTCTCACGACCTCGAAAGGAGCGAGCGCCGCCGATCCCACCGGCGCTTGGTCGAGGGAGACGTGCAGCCGGAGTCGATGATCCGGTCTCTCGTTCAAGATCCGCCCCTCGAGGCGGAGGGAAGACAGCTCCGGCCCCGCATCCGCCAGCAGCTCGACCTGGACGCCGTCGAACGAGGCGGTCACGGCGCGGTCGTCGGCGATGAGCCGGAGGGGTTCCATGGCGGGAGCCACGTCGCTCGGACAGAAGTTGTACAGATCTCCCAGGTCCCCCTCGTCGACCAGCCGGACGCGGACCCCGCCGTACTCGTTGGTCACGATGTGCCCGTTCGCGATCCGAAGCCTGGCGGGCGGATGCAACCGCAAGTGGGGATTGACCTGCCACCCCAACCCGGGCACGCCGAACCGCTCGAACGGCGAAGGATTGAAGTACATCCAACCAGGCTGTGACATCCGCGAGGCGAGTGTCTTCAGAGCATCGAGCATGATCTCGCCGCCTATCGCCTCGGCCTCTGCGTACCGCTCGTCCACCGCCCGGGCCACCTCGTCCACGGAGCAACCACACACTGAGTCGTGCGCTCCGTTCCACAGGAGCAGCCGCCACGCATGATTCAGCGCTTCCTCCGGCCAACGAAATCCCGGGACGAGGGCGGCCAGAGGCTCCGCGTACCGTTCCAGCAACGCTTCTACCCGAGCCCTGTGTTGCTTCTGGTGGATGCGGGTCGAGTACACGCCGGGAAGCAGGTGAGCTCGGGCAGCGGAGCGAAGCTCGCCTCGCCAGGATGGGAGGTCGCCCGGCTCGTCGTCCCCCAGGTACTCTGCGATCGATCCGATCCTCGCCCGGACCCCCGCCCTGTGGCCGGCCGCCTCCAGCATCGGCGGGAGCTTCGCGGCCGGCCCCTCATGGTCGCTCCCCACCGTGACCAGCAGCCGATCGCGGGGAGAGATCGGCTTCAGTAGATCGACTGTCCTTCGGAGCTCCCCGGCGAGCGACTCCTCGTCCTGGGCCTGCCCCAGGCGAAGCCCCAGGCCGTAACCGAACGCCAGGTACTCGGTGAGGACCCTGCTCCCATCGGGCGCCTCCCACCAGAAGGCGGTCCGGTCGACCGCCGAGGGGACACCTCGCCACACCACGGCGCGCCCGATACCGAACGCCCGGAGGATCTGGGGCATCTGCCCCACGTGCCCGAACTGATCCGGCAGGTAGCCGGCGGAAGGCGGTTGGGCTCCCAACTGCCGGGACCGAGCGAGCCCCCACTCGAGGTTCCTGATCAGGGACTCCCCCGACACCAGGAACTCGTCCATCTGGGTGAACCACGGCCCCACGGAGAGGCGGCCCTCGCCCGCCAGCCTCCGGATGTCGGCCTCGCGCTGGGGCCGGACCGCCAGGTAGTCGTCGATCATCGCGGCCTGGCCATCCAGATGGAAATGAGCGAACCGCGGCTCCCGGTCCATGAGCTCGATCAGGCCGTCCATCATCTCCACCAGGCGCGCCAGGAATCCCTCGAACGGCAGGTACCACTCGCGGTCCCAGTGGGTGTGGGGCACGAGCCAGACGACCGTTGGGTCCATTGCGTTCGCTAGACTGCCGCGAATCATGGCCGCGGGACAAGCCGAGGCGACCCCGGAGGAGATCCTGCGGGTCCTCGCGGATCCCGAACGCCTGTCCGTGGCAGGCGCGCTCGCCATGGGTCCCGGGACGGCTGTGGAAATCTCCGATCTGCTCGGCCTTCCGGCGCACAAGGTCCGGCGGCATCTGGCCCGCCTGGCCTCGGCGGGCGTGGCCGGAGTCGACCCCGACCGGCGCACGTATCGCCTGAAGCCCGAATCGCTCCGCACGGCGGCTCGGCAGGTCGGCCCGCCTCGAGAGGCCGGCCTGGCCCTCGGAGCCGTGTACGAGGAAGAAGAGGCCGTGCTCAGGAGCTACTTCCGGGGAGGGCGACTGCGCGAGCTCCCCGCGAAGCGCTCGAAGCGCCTCATCGTCCTGTCGCGCCTGGCGCTCGAGTTCGAGCCGGGGATCCGCTACTCAGAGCGCCAGGTGAACGAGGCGCTCGGGCGCTTTCACGACGACTACGCGAGCCTGCGCCGGTACCTGGTGGACGAGGGTCTCCTCAGCCGGGAGAGAGGTCGGTACTGGCGATCCGGAGGACCGGTAGACGTGTGAGCGCCCCGCGGTCGGCGACGCCCCCCTAGCCGCAGGCGCGGCGCTCTTCGATCCGGGGCTCGGCTCGATAGCGCGTGAAGAAGTTCTCCCTGTCCACCGCACCGCCGGCCCGATGGAAGACGCGCTGCACCACCACGTCGTACCCGACGCGCCCCTCCTGAAGCACTCGCACCTCGCGTCTCCTCAGCGCCTTGTTCTCCTCGCACTCGACCGGGGGGTCCCTGTAGTTGTGGGGCTCACCCATCACGGCTTCGACTTCCACGTCTGTCTTGCCGTAGAACGTCACGGTGATCGATGTGTCCGTGTAGGAGGTGTCGATCAAGATGCCGGCCTTGGAGTCGTTGCGGAACTTCAGGTCCGGCGAGGGCCAGGACACCGTGGCCTCCCGCCCAAGGGGGTAGCGGGTGAAGTAGTAGGAGTGCGCCCTGTACTCCAGGAAGTCATAGCCCCCAAAGAAGATCGCGTTGAACATGGTCGTGGCGAACTGGCTGATGCCGCCCCCAACCTCCTCGACGAACTCACCGTTGCTGATTGCCGGGGCCGGCACGAACCCCTTCTCCGCGGTCCTTCTGCCCACGGTCTCGTTCACCGAGAACACCTCGCCCGGCATGACCACCGTCCCGTCGAGCAGATCGGCCATTCGGTGGATGTTCTGAACTCGAGGCTCGCAGCAGCCATGGTAGGTGGTGAATGTCGAGACCTGCTCGGTGATCCTGAGCGCCTTCGCCTCGGCGGTGGTCACCTCGGGCGCCACGAACATGCCTGTGAGCCTGGCCCTTCGGTCCTCGGATAGGGCGACAGTCACGAGCTGATCCGCCGTCATCGTGGGGTCGAACCGAAATCCCCTCTTCGCCGGGACGACTCGAACGGACCCGCCGTCCACCCTGAAGGAGGCGTCGACGGGATCCGACTCGATCCTCTTGAGCTCCTTCCGGGTCACTCCCAGCCTCTTGGGATCGGCGAACAGCTCCAGCTCCACGCGGCCGTTCACCGTGACCGGGCGTGTCTCGAGGGCGTTCCCGATCTCCGTGGGGGTGAAGATCAGCGCCTCCTTCAATCGGGTCAGACGTACCCGCCCGGAGAGAGCCTGCCGAGCCTGGTCCTGCACTCGCTGCACGTCCTCCGCGGTCGTCCTCGGAGCGACCGGCTCGGTGCTGGTCGTGATGACCTCCGCCCTCGGCGACCGTGCGGCAGCCCGGGCCCTGCTCCGCAGATCGTCTTCCACGACGGCAGCTCCCGGGGCAGGAAGGATGGCTTGCACGCTTGCCCCTTCGAACTCCAGGGCGCCCTCTCTCGGGGCAACGGCCAGCGCATCGGCCGCCGACTCGACCCAGGCGTCGAGCTGCTCGTCGTCGAAGGCTTCGACCGGCCTCACGTTGATAGCCACGAAGGTCGCCCTCACGTGGTCGGCCAGCGCCGCCAGCGGGTTACTCTGCCTCCCCCGATCCTGGATAGCCTGGACCGTGGCTTCGACATCCACCCGGTAGCCGAGGTCCGCGGCGGCAACGGTCATCGACGCCCGGTCGGAGATCGCCGTCTCCGGGCGGGTGACCCTGATGGTTCTCGCCGATCGGTGAGCGGCGACCTGCCCAACCGCCACACGGAGCTCGTCCTGGCCGAGTGAACCGACCGGCGTGCCGTCGAGCTCCACGTTCGGGAGCGTGCCCTCGCGGGCGGCGCGAAACCCAGCCAGTGCCCCCGCCAGCAGGATGCCGATCCCCAGAGCCACCCCGCCCAGCTTCCAGGGCCTCCACCGGCGCGGACGCCTCCAGGGACTCCACCGACGCCCCCTCCGCGCGCGCCTCTGCGCGCGCATGGGCACGATGTCGATCTTCGTATCGGTCATGTGGCCTCGATCTTCGTGCAGCTCCCGTCCGGCGAGTCCGGGAGCCAAGCCCGGCGACCCAAGCGGCGAACCTGGGAGACCATTGTCTCCCAGGCCGCTGTCGGGGCGGGCGGACTCGAACCGCCGACCTCCTGCTCCCAAAGCAGGCGCGCTACCAGGCTGCGCCACGCCCCGGCGCTGCCGATTGTAAACGGCATTGCCTTTCGTCCCCCGATCTCCGGCCGGTATAACCTCGGCCGGTGCCCTCCGGGATCGAGCCCTCGAACCTCGACAAGGTGTTCTGGCCGGAAGACGGGTTGACCAAGGGCGACCTGCTGGCCTACTTCGAGGCCGTGGCCCCCTTCATCCTGCCGGTGCTGCGGAACCGGCCGCTGACGGTCGTTCGCTATCCGGACGGGATGGGTGGCTTCTCCTTCTACCAGAAGAACACGCCAAAATACGCGCCGCCGTGGGTCCGCACCGTCGAGCTCCCCGCCGAGTCGGCCCGGCGAAACGTCCACTACACGCTGTGCAATTCGAAGCGAACGCTGCTGTGGCTGGCCAACCAGGCCGCCATCGAGCTCCATCCGTGGCTGTCCCGCCGCGACCGTCTCGACCGGCCCGACCACCTGGTCCTCGACCTGGACCCTCCCGGAACGGCCTTCGACCTCGCCGTGGAGGTCGCCTTTCGCGCGAGGGAAGTGCTCCGCGAAGCAGGGCTCCGGGCCGCCCTCAAGACCTCCGGCGCGAAGGGGTTGCACCTCTTCGTCCCCATCTGGCGACGGTATGAGTACGGCGCGGTGCGCCTGGCCGCAGTCCGCATAGCCGAGCGGGTCGTCGAGCACGATCCCGACCTGTCGACGATGGAGTTCAGGCGGGCCTCCCGCGGGCATCGGGTGTTCCTGGACGTCGGCCGGAACGCGCCCGGTGCGCACATCGTCGCCCCCTACTCCCCCCGGGCGAGGGCCAAGGCGACCGTCTCCTTTCCCGTGGCGTGGGAGCGCCTGGCGAGAACCCGGCCCGAGGACTTCACACTGGCGAACGTCCCCGGACTGCTGAAACGGGGCGGCGACCGCTGGCGGCAGTCGATGCCCGATCGCCAGACCCTTCCGGACGACCTTCTGGAAACTGCGACGGGCCGGGCTTGATCAGGCGGACAGGTCGAAGTGCCCTTCGCCCACCCGGACGACCCCTCCCTGGACGAACACCCGCCACGCCCCCTCCTCTGGTTCGACGTCGACGATCAGGGTGCTCGGTCGCCCCATCTCCTGGCCCTGGCTGACCGTGAGCCGGCCGGGGCCCGCCAGGCCGGCCTGGGCCAGATAGGCGCCCAGCGGCCCCGCCGCCGAGCCCGTCGCGGCATCTTCGGAGATGCCCGTGCCCACCCAGAACAGGCGGGCCTTTGCCCGGTCACCCGAGACGGAGAACAGGTAGACGGCGTCGGTCCCCAGTGGTGCAAGCAGCGGGGCGAGGCGCCGCGGGTCCGGGATGGCGCGGGCGACGGCGTCCTCATCGCGCGCGGCCGCCATGAGGTGCGGAAACCCTGTGGAGACGATCTGGGGAGCCAGGTCGGGGCGCAGGCCGTCCTCCTCCAACCCCACGCTCGCCGCGACGGCCGCCCGGTCGGTGACAACAGGCCCGAAGGTCGCCGGAAGCTGCCGCATCCTGGCGAAGCCACCGGCCACGTCCACCTCCACCGCGAACTCGCCCGCCGGGACTCGCTGCGTCGCGGGAGACCGTACCTTCCCTTCGGACACGAGCACGTAGGCCGTGCCGAGCGTGGGGTGGCCGGCGAAGGGGAGCTCGGCCTCAGGAGTGAAGATCCGCATCGAGTACCGATCGCCCGCCGCTTCGGTCACGAACGTGGTCTCCGAGAACCCGATCTCCCGCGCGATCGCCTGCATCAGCTCGGGCGGGATGTCCACCGGCTCAGGGACGACACAGAGCTGGTTGCCGGCCAGCGGCCGGTCGGTGAACACGTCGACCAGGCGGAACGGGATCCTCACGCGACCATGCTAGGGGCTCGGGGTGACTGGGGGCTGCTGTTACAGTTGAGCTGGCCTCGCGGGTGTAGCTCAGTGGTAGAGCTCCAGCCTTCCAAGCTGGTGACGAGGGTTCGATTCCCTTCACCCGCTCTGCTGGTCTGAGAC
>JBOGVA010000076.1:0-4334 GCA_050692195.1 Actinomycetota bacterium | reverse complement strand
CACCGAACCACCCGGTGCCGAGCACGTCGGAGGCGGCCAGGAGGCTCGGGATCAGGTCCGCCGGGGGCAGGTCGGGGGTGGCCACGAGGGTGCCGTCGGCGAGCGGAACGCGGGCCAGTTCCGCCTGCGTTCCGATGGTGCCCATGGCTTCGCGGTGGATGCACGAGCTCTGATAGCCGGCCCGGCAGATCTCGCAGGTATTGTCCGATGTGGCGAACGAGCCGACCGCGAACTGACCCCGCCTGATCGTGCTGACGGCGCTGCCGACCTCCTCGACGATGCCGACGTATTCGTGGCCCAACGAGAAGGCCTCCTCTACCGGCTCGATGCCACGGTAGTGCCACAGATCCGAGCCGCAGACACAAGTAGCGGACAGTCGGATGATCGCGTCGGTCGGCTCGACGATGGTGGGGTCCTCACGAACTTCGAGGCGAACGTCGCCGGGGGCGTGGAGGACAGCTCCTCGCATGGTGCTCTCCTTTCAGTCGATGTCGGCGCGGAAGACCTGCCTGCCGACGGCCATGGCGCACATGGCCTTCGGCCAGCCGGCGTAGAAGGCTAGGTGGGAACATTCTGCGGTCCGGCAGCCGAGCTACCCGCGAAATGCCTGGATGCACGTGGCCTACTTTGACACGCGACCCTAACCGTGGCTCTTCGGGCGGCCCGAGCGCTTCAGGCTGGGGCAGGTCGCCGGCGCTGAAGGAAAATACGCCATGAGAGCGGCTGCCGATGAGTTTCGTAGCTGTCTGCGGTCCAACACTGTGACCGGAGAGAGCCGGAGGAACCCGATGAGGAGTGAGATCGAGACCCCGCCCCCGCCGAGGGCCGGACGTAAGGAGTGGATCGGCCTTGCGGTGATCTCCCTGGCGTGCGTGCTGTACGTCATGGACCTCACGGTCCTGCACCTCGCCATCCCGGCTATCAGCGCGGACCTCAGACCCAGCAGCGCCGAGCTGCTGTGGATCATCGACATCTATGGGTTCGTGGTGGCCGGGTCGCTGATCACCATGGGGACCCTGGGCGACCGGATCGGCCGGCGTCGCCTGCTCATGATCGGGGCCGCAGCCTTCGGGGTGGCGTCTGTCCTGGCCGCGTTTTCTACCAGCGCCGGGATGCTCATCGCCACCAGGGCGGTGCTCGGCGTCGCCGGAGCTACGCTGGCACCCTCGACCCTGTCGCTGATCAGGAACATGTTCCTGGACCCTCGACAGCGCACTCAGGCCATCGGCATCTGGATCACCAGCTTCTCCGTCGGCGGGGCCATCGGCCCCCTGGCGGGCGGGGTGGTCCTGGAGTTCTTCTGGTGGGGCGCGGTGTTCCTGCTCGCGGTGCCGGTGATGGCGCTCCTGCTTGTCCTCGGCCCGAGGTTCCTGCCGGAGTACAGCGATCCCGACGCGGGCCGGCCCGACCTCGCCAGCGCCGCCCTGTCGCTGGCCACCGTACTGGCCGTGATCTTCGGCCTCAAGCAGATCGCCCAGGACGGGCTGGCGTGGCTGCCCGCCCTCAGCATCGTCGCCGGGCTAGCCCTCGGCGTGGGGTTCGTGAGGAGGCAGCGACAGCTGGCCGACCCGTTCATCGACCTCCGGCTGTTCCGCGAGCCCGCATTCAGCGCCTCGCTAGCCACCTACGGGATCGGCATTCTGCTGGTGTTTGGCGGCTTCCTGTTCTTGCCCCAGTACCTGCAGCTGGTGCTGGACCTCTCCCCGCTGGAGGCGGGCCTGTGGACGCTGCCCTGGGCCTTGGCCTTCGTGGTCGGCTCCAACGTGACGCCGATCGTGGCCCGCCGGGTCCGTCCCGCTCCGTTGATGGCGGGCGGCCTGCTCATGGCCGCGGCGGGCTTCGCCGTGTTCACCAGGGTCGATGGGGGCTCGGGGTTCGGGGAGATCGTCCTCGGGTCGGTGCTCTTCTCCTTGGGCACCTCTCCCCTGTTCACGCTGACGAACGATCTGATCATCGGCTCCGCCCCGCCGGAGCGAGCGGGAGCCGCGGCGGGCATCTCGGAGACCTCCGCCGAACTCGGAGGCGCGCTGGGGATCGCCGTGTTCGGCAGCATCGGGGTGGCCATCTACCGTGGCGTCCTGGCCGGGGCGGTGCCGGCCGGCGTCCCCATCGCCGCAGCGGAGGCCGCCCGGGACACCCTGGCGGAGGCCCTCACGGTCGCTCGGGAGCTTCCGGGAGGCGTCGGGACGGCGCTCATCGAGGTGGCCCGTGGGGGGTTCACCCAGGGGCTGCACGTGACCGCGTTCATCAGCCTGATCGGTGCCATCGCCCTCGCCATATTCGTGCTGACCCTCTTGCGCCACGTTCCCACGCCCTCGGCCGAGGCGGAGGCCGCATTTCCACCAGATCGCTTCCATCCGCCCGATCATCCTGACTGGCCGGGCCACTGGGAGACTCCGCCAGCCCCCTGGCAGGACCTCGGGGTTGCGGTCGATGGCCCGGACACGCTGGAGCAGGCACGCTTGGCCCTCGCGGAGATGCCGGACGCCCTGCGACAGGTGATCCTCCTGCGCGACGTCGAAGGCCGGACGCCGGACGAGGTACGGAAAGCCTTGAGTCTCAGTCCAGATGAAGAGCGAGCCATCCTCCATCAGGCCCGAGGCCTCGTTCGGACCCGTCTGGAGCGATACTTAGAAGGAAGAGGGAACGATGGCGGATCCTAGCGAGGCGGGCCCCGACGATCTTGCGTGCATCGACTTGGTCAACAGGGTGACCGAGTACCTCGACGGCGAGCTGGAGGAAGGCCAGCGAGCGCGCATCGAGCAGCACCTCGAGGTATGCGATGGGTGCCGGGCTGCTCTCGATCAGTTCCAGACCGTGATCCACCTCGTGGGTCGGCTCACGGCGGCCGACGTCGCCAGGATCGACGCGCTGACCCGCGATCGCCTCATGGCCACGTTGCGTGCAGCCCGACGCCGTTAGGAAGCTCTGGACCCTACCGACACGACCGAACGGCGTCGAGTACGCTCGCCCGTAATGTTCGCGGCGCTGCGAGACCGCCTCCTTTCGATCGGCGCGGACCGAGCCGACTCGCCGGAACTGCGCTTCCGCAAACGGCTGCTCGTCGGGATCGCGCTCTTCATCCTCCCGGTCGCGTTCCTGTGGGGCTGCCTGTATTGGGTTGTTGGCGAGGAGGCGGTCGCGCTCACGCCGTGGGCGTATGTCTCCGGATCGATCCTCAGCCTTGCCGTCTTCGCCCGGAACCGGAACTTCGCGTTCCTGCGGACGGCGCAATTCCTTCTGATCCTCGTCGCGCCCGCGCTCGGGACCATCATGCTCGGCGGCCTCGACGATTCGAGCTCAGTGATGCTGTGGTCGCTCCTCGCGCCGCTCGGCGCGGTCGCCTTCGACCGCCCCGGGCGCGCCTGGCCGTGGTTCGCGGCCTTCGTCGCCACCCTCCTGCTCGTGCTCGTTCTCTCCGAAGTCGTACGGCCGGACGGCGCCAACTTGCCCGACGATTTCGTCGGGACCTTCGACGTCCTCAACATCGTCGGCGTATCGCTCGTGGCGGTGATGTTGCTCGTGACCTTCGCGCGGGGACGCGACACCGCACAGGCACGCGTCGAGGCGCTCCTGCTGAACATCCTCCCCGAGGAGATCGCCCAGCGCCTGCAGGCCGAGCCCACCGCGATCGCGGACCATTTCGACGACGCCAGCATCCTCTTCGCGGACGTCGTCGACTTCACTCCGCTTGCAAGCCGACTCGACGCGCGCGAGGTGGTCGGGATGCTCGATCGCCTGTTCACGGCTTTTGACGAGCTCGTCGACCGCTACGAGGTCGAGAAGATCAAGACGATCGGCGACTGCTACATGGTCGCGGCGGGGGTTCCCCGGCCTCGGCGCGACCACGCGCACGCGCTCGCCGGCCTCGCGCTCGAGATGAAGGACTGCGCCCGCACGTGTCTTCCGGGAAGCGACCTCCGGCTCCGGATCGGGATCAGCTCGGGCCCGGTCGTGGCGGGTGTGATCGGATGCCGCCGCTTCCTCTACGACCTCTGGGGCGACACGGTGAACATGGCGAGCCGCATGGAGTCACACGGGATTTCGGACGAAATCCAGATCACCCGTCCCACCTGGGAGCTGCTGCGCAACGACTTCGTCACGGAGCCAATGGGGCTCGTCGACGTGAAGGGCAAGGGCAAGGTGGAGACCTGGCGGGTCATCGGCAAGGCTGGCCGCTTGGCTGAGAAATGGGGATAACCTGCACTGACGTGTGACGCGATTCACTGGGTGCAGCGCGGCCTTGAGATCGGACACGTCGTCGGTTTGGGGCACGTTGACGAGCGCGACTATGTGATGAATCCCGTACTCGGTCTACGTCCGGCAGCTTGGGG
>JBOGVA010000075.1:0-12147 GCA_050692195.1 Actinomycetota bacterium | reverse complement strand
CCCGAAGATGATCTCGGAGTCGGCGATGGGCATGTCGAACGGCGGCCTGGTCAGCTCGGCCAGAGAAGCGATCATGAAGATCCCGAAGGCGAGAGGCTGAGTCAGGACGAACCAGTAGGCATGCTGTGCTTCGCTGATCCCGACCAGCGAGAGGGTACTGGCCTGCATGACGACGGCCACGGCCGCCAGGATCATCGGGAGCTCGTAGGCGATGAGCTGGGCCGCCGCCCGGAGCGCTCCGATCAGCGAGAACTTGTTCGCGCTGGCCCACCCCGCCATGAGCACACCTATCACCGAGACGGCCGTGATGGCCAGGATGAAGAAGATCCCCACGTCGAGGTTCTGGGCCCACAGCGTGTTCCCGAACGGGATGACGAGGAAGATGGCGAGGTACGGCACCAGGACGACGGCCGGGGCAAGCGTGAACACCCACGAGTCGGCGGCCCGAGGGATCACGTCCTCCTTCTGGATGAACTTCACTCCGTCGGCGATGAGCTGGGCCCACCCATGGAACCGCCCTGCGTACATCGGCCCCAGCCGATGCTGCATGTGCGCCAGGACCTTGTGCTCCATGTAGCCCACGACCATCGGCGCGGTCAGGGCGAACCCGAGGACCAGCGCGACCTTGATCCCCATCGCCACCCAGAAGTTGCCGAAGAGGTCGTCGACGAAGCTCTGGCCGGCCTGGGCCAGCAGGACGAGTCTCATTCCTCGATCTCCTCACCCTCCGGGACGGCCCCCGGCCAGGGCTTGGCCTCCCGGGTCATGAGTGGGAAGTCCTTTCGAAGTGGATATCCCTCGAACTGCTCCGGAAGCAGCAGCTTCACGAGGTGGGGGTGACCGTCGAACACGATCCCAAAGAGCTCCCAGGCCTCCCGCTCGTGCCAGTCGGCTCCGACCCACACCGCGGAGAGCGTCGGGCAGTGGGGATCGTCCGCGTCGCACTCCACCCGGAGGCGGACGTTGTGATTGTGCCTGGTCGAGTAGAGGTGGGTGACCACGTCAAACCCGCGCCCCTTGGAGCGGTAGTCCACGCCTGCCAGGAAGTCGAAGAAGTCGAAGGAGAGGTCCGGGTCGTCGCGAAGGAACGTGGCCACCTCTTGATGCCGCTCCGGGGCCACCGTGATCACGGGGTGTCCGTGCACCTCCTCGGAGGCCCGGATGTCCCCCCCGAACTGGGCGCGTAGGCGATCGGCTATCTCAGCCGGTGGCAGCGGGCTTGGTGAGCTTGCCACTCCACTTCTCCCGGATGTCTTCCTTGCCGATCTTCTCCTGCAGCCTGATGATGCCGTGCAGCAGCGCCTCCGGCCTGGGAGGGCACCCGGGAACGTAGACGTCCACGGGGACGATCTGGTCGACGCCCTTGGTCACCGAGTACGAGTCCCAGTACGGCCCGCCACAGTTTGAGCACGACCCGAACGAGATCACGTACTTCGGGTCCGGGATCTGGTCGTACACGCGCTTCAGGGCCGGGGCCATCTTGTCGGTCAGCGTTCCGGCCACCACCAACAGATCCGCTTGACGGGGTCCGTGGGCGAATGGGATGACGCCGAGGCGGATGAAGTCGTGCTTGGAAGTCGAGGTGGCGATGAGCTCGATGGCGCAGCAGGCCAGGCCGAAGTTCATGACCCACAGGGAGTAGCGGCGCCCCCAGTTCAGGATGAACTTCACCGGCTGGGGCATCTCAACCTGGTCCATCAGGCCCACTGGAGCACCTTCTTCCGATACGCGTAGAGGAGCCCGAGGGCCAGGATGAAGACGAAGATGGCCATCTCCACGACGGCCTGCATCCCCAGACGCTCGAAGATGGGCGCCCACGGGAACAGGAACACGCTCTCCACGTCGAAGATGACGAAGAGGAAGGCATAGATGTAGTAGCGGATCTGCGACTGGGACCAGCCCTCTCCCACAGGGTCGATCCCGCACTCGTACGTGGTGAGCTTCTCGGGCAGCGGCCTCCGGGGCGCCACGATCCGGGCCAGCCCGAAGGCCACCGCCACCAGGCCGAACCCTGCGATCAGCAGGGCGACCAAGACCCCGTAGGACTGGAAGTAGCTCTCCACGCCTCCCCCACAGCCGACAGGCGAGCTTGTGAATCCTTTCTCAAGCACGATTCTAGCAAGGGCCGGTGGATGGATCTGAAGGCCGTCGGCGGCCCTTGCCTCAACGACTTCCGGCGACGGATGATGACCCGCACCCGCAGGGAGCCGGCCTGTCGGCCCCAGCAGTCGCTCGAAGGCGATTCACGTATGGATCAGCGAACCGATCTGGAGGGACAGAGCGCGGACCGCGCGACCGCGATCCGGACGTTCCTGATCGCAGACATTTGTGGCTACACCCGATTCACGCAGGAGCATGGAGACGAGGCAGCGGGGAGACTCACCGAGAAGTTCGCCGCATTGGCCCGCCGATCGGGTCACTCCGGTCGCGGGTTTCGCCCTCCTGGCCTTGGCGGCGACGGTGTTGGCACATCCGGGTTGGCTACCAGACCTGTTCGCCCCGGCGTAGAGAGGGGCACCTCCCCTTAGCGAGCGAGGATGGCCGCGAGAACATCTCCGGGCGGTCCTCAGGACGATTTAGGTCTTCGCGCCGCAGCGGGTCGCCAGGTACGCGGCGAGGTGGACGAAGGCCTCTCGCGCCGGGCCGGCCGGCAGTCCGTTCGCCAGCCGGATCCCCCTCCCCACTTCGTCACTCACCGCACGTCGTGCAGGCTCGAGCACCTCTTCTCGGCCCACCAGCTCGAGCGCCCTCTGCAGGCGCTCGCCGTGGGGTGGGCCAATGGCGAGGAGCTCTCTCAGCTCCCGGCCCGCGTCGCCATCACGGAGGGCGTGGAGCACCGGCAAGGTGTGGATCCCCTGCCGGAGGTCCTGACCGGGGGGTTTTCCAAGCTCCTCCTGGGTGGAGGTGATGTCCATGATGTCGTCCGAGAGCTGGAAGGCCATGCCCAGCGCCGCGCCGAACCGCTCGAGGAGGTCGGTCACGTCGGGTGAGGCAGCGGCAAGCATCCCGCCCAGACGGCACGAGGTGGCGATGAGCGCCGCCGTCTTCCTGCGGATCGTCTCCATGTACTGGGCTTCGGTCTGCTCCAGGCTCCCGGCCATGGAGACGTCACGCAATTGACCGTCACACACGGTCGCGATGGTCCTTGCCAGCAGCCGGATGACCTCCGCCCCCAGGTCAGCGGCCGTCTCGGACGCCCGGGCGAACAGGTAGTCGCCAGAGAGGATGGCCAGGTTGTTGCCCCAGCGGACGTTCACGGAGGGGACGCCATGGCGGAACTCCGCCTCATCCATGACGTCGTCGTGGTAGAGGGTGGCCACGTGGGCGAGCTCGAGGGCGACCGCTCCGCGGACGAGCCGGGGGTCCATGGGATCGCCGAACTGCGCCCCAAGGAAGACGAGCAACGGACGGAACCGCTTCCCGCCCGCGGACAGGAGATAGGACGCAGCAGCGGTCAGAGAGTCGGTGTCCGCACGCACCGCCTTCTCCAGCGCGGCCTCCACCTCGTCGAGGCGTCCTCTGATCTCTTCATCCAAGGCCGGGTCGGGGATCCCGAGCCCTCTGGTCACAGCCCGAGTCATGGCCCTCCCTCTTCCATCGCGCCGATGGTAGCCAACATCAGAACCTGATCACCGACGCGTCCCGCAGCACGTCGAACAGGAGCCCCGGCAGGACACCGAACAGCAGCGTGAGGACGGCCGGCACGGCGACCGCCCACCCGGCCAGCGAAGTCCGCTCGACGGCGGGCGCCTCCACCGGGTCCTGCATGTACATGAGGACGATCACCCGGATGTAGAAGAAGGCGGCGATGACCGAGGCGATCACGGCGATCAGCACCAGCGGCCAGTAGCCTGCCTGGACGGCGGCGCTGAACACCGCCACCTTGGCGATGAAGCCTGCGGTGGGCGGGATACCGGCCAGAGATAACAGGAACAGCGCCAGCGTCACCGCCAGGAACGGGCTCCGCCGGGCCAGCCCCGCGTACGAGCCCAGGGAGAGGTTGCTCTCCCCCCGTACCGAGACCAGCATGACCACGGCGAACGCTCCGAGGATCATGGCCGCGTACGCCACCAGATAGAACATGGCCCCCTGGATGCCCTGGGCGTTCGCGGCCGCCACCCCGACCAGGATGAACCCGGCGTGGGCGATCGAGGAGTACGCGAGCATCCGCTTCACGTCGGTCTGGGCGATGGCCACGACACCTCCGACGATCATGGTGGCGGCCGCCACAACCCACACGAATGGCCGCCAGTCCCAGGCCAGAGGGCTGAAGGAGACGTCGAAGACACGGAGGAACGCCCCGAAGGCGGCGACCTTCGTCCCCGCGGACATGAACGCGGTGACACACGTGGGGGCGCCCTGGTAGGCGTCGGGAGTCCACATGTGGAAGGGCACGGCGGCCACCTTGAACGCGAAGCCGGCGCCGAGCAGGCCGGCCGCCCCCAGGGCCAGGGCATTCGGACCGACCTCGCCGCCAAGCTCGGCGGCGATGCCCGCCAGGTTGGTGGTCCCTGTGGCCCCGTAGGCCAGTGCCACGCCGTAGAGGAAGAACGCGGAGGAGAAGGCGCCCAGGAGGAAGTACTTCATCGACGCCTCCGCCGAGGCCAGACGCCGGAACGAGAAGCCCGTCATCAGGTAGAGCGAGAGGGAGAGGATCTCCAGAGCCAGGAACACCATGGTCAGGTCGGCCGAGGCGGCGATGAGTGTCATGCCCGCCGTGGCGAACAGCAGCAGGGAGTAGTACTCCCCCCGGGCCTCGTCCGCCCTGTCGAGGTAGTGGAAGGAGAGCGGGACACTCAGGGCAGCCACGCCGAGCAGGACCAGCCGGAAGAACACCGCGAAGCGGTCTGCCGAAACCATGCCGCCCAGGACCTGGGACGGGGCGTCCGGACGAGCCACCCAGTCCCACAGGTACAGCGAGTACGCGGCGGCGGCGGCGATCCCGGCCAGGGCGAGCAGTGCCAGGGGCCGTTGGTCGTCCCGCGGGCGAAGGGCATCGAGCAGCAGGATGGCGATGGCGGCCCCTGCGAGGATCAGCTCGGGGATGACCGGTTGGAACTGCAAGGGCGGATGGGTCACCGCCGGCGCCTGAGCCAAGGCGGGCCACATCTCAGGGACTCCCCCCCGAGCTCGCCGCCGCCCCGTCCGGGTCCACCCTGATACAGGAAGGGCCGGGGGCGCCGGATGGCTTACCCGCGGTGGCCAGGCGCACGCAGGCGACGGAGTTCGCCGCGCTCGTCTCGATCCTGTCCAGGAACGGGCTGGGGAAGACCCCGATCAGGAGGATGGCCGCCATGATTGGCACGAGGATGGCGTGCTCGCGTACGGAAAGGTCGGGGAGGCCGGCGTGGCTCTCGTCGACGAGCGTTCCGTGCATCGCCCGCTGGTAAGCCCACAGAAGGTAGATCGCAGCGAGCACCACGGCGGTGACCGCGATGACGGCGAACGCCTTGTTCACTACGAAGGTCCCCAGCAGGACGAGGAACTCGCCGACGAACCCGTTCAGCCCCGGCAGGCCGATCGAGGAGAGCGCCACGAACAGGAACACCCCGGCGAATACCGGCATGGTGTTCCCTAGGCCCCCCATCCTCCGGAGGTCCCGGGTGTGGGTCCGCTCGTACAGCATCCCCACCAGCAGGAAGAGGGCGCCGGTCGACAGGCCGTGGTTGACCATCTGCAGGACTCCGCCGGATAACCCCTCCACGGTGAAGGCAAAGGTGCCCAGGACGACGAACCCCAAGTGGGACACGCTGGAGTAGGCCACCAGACGCTTCAGGTCGGTCTGGATGAGGGCCACCACGGCTCCGTACACGATGCCGATCAGGGCGAGGATCGACACGAACACCCTGAAGTACTCGGAGGCCTCGGGGAACAGCCCGAGGTTGAATCGGATCAGCCCGTACGCCCCCACTTTCAGCAGGACCGCCGCCAGGATCAGCGAGCCCGCCGTCGGCGCCTCGGTATGGGCGTCCGGGAGCCACGTGTGAAGAGGAAACAGAGGGACCTTCACGGCGAAGGCCACGAAGAACGCCAGGAACAACCAACGCGCAGAGGCCGTGGCCAGCGACAGGTCCTGCATCTGGGTGATGTCGAAGGTCGGCTGACCGAGCTGCGAGCCCGCCCGGAAGTACAGGAAGAGGATGGCCAACAGCAGGAAGGCCGATCCCGCCATGGTGAACAGGAAGAACTTCACGGCAGCATAGACCCGGCCCTCGCTTCCCCAGCCTCCGATGATCAGGTACATGGGGAACAGGAGCGCCTCGAAGAAGAGGAAGAACAGAAGGAGGTCGAGGGCCAGGAAGGAGCCGATCATCGCCGTCTCCAGGACGAGGAAGGCCAGCATGTAGTACTTGACCTGGTGCTCGATCCTCCAGGAGACCAGCACGGCTGCGGGCATCAGGAACGTGGTCAGGAGCACCATGAATAGGCTGATCCCGTCCACCCCCAGGACGTACTGGAAGTTCAGGGACCCGACCCAGGTCGCCCGGTCCACGAGTTGAAAGCGGACGGCGCTCCCGTCGAAGGCCCCGAGTACGCCCAGCGAGAAAGCGAAGGTGACGACCGTCACGAGGAGCGCGCCCAGCCGGTGCAGGTTCAGGGCCCGGGCAGGGGCGATCGCCAGCAGGACAGCGCCGGCCAGGGGGGCGAACGTGACGACCGTCAGCCAGGGAAACCCGTTCATATCCATCAGAACCGCACCGCCAGGTACCAGAGCACGCCCACCGCACCCAGCAGGAAGGCCAGGGCGTAGTTCCTGACCAGGCCCGTCTGCACCTTGCGACCCACGCCGGCCGCCGCGGCGAATGCCTTCCCGATCCCGTTCGCCGCCCCATCGATCAGCCGCCGGTCGAGCACGTAAGCGGCGAACGCCGACCCGAGCTTGGCCGGCCTCACGAGAACCCCTCCGTAGAAGTCGTCGACGAAGAACCCCCGCTCCATGGCCCGCTTCGCTGCTGCCAGCCGACTCCGCAGCGCCACCCAGTCGATCCGCTCCGACAGGTACACGAAGTAGGCCAGCGCCACGCCGGCCAGCGCGACTCCGACCGAGATCACCGTCAGCACGAGCTCCGACGGGCCGGCGTGGGCTTCCTCCGCGGCGCCGACGACGGGCTCGAGGAACCTGGGGAGGATGCCGGTCGTCGCGGAGAGACCGAGGATCCCGGCAAGGGCCGCGCCCACCGCGAGGGTCAGCAGCGCTACTCGCATGCGGCTGGGCGGATCGTGTGGATGGCCCTCGTACCGGCGTTCGCCGAAGAACGCCACGAACGTCGCCCTCGAGATGTAGATCGCCGTCAACAGAGCCCCGAACAGCGCGGCGATCCAGAGGCCTGTTCGCCCGGCCTGGCTCGCCGAGGCGACCACCTGATCCTTGGCGAAGAACCCGGAGAACGGTGGGATGCCCACCATGGCCAGCCAGGCGACGACCCACGTGGTCGCCATCAGGGGCATGGCGCGCCTGATCCCGCCCATCCGCATCATGTCGGTCTCGTCTCCCGGGAGCGCGTGCATCACGCTTCCCGCTCCGAGGAACAGGAGAGCCTTGAAGAAGGCGTGGGCCACCAGGAGGAAGATCGCCGCGGCATACGCGCCCATCCCCGCGCCGAAGAACATGAACCCGAGCTGGCTGATCGTGGAGTACGCCAGCATGCGCTTGATGTCGTCCTGTCCGATCGCCGAGAGGCCCGCGTAGATGGCGGTCACGATCCCGACCAGCGCCACGATCGTCAGGGCGACCTCGGATGCCTCGAAGATCGCGTGGGTCCGCACCACGAGGTACACGCCGGCCGTCACCATGGTTGCGGCATGGATCAGGGCCGAAACAGGGGTCGGCCCCTCCATGGCATCCGGGAGCCAGACGTGCAGAGGAACCTGAGCCGACTTCCCCACCGCGCCCGCGAACAGCAGCAGCGCCATGATCGTGGCCGTGCCGTTGGCCAGGCCTTCCGCTCCGCGAAACACCACGTCGAACTCGAGCGAGCCGAAGTGCAGCCAGATGTAGATGATCCCGATCAGGAACGCGGAGTCGCCGATCCTGGTCGTGATGAAAGCCTTCTTCGCGGCGTCGGCCGCGGTCTTCCGTTCGAACCAGAACCCGATCAGGAGGTAGGAGCACAGGCCGACTCCCTCCCAGCCCAGGTAGAGAAGCAGGAAGTTGTCGGCCAGGACCAAGATGAGCATGAAGAAGACGAACAGGTTCATGTAGCCGAAGAACCGGGTGTACCTGTCGTCGCCGTGCATGTAGTCGATCGAGTAGATGTGGATCAGCGCCCCCACGCCGGTAACCATGAGGGCCATCACCGCGGAGAGCGGATCGACCCGCAGCGCCACGTCGGTCCCGAACTCCCCGACGCGGATCCAGTCGAACGCGTGAAGGATCAGGCGGCGCTCCTCCGCGGGATGGGACAGCAGGTCGAGCAAAGCGACGAGGGAGAACACGAAGGATCCGGCCACCAGGAGGGAGGCGAGCCACCCGGCCGCAGAGCCTCGCCACCGATTGCCCGTGAGGAGCAGGACGGCCGCCCCCCCGAGCGGAAGAGCTGGGATCAGCCAGGCGGAACCCTGGACGTCGATCACCTGCGCGATCACGGTCTGCTCATCCTCTGAGCAGACTCGCGTCGTCCACGTCGGTGCTCCGAGCCTTTCGGTACAGCGACACGATGATGGCCAGGCCCACGACGACCTCCGCCGCCGCCACCACCATGGAGAAGAACGCCAGGACCTGGCCGGTCAGGTTCCCGTGCTGCCGGGAGAACGCAACGAGCGCCAGGTTGACCGCGTTCAGCTGTAGCTCGACCGACATGAAGATGACCAGGGCGTTCCTCCTGATCAGCACGCCCACGGTCCCGATGGTGAACAGCAGTCCCGACACCAGGAGGAAATAGCCGATCGGAGTCCTCACGGGGCCTCCGCCCCCGGCCGGTCTATCGTCTCCTCCTCGGGGATATTTCGGCGGCCATGCAGCATGGCGCCGATGGCCGCCACGATCAGCAGGACCGACGTGACCTCGAACGGGAAGAAGTACTGGTTGAAGAGCACGCCGGCAAGAGCCTGGACGTTGCCGCCTTCGTTCACCGCCGAGAAGTCGGGCAGAGCGCCCCGGGAGAGCCCTGCTCCCAATCTCACGGCGAAGAACAGCTCGAGAGCGAGCCCGACCCCGAGCGCGAGGGCGAGCCATCGCTGCCCTCTGATCCGCTCCGCCAGGGGCACCTCGCTCGCCGGGCCGAGCAGCATGATCACGAACAGGAACAGGACCATGATCGCTCCGGCGTACACGATGATCTGGACGACGAACAGGAACGGCGATCCGAGGATGAGGAAGAACACCGCCAGCGTGAAGAAATTGACGACCAGGAGCAGCGCCGCGTAGACGGCGTTGCGGGCCAGGATCATCGCTCCCGCAGACAGGATCGCGATCGGGGCGGCCACCCAGAACACGATCCAATCGGCCATCATCGTCCCTGTTCGGTCCCGGGAGCCGTTCCGAGAGGCGGCGGCGGCTCGAGGAGCTGCCACTTCTCGTAGATGGCGTCCTCGCGGGTCTCGAACGCCAGCTCGTAGTTGTTCGTGAGCGTCAGGGCGCGGGTGGGGCAAGCCTCCACGCACAGGCCGCACATGATGCACCGCAGGTAGTTGATCTGGTACACGCTGGCGTACCGCTCGCCGGCCGACACGCGGTTCTCTTCGCTGTTCTCCTCACCCTCGACGTAGATCGCATCTGCCGGGCAGGCCCACGCGCACAGCTCGCATCCGATGCACTTCTCCAAGCCATTCTCGTGCCGGTTCAGCAGGTGCCGGCCAACGTGAGCCCGTGGCGGCAACGGGGGAATCACCTTCGGGTACGGCTTCGTCACGTCGCGGCGGAACACCTGGCGGAACGTGACGGAGAACCCCCGGGCGATCGCCAAGGTTGCCCGGGCGATCGCCCGGGTGAGCCCCATCTGCCCGACCGGCGCCCTGGCCGGACCGCTCATCCTCCCTCCTCCTCGGGCGGCCTTGGCATCCCCCGCGGCGGGCCCGCGAACAGCGGCCCGACCAGCGTGAGGACGGCCACCGTCCCTGCCGCGATGATCAGCCCCGCTCTGGCATCGCTGTAGACGTTGGGCAGCTCGATCGCGGCCGCGGTGACCAGGATCCACAGCAGCCCCACGGGGATGAGGACCTTCCAGCCGAAGCTCATCAGCCGGTCATAGCGGAACCTCGGCAAGGTGGCTCGTATCCATATCAGGACGTAGAGCACGACGAACAACTTGACCAGGAACCACAGCAGAGGCCACAGCCACGGGACCACGTCGAACATCGGCCCGCGCCAGCCCCCCAGGAACAGCGTCACTCCGACCGCCGAGACGGTGATCGTGTGCATGTACTCCGCCAGGAAGAACATGGCGAACTTGATGCCGGAATACTCGGTGTGGTAGCCGGCCACCAGCTCGGTCTCGGCCTCGGGGAGGTCGAAGGGGGGACGGTTGGTCTCGGCGAGCGCCGCCGTCATGTAGATGAGGAACGCCGGAAACTGAAGGAAGAGGTTCCACTTCGGAAGCCAGCCCAACCCGGTCACGCCGAAGTGGCGCGCCTGGGTGTCGACGATCTCCCCCATGGTGAGAGTCCCGGCGGAGAGCAGGACGGCCACCAGCCCGAGGCCCATGCCCACCTCGTACGAGATCATCTGGGCGCTCGAGCGGATCGCTCCGAGGAGCGGGTAGTTCGAACCGCTCGACCACCCCGCCAGGACCACCCCGTACACGGCGAGCGAGCCCATGGCCAGGATCCACAGGATGCCCACGTTCAGATCCGTGATCTGGAAAGGCACACGGCGGCCGAAGAGCGTGACGCCGGCTCCGAAGGGGATCACCGCGAAGGCCAGCATCGCCGGGACCAGCGACGCGATGGGAGCCAGCAGGTACACGGGCCGGTCGGCCGTCACCGGCGTCACCCCCTCCTTGAAGAACAGCTTGATGCCGTCGGCCAGCGTGACGAGGATCCCGGCCGGCCCCGCTCGGTTGGGCCCGATCCTGGTCTGCATGTCGGCGACCACCTTGCGCTCGAGCCAGATCACCAGCAGCACCGAGACCAGGAGGAAGGCGAAGATCACCACCACCCGGGCCACCAGGAGGATCCACGCGACCCAGTCGATGGCGGCCAGCGTCACGAGGCCGCCTCCGCTTCTGCCGCCTCCAGCCCAACCGTCGCCGTCAGCCTGCCGGCCAGGAGCTTGTTGGCGGCGAACCCGGGCTGGTTGTACGGGACGAACACCGCCCCCGGAGCGATCCCGTCCGTGATCCTCATGGGGAGCTCGGCCTCGCCGGCGTCGGTGCGGAGCCGCGCCGTCGCGCCCTCTTTCAACCCGAGCCTGTCGGCATCCGACGGGTGAATCTCAACGAACGGCTGCTCTTCCAAGGCCTGCCTCAGGAGGTCCGCTCCGGCGGAAAGCCTTCCCTCATCAACCAGCAGTGGATAAGTGAACAGAACGAGCTCGGTGCGCTCCTCGGGGCTGGCCGGTTCTTCTTGGCTCTGCGGCCGAGGCGCGTAGGGCGGGGAGGAATCTGCCGAGCGGACGCGCGAGGCGGAGGGGACCCGCCCGTCAACAGCCTCGGCCGGGGAAGGGCCAAGCAAGCGCGCCATCTCGTCGTGGAGCGCGTCGAGCGAGTGGAAGCCCATGTCCGCACCCATGACCTCCGAGACCTCCTGGAAGATCTCCCACTCCGAGCGGGCCAGGCCGTGTGGCGGCCGGACCGCCCGCAGCCGCTGGGCGCGCCCCTCCCAATCGGTGTAGTGGCCGTCCTTCTCCAGGTAGGGGGCGGCAGGGAGCATGGCGTCCGCGTAGATGGCCATGTTCTCGGCGTCGATGTCGACCACGACCTTGTAGGGGACGTTCTGGAGCGCCTGCCGGGCCAGCGCGGCATCCGGGAAGTCACGCAGCGGGTCGACTCCTACGAGGAACAGGACCTCGATCTCCCGCTCCGCGGCAGCCTTCAGGATCGCCGCGGCATCTCTTCCGGGCTCGGAAGGAAGCAGCGTGCCCCAGGCGACCTCCACCATCGCCCGGGCGGCTTCGTCGGCCACCGATCGTCCGCCGGGGAGAAGCGCGGGGTGCAGGCCGGCACGCAGCGCGCCTCTGTCGTTCGCCCGCCGGCACAGCAGGGCGAAGCG
>JBOGVA010000074.1:0-83518 GCA_050692195.1 Actinomycetota bacterium | reverse complement strand
GAGCACAGGCCTCTCTGCCGCTTCCTTGCTCTCGAAGAGGACGATCGTCAGGCCTTTGCCATCGATTGGCTCCAGCCAGTACCCGGCCACAGTGTCCGGGAGCTGCCGAATCCGTGGAAGGATCTCGGTCTGTAGCTTCGTGCGCGCCGCCTCCAGCTGAGTTGGATCGACTCGGACATGAGCAACTCTTGCGTACATGGTGTCCTCCCTACATCCGCGTGCCGGCACCCATCCTCCGGTCTTCCCGGGTTGCGTGTCAAGGAACGGTGGCCCCTGTGCCGACATGGGGCTTCTGAAGCCACTTCTGCGTGATCTCCGGCTGAAGCGCCTCGGACGTCGCATCCTTGCGCCCGCTACCGGCCGTCCTTATGCTTCAGTCGCCTTCCCACCAGGACACCCTGGGCGCACCGACGCCAGGGTGCGCTCCGGGCTTCTTCGAAAGGAGCGCGTATGGCGACCTGGGCGCCCCCTACCCCGAGCACCACCGGTACCGGCCTCGACCGGTACTTCCACATCACCGAGCGTGGCTCGTCCACCAGGACCGAGATCCTCGCCGGAGTCACCACCTGGCTGACGATGGCTTACATCCTCTTCGTCAACCCCCAGATCCTCGGCACGCTGCCCGACGCCACAGGCAACTTCGTAAACGGCGGAGCGCAGTTCGATGCGGCTCCGGTAGCGGCGGTCACGGCCCTGGTGGCGGCGCTGCTATGCCTGGCGATGGGGCTGTACACGAACTACCCCTTCGCCATGGCGGCGGGGTTGGGACTGAACGCCTTCGTCACGTTCACCCTGGTAGCTCAGTTCGGCATGACCTGGCCCCAGGCCATGGGGGTCATCGTATTGGAAGGGCTGATCATCGCCCTCCTCGTCCTCACCGGCTTCCGTGTGGCGATCCTGAACGCCATCCCGATGGATCTGAAGCGGGCGATCGGCATCGGCATCGGCCTGTTCATCGCCCTCATCGGGCTGGTGAACGCCGGTATCGTCGTGCATCCGGAGGCCGGCACCATCATCTCTCTTCGCCCCGACCTCACCACGCCACAGATCCTCGTGTTCGTCATCGGGTTCTTCGTGACGGCGGGTCTGGTAGCGAGACGGATGAAGGGTGCTCTGCTCATCGGGATTCTGTTCACCACGGTCCTCGCCATCATCTTCAACGCGTTCGAGGACGGGACCCTGTGGCCGCCCGGGGTCGCCGAGTGGCCGGACCAGATCGCCGCCGTCCCTGACCTCAGCATGGTCGGCCAGTTCTCCCTGAGCGTGTTCGACATCGGCTTCTGGACCGCAGCCGCCCTGATCATCTCCGTCATGCTCTCGGACTTCTTCGACACCATGGGCACCGTGATCGGAGTGGGAGGCGAGGCGGGCCTGCTCGACAAGGAGGGAAAGCTCCCCGGCATCAATCGTGTGCTGCTGGTCGACTCCCTGGGCGCCGCGGCGGGCGGGGCGGCCTCGGCCTCCTCGAACACGACCTACATCGAGAGCGCCTCCGGCGTGGCCGAAGGGGGCCGGACGGGCCTCACCGCCGTGGTCGTCGGAGTCCTCTTCCTGCTTGCCATGTTCCTCTCCCCGATCGCCGGGATCATCCCGCCGGAGGCGACCGCAGGCGTCCTCGTGATCGTGGGGTATTTCATGATGACGATCGTGAGGGACATCAACTGGACCGACCCGGGCATCGGGATCCCGGCGCTCCTCACGATCATCGTCCAGCCCTTCACTTTCAGCATCACCAACGGCGTCGGAGCCGGCTTCGTTGCCTACACGTTGATCCAGATCCTGCGGGGCCGGGCCAGGGACGTGCACTGGCTCATGTATCTCGTGTCGGCGATCTTCATCTGGTACTTCTTCCGGGGGCTGGTCCGGTAGCGACGCAAGACCGCCTGTTTGAAGGGGGCGCCCCCCGGCGCCCCCTTCGTCTACGCTCCATCGCCTGACACCGGGGAGGTACGCATGAGCATCGGGTGGGATGGATATCGCCGGGGGCTGCCGTCGCTGCTCGATGCGATCGGGAGGACGCCGCTGGTGAGCCTGAGCCGCCTGGGCCCTCAGGGCCGCGAGCTGCTGGCCAAGATCGAGTGGTACGGGCCGACCGGCTCGTTGAAGGACCGGATCTACGCTCACATGATCGCCCGGGCGGAGGAGCGTGGCGATCTTCGTCCCGGAATGACGCTGCTGGAGTGCTCCACCGGCAACGCCGGCGCCGCGTGCGCCTTCGTGGCGGCGGTGAAGGGCTACCGGTGCGTCGTCGTGATGCCGGAGGGCATGAGCGAGGAGCGGAAGAAGCTCATAGGGGCATACGGGGCGGAGCTGGTACTCACCCCCGGGGCCGAGTCCGACGTGGATCTGGCGCTGGGGCGCATGGAGGAGATCCGCTCGGGCGATCCGGAGCGGTACTTCATCCCCGCCCAGTTCGACAACACCGACAACGTGGAGGCGCACACGCTCACGACCGGACCGGAGATCTGGGAGCAAGCCGAGGGACGGCTCGACGCGGTCGTGGCATCGCAGGGGACGGGCGGATGGATCACGGGGGTTGGACGGTTCCTCCGCGAGCACGGGGCGAACGCACGCGTGTACGCCGCCGAGCCCGCGGAATGCCCGATCATCTCCGACCGGCGGTGGGGCTCCCACGGCATCGAAGGAATCGGCGACGGATTCGTCCCCCGCAACCTGGACCTGGCCGTCCTGGATGGAGTGGTCACGGTCAGTACGGAGGAGTCCATCGAGACGGCCCGCCGGCTGGCCCGGGAGGAAGGCATGTTCTCCGGGATCTCCGGAGGGTGCAACGTGGCGGCCTCACTGAAGGTGGCCACGGCCCACCCAGAGATCGGCCGGATCGTCACGGTGATCCCCGACACCGGCCAGCGGTACTTCACGACCCCCCTGTTCGGAGAGGCCGAGAGAGCCCAGATTCCCGAGAGGGAGCACGAGCTCGACGAACGCTCGATCCGGCAGTTGGACGCGAATGCCGACCGGCTGGAGGTCATCCGCTAGGCCGGCCTCTCAGGTCGATCCTCCACCTGCCCCTCTCTCCTTCCGATATTAGGGGCGATGCAGAGTCGACTCCCTTCCGCCCGGCCATGCTCCTGATCAGGGGCGGAACGCTCGTCGATCCGTCCGGGACCCGCCGGGGCGAGATCCTGGTGGACGGTGAGCGAATCGCGGCCGTCGGCCGAAAGGTGGACGCTCCGGGGGCCGAGGTCCTGGATGTGTCCGGAGCACTGGTGATCCCCGGCGGCATCGACCCTCATACCCACTTCGACCTGCCGGTAGGGGCCGTGCGATCGGCGGATGATTTCGCCAGCGGGACCGTGGCCGCGGCCTGCGGCGGTACCACCTGCGTGATCGACTTCGCGGGGTCCCGCCGGCAGGCCCCCGAGGAGGCCCTCCGCGAGTGGCATGCCAAGGCCGAAGGGCGCGCGGCCGTCGACTACTCGTTCCACCTCAACCTGACCGCCGTGCCCGAAGCTGCAGATGAGGCCAGGGCCATGTTCCAGCGCCTTTCGGCGGATGGCGTGGCCAGCGTCCAGCTTCACATGGCACATCCCGAACGGTTCATGGTCGACGACCGGGCCCTGGCCCGTGCTCTGTCCGCGGGCGCGGAGAGCGGCGTGCTGGTGTGCGTGCACGCGGAGGACGGAAGGGAGGTCACCCGCCGCACGGTCAGCCTGCTCAGCCAGGGCCGCACCGACCCGCGCGCGCTCCTCGCCGCTCGCCCTCCCGGCGTCGAGGCCGCGGCCGTACGGCGGGCCGCTCGCCTGGCGGATCAGGCGGGGGCGCCCCTTTACCTGGTGCACCTCTCGAGTGCGACCGGCCTCCGTGAGGTTCGCGCCGCACGGACCGCCGGGGTCGCCGTCTTCACCGAGACATCCCCGCAGTTCCTGTACCTCAGCGCGAAGGCTATGGCCGAACCGGCCGAGGCCCCCAACTTCGTCTGTATCCCGCCCCTTCGCGGCGATGAGGACCGGGCGGCTCTGTGGTCGGGGCTGGCCGACGGCTCCATCGACGTGCTGTCGTCCGACCACTGTCCCTTCACGATCTCGGATAGGAGGCGCGGCACGGCCTCTCACGAGGGAGGATGGGCCGACTTCACCGAGATCCCGGCGGGCCTTCCAGGGGTGGAGACGAGACTCTCGCTCGCGTATCAGGGTGTGCGCGATGGCCGGATCGCGCTGGAGCGTTGGGTCGACGCGATCTCCTCGGCACCGGCAAGACTGTTCGGCCTGGCGCACCGAAAGGGGTCGCTCGCCCAAGGCATGGACGCGGACCTGGTCGTCTTCGACCCGGACGCGACCCGGCGGCTCCATGCGCGCGCGCTGCATATGCGCACAGATCACAGCCCCTACCACGACATGGAGGTGACGGGCTGGCCGGTGGTCACCATGTGCCGCGGACGGGTGGTGGCAAGGGAAGGCGAGCCGGAAGACGTGCTCCCCGGGTGGGGGAAATTCGTCCCGAGGCGCACGTTCGATGCCGCCCGGCCGGTCGAGGCCGAGCTGGCCTGAATGAGGCCGAAAGCTAGGCCGAGGCCCTGAGCCCCCGGTTCATCCGGCGAAGCTGGCGGAGCTCGGCCATCCGGAAGAGGACCCAGGCGAGAGCGGCTGCCGTCGCGGCCCAGATCTGCCAGCGAGTGTCATCCATCCGCTTCGCTACCGTGTCTGCCCACTGGTCCGGCAGGTTCTGGGCCATATCCTTGGCCCTGCGCTGCACGCGCTCCACGGTCTTCTCCTTCCGGCGCTTCCGGGCCCGGCGGGCCAACAAGAGCACGGTACCTCCCGCACCGCCCGCGGCCAGCCCCTTCACCCACCCGGACCGGCCGTTCTGCTTCTGCAGATCCACCGCTGAAGCCGTATCGGACATCGCTCCTCCTTCAATCGCTGCTTCCCGGATGCGTGCTGACCAGCCCAGATCAGCCGCATCGGCCCCTCCCACCTTCCCCTTACCCACCCGGGGCCGTCCCAATCTCGGGAGAGGTGGGGATCCCGTCGCTCAGGCGAGCAAGCGGATGACCAGGGCCTCGTCGCCGTTCAGCACGACACCCCTCTCCACGGGCAGGCCCTCGCGCCGAAGAGATGTCGCCGCTGCCACGGAGCCGGTGGCGCCTGACACGGCGAGCTCAGAGGAGGTGAAGTTCACGGCCACCAGGAAACGCTCGCCCCGCTCGCGCACGTAGGCCAGGCATCCCGCCGGGGCATCGACTCTCCGATACCGGCCCGTCCGCAAGGCGGGGGATCTCTTTCGAAGGTCGATCAACCGCCGATACAGGGAGAGGACCGAGTCGGGATCATCCCGCTGCACGGCGACGGTTCGGCGCTCGAAGCCGCCCGCGACGGGGAGCCAGGGATCGACGCCGGGCGGGCAGAACCCCGCGTTCCCCGAAGGGTCCCATTGCATCGGAGTGCGGCAGGGGTCGCGGCCGAACCGGTCGTACCGTTGGTGCGTCGGAACCTCGCCGTCGGTCATCCCGACCTCTTCTCCGTAGTAGAGCACGGGGGTCCCCGGAAGGGTCAGCAGGAGAACGGCCGCCGGCCTGATGGCCCGGTCCCCATAGCGGGTGGCGTGGCGCGAGACGTCGTGGTTTGACAGGTGATAGGCGGGTGCACCCGGACCGACGAACAGACGGGCAGCCTCGTCCACGGCCGCCGCCATCGCCTCCGGATCCCACGGCGCCAGGGCGAACGGGAAGTTGAAGGTAAGATCCAGCTCCCCCGGCCCCAAGAACCTCGCAACCTCCTGGAGCTCGAGCATCCACACCTCGCCGAGCAGGAGCGATTCGCCGCCGACGCCTTCCCGGATCTCCCGGACGTAGTCGTGGATCCATGGTCCGTTCTCGTCGAATCGCTGCACGCTACCCTCCGGATCATGGCGGGGCTGCGCCGCGGAGGCCACGGGGTTGTCGCGGAGCAGCGGATCCTTCGACAGCCGGTGGACCACGTCGATGCGGAAGCCGTCGACGCCCCGGTTCACCCAGAAGCGCATGGCCTCGATCACGGCCGTCCTGACCTCCGGGGTGTCCCAGTTCAGCTCGGGCTGCTCCGGATAGAACCCGGCGAGGTAGAGCTGCCCGCTCTCCCGATCCGGCACCCAGGCAGACCCACCGAACCCGGAGAGCCAGTTGTTGGGTGGACTGCCCCTCGGCCCATCGGCGAACACGTACCAGGATCGCTTCGGTGATTCTCTGGAGGACCTGGCCTCGACGAACCACGGGTGGCGGTCCGAGGTGTGGTTCGGAACGAAGTCCAGGAGCACGCGCAGGCCGGCGCGGTGAGCCTCGGCGAGCAGGCGGTCGAGGGCGTCCAGCCCGCCGTAGGCCGCGTCGACCTCTGTGTAGTCGGTGACGTCGTATCCCCCGTCGACCCCTCCGGATGGAGAGATGGGGTTGAGCCACAGGCTGTCAACGCCGAGCTCCACCAGGTAGCCAAGCCGCTCTCTCAGCCCGAGGAGGTCGCCGATGCCGTCCCCGTCGCTGTCGGCGAAGCTTCGCGGATAGATCTGATAGATGACGCCCTCGTGAGGCGACGATGGCCTTGACACTATCCGGGCGCGTCGCTGGTCCCGTCCACCGGCACGACCCAGAACGGCACCTGGGCGAGCCGGTCCTCCCCGTGGTGGACCTCGAAGACGTAGGTCCCGAAGTCCGGGACGGGGAACCCGTAGAAGCGGAAGGTGACCACGCTGGCCGTGGCCCGCGTTGGATCGATGGGGTGGGCTTCGAACCTGGCCTCGACGCGCTGCTCGAAACCGACCTTCCGGCCGTCGGCGTCCACGATCGAGTACAGGAGGGTGAACGTCTGCCCGATCTCGTGCGGCTCCCCCAGCACACGGACGACGAACGAGATGGCTCCAAGGCGAAGGGGCTTGGGGAACTCCCTGGGGAGGAAGTGGAGGTCGGCGCCCCCACGGGTGACGTAGAAGAGTCCACCCTGGGAGTCGGCCGCCTCCGCCACGAAGGCGTAGTCAACTCTCATCAGGAGCGCTGGCGGGCGGCCTTCATCCTTCCAGGTCCTGGATGGACCTCAGCCGCCGATCATCGACATCGAGCGGCTGGGTCGCTCGAAGTCGGGATGGTTGATCTTGTGGCCCTCCCACTTCGCCCAGACATTTTGCCGAATGAGCCCTTCGACCTCCTGGTCCGGAGCGCCGGCCCGAAGCGGCGTGCGCAGATCCGTCTCGTACATGGCGAACAGGCAGGCCCGAAGCTGCCCATCGGCGGTCAGTCGCAGCCGGTTGCACGTGTCGCAGAACGGCTCGGTCACCGACGCGATGACGCCGACGGCCCCCGCGGCTCCGTCCGCGAACCGAAACCTGGTGGCCGGTTCGGGCCCGTCGCTCTCGGGGATCAAGGGGAAAGCTCCGTCGATGGTCTCCAGGATCTCCGCGGAGGGAACCACTTTCGCCCGCTCCCACCGCTGCTCAGCGTCGAGCGGCATGTATTCGATGAACCGCACCTCGTATCCAGTCGCTCGTGCCAGGCGGGCGAAGTCGACCACCTCGTCCTGGTTCGTTCCTGAGATGACCACGCAGTTGAGCTTGATCGGGGTCAGGCCCGCATCCCCGGCGGCGCTGAGCCCTTCGAGGACCTTGTCCAACGCGTCCCGCCTGGTCATCTCGGCGAACCGGTGCCGCATCAGCGAGTCCAGGGACACCGTCACTCGGTCCAGGCCGGCATCGGCGAGCGGGCGCGCCAGCCGGTCGAGGAGGAAGCCGTTCGTGGTCATCGACATGGCCAGGTCCGGGTACGCCCGGCGAAGCATGGCGACCAGGGTCGGAAGCTCTCTGCGCACGGTGGGCTCGCCGCCGGTCAGCTTGATCTCCCTGACTCCCAGCCGGACGAAGATTCCGACCAGGTGGGTGATCTCCTCGTAGGTCAGCACTTCCTGGCGCGGCAGCCACGGCAATCCTTCTGCCGGCATGCAGTAGGTGCACCGGAAGTTGCACCGGTCGGTCACCGAGACCCTCAGGTCGTCCGCGATGCGGCGGTGGGTATCGACGAGCGGACCGGACGCCGGCACCTCGGTCGCCTCGGCAGGATGGATCTGTTCGCTCACAGGCAGGGACCCCTTTCGTCCACCAGAATATGCCCCTAAGCGTAGACGGTCACCTGGAGCATGGGACTCGAGGCTCTCACATGGTCACGCAGTGGAAAGCGGCAGTGGTGACGGTCAGCGACGGCGTGGCCCAGGGAGACCGCGAGGACGCATCCGGCCGGGCCGTGGCCGACTTTCTGAAGGCGCGTGAGTTCGAGGTGGTGCGGCGAGAAGTCGTGCCGGATGATCGGCAGGCGATCGCTGCGCTCCTCCGTGAGCTGGCCGGCGAAGCCGAAGCCGTCTCCATGATCGTGACCACCGGAGGAACGGGACTGGGACCCAGGGACGTCACCCCAGAGGCCACCCGAGACGTGATCGAGCGGGAGGCTCCCGGCTTGGCCGAGGAGATGCGCGCCTCCGGGCGTGGTTCGACTCCGTTCGCCGCCCTCTCCCGCGGGTTGGCCGGCAGCATCGGGTCGACGCTCATCGTCAACCTCCCCGGAAGCGAGAGAGGGGCGGTGGAGAGCCTGGCCGCCATCCTCCCCGCGCTGCCGCACGCCCTCGACCTCCTGGCCGGCCAGACCGCGCATCGGCAGACTGACGCTGCCCCGGAACGCGGCGCGAGCATCGAGGACCAGCTGGCCGCGCGGCGGGCGGCCGGCGACGAGGTCGTATTGGCGACGGCCGTGCGGATAGAGGGTGACCCGCCGTGCCGCGTCGGGCAGAAGCTGCTGCTGGGAGCGAACGGACCGCTGGCCGGAACCCTGGGCTGTGCAGAGTTCGACGACGCCGCCGTGGCCGACGCCCCCGAGAGCCTGGCCGCACGAACGCCCACCACGCGGACCTACCACCACGATCTCGGATCGGTCGAGGTGTTCCTGGAGCCGATCCTTCGGCGGCCGGTCCTCGTCGTCTTCTCGGCCACTCCGGTCGCGGACGAGCTCATGCGATGGGCGCCGGGCCTCGGCTTCGACCCGGTCCTGGTAGAGCCTCGAGCCGACCGCTTCACGACGGAACACCGTGCAGCGGGCAGGAGGGCGAGCGGCATCGATGAGCTCTCGCTCGACAAAGAGACGGCAGCCGTGCACACGGACCACGAGGCCCCCGGCCTGGCAGAGTCGGTGGCCACGCTCCTCAGGTCGCCGGCGCGATTCATCGGTGTCATGGGAAGCGCCCGCCATGTGGGCAAGCACCTCGAACGGCTCCGGGAGATGGGGTTCGGCGACCGGGACCTTGGCCGGATCCGGACCCCGGTCGGGATCGATCTTGGCGCCCGAACCGCGGAGGAGATCGCCCTGTCCATCCTGGCGGGGCTGGTGGCCGACCGCCGCGGACGGTCGGGGGGCTGGTTGGATCGCCGCTAGCTGGATCGCCCTTCGGCTGACTGGAGCGACGCTACTTACCGGCGCCGCCGGGACCGGGGCGGGCCGCGGCGCCGATCCTTCTTCTTCCGTTTGACCGGCGGAGGGGCCTGGGTCGGATCCGGGAGCCCGACCTGTCCGCCTCGGACCGCCGCCACCACCTCCCTGGCCACCGCGTCCTGTTGGGGTCCCGCTCCGAGCATGAGCTGGAACAGGACGCGCTGCTCCAGCTCTTGGACCGAGTCCATGACGGCTCGGCGCTCGTTCCCCCGGACGGCCCACGAGGCGAAGATGCGACCCGACGGCAGCATGTCGACGCGAAGCGGAACGTCTCCGATCCTGCCCTGCCAGACCGTGTTCCCCCCCTGCTGTTCGTCCAAGCGTGCTCCTCCCTCATCCCACAGCGCCCGGGCGGGCAGCCGTGGGCCCATCTGAGCTTGACTCAAGAGATTGCGCGTTGAGAAAACCAACGCGCCTCGCGGATCAGAGAGCGTAGCATGCCCGGGGATGGACCTCCCCTTCCAGCCGCCGACCGCCCCAATGGAGGCGAAGCACGTCGGAGCTCTGCCCTCCGGAGAGGGATGGCAGTACGAGCCGAAGTGGGACGGTTTCCGGGCCATCATCTTCAGAGACGGGTCGGACGTGTACATCTCCAGCCGGGGCGAGCTTCCTTTCGCCCGCTACTTCCCGGAGCTGCTCGGGGCGACGAAGACGCTCTCTACCCGCCGGCTCGTGCTGGACGGCGAGATCGTGGTCTTCACCGAAGATGGGAAGGGCCTCGACTTCGACGCGCTCCTCCAGCGGATTCACCCCGCCGCGTCCCGGGTGCAGAGGCTGTCCAGGGAGACGCCCGCCTCGTTCATCGCTTTCGACCTCCTGGCCAAGGGAGACCAGGACCTCCGCATCAAGCCACTGTCGGACCGGCGGAGGGGGCTGGAACGCGTGATGGCGAAGGCCGCTCCACCGCTGCACATGAGCCCGTGCAGCTACGACCCCAAGTTGGCCGACCGATGGCTGGAGGCCTTCGTCGTCCAGGGGCTGGACGGGGTAATGGCAAAGCGACTGGATGCCCCATATCGCTCGGGCGAACGAGCGATGCTCAAGGTCAAGCGGGAGCGTACGGCGGACTGCGTGGTGATCGGGTTCCGCTGGGCGAAGGACGCCGCGGGTGAGGCCGTGGGGTCGCTGCTGCTCGGCCTGTACGGCCCCGACCACGAGCTCTGGCAAGTCGGGTTCTCCTCCGGGTTCACCCGCCAGGCCCGGCGCGAGCTGGTCCGGTTCCTGGAGCCATACCGGGCGGGGCGCTCCGCCGAGCCCCCTCCCGGCCAGGCCATGGTCAGCCGGTGGGCCCGGGAGAAGGACCTCTCCTACGAGCGGCTTCGGCCCGAGCTGGTGTGCGAGGTGGGCTTCGACCAGGTGACCGGGCACCGCATCAGGCACGGCGCCCGGTTCGTGCGGTGGCGACCCGACAAGCCGGCTCGCCAGTGCACGTTCGACCAGCTCCTCCGGCCGCCCACGATCATCCTGAAGAAGCTTCTCGGCTAGGTCTGGCCCCCCTCGACCTCGGCCGGAACCATACAATGAGGCCCTTCAACGGCCCCGTGAGAAGGAGGCGGCGATGGCCGAGCCAGTGCAGTTCAACCTGACGCCAGATGATCTCCCGCCAGCCTGGTACAACCTCCTGGCAGACCTTCCCTTCCCGCCGCTGCCACCGCTGCACCCGGGGACTCAACAGCCGGTGGGTCCCGACGCCCTCGCGCCCCTGTTTCCCGAGGCCCTCATCATGCAGGAGGTCTCCACCGAGAGGTGGATCGACATCCCCGGACCGGTGCTCGACATTTACCGCCTGTGGAGGCCGACCCCCATGTACCGGGCCCGGCGGCTGGAGCGCGCCCTGGAGACCCCGGCCCGCATCTACTTCAAGTACGAGGGCGTCTCCCCCGTCGGGTCGCACAAGCCCAACACCGCTCTGGCTCAGGCGTACTACAACAAGGAGGCCGGAACCCGACGACTGACCACCGAGACGGGGGCCGGACAGTGGGGATCCGCGCTTTCGATGGCCTGCCAGTTCTTCGGCCTGGACTGTCTGGTGTTCATGGTCAGGGCGTCGTACGAGCAGAAGCCCTATCGCCGAATCATGATGGAGACCTTCGGAGCCGAGGTCCGTCCGTCGCCCAGCCCGACCACCGGCGTCGGCAAGAAGATCCTCGAGGAGGACGCCAAGTCAACCGGCTCACTGGGCATCGCCATCAGCGAGGCGATCGAGGTCGCCGCCCAGAACGAGGACACGCACTACTCGCTGGGAAGCGTGCTGAACCACGTCCTGTTGCACCAGACGATCATCGGCCTGGAGACCCAGAAGCAGATGGAGATGGCCGGCGAGAGACCCGACTTCGTCATCGGCTGCGTGGGGGGCGGATCGAACTACGCGGGCTTCTCCTATCCCTTCATGGCACTGAAGGTGGCGGGGAAGCTGGAGGCCCGGTTCATCGCTACGGAGCCGGCGGCCTGTCCTACCCTCACCCGGGGCCAGTTCGCCTACGACTTCGGTGATACCGGACAGATGACGCCGCTGCTTCCCATGTACACCCTCGGCCACACCTTCGTGCCGGCGCCCGTGCACGCCGGGGGACTTCGCTACCACGGCGACGCCCCGTCGCTGTCACTGCTGGTGAAGAACGGGCTGATGGAAGCGCGCGCCTACACCCAGAACCAGGTCTTCGAGGCGGGCGTGCAGTTCGCCCAGACGCAGGGCATCCTCCCGGCGCCCGAACCGAACCACGCCATCCGGGCGGTGATCGACGAGGCCATCGCGGCCAGGGAGTCGGGAGAGGAGAAGGTCATCCTGTTCAACCTGTGCGGCCATGGCCACTTCGACATGCAGGCCTACGACGATTACCTGAACGGTCGCCTTCCCGAGGTCGAGTTCCGCGAGGAGGACATGGAGGCCGGGCTGGCCAAACTGCCCGGCGTGCCCATCCCGACCTAGGACCTGGGCGGCCCATCGGGCGGGGGGACGCCGAGCTCTCGGCACGCCCACGGCAGCGCCGAACGGAGCTGGCTGAGCTGGACGCCCCGGACTCGCGGAGCGTCGTCGATCGGCGGCAGCCCCGTCCTGCCGGCGAAGTACCCGGCGACGAAGGCCGCAAGCTCCGGCTCACCCGGAAGGATCGCGTGGGGGTCCGGACCTCCTTCCTGTTCCAGGCTCGGGAGCCAGAAGGCCAGGTCGACCCGAGCGTTCCCCACGCAGGCGCTGTTCCAGTCGACGAGCAGAGTGCGCGCCCCGAGGAAGCAGAGGTTGTCGCTCCGGACGTCGAGGTGAAGGAGCTCGTGGCCTTTGAGACGAGCCGAGGCCTCCGCCTCGAGCAACACCAGCAGCGCGGCCTCGAGCCAGGACCCGGAAGCCATATTGATCGAGAGGAACGCTGCGGGATCCTCTGCCACGCGGACCCACGCCGATAGCTCCGATCGCCGCGTCTCCAGGTCGGGGAGCGCCGGCGGAGACCGGGACATCCTGATCGCATCGAGCGTCTCGAGGACCCGGTCGACCCTCTCCGGGGACCACGGGGGCGGCCACTCCCCGTCGCTCAGATCCTCGAGCAGGAGGACCGGCCGGTCGCCGTCGTCGTTCCAGCCGAGCAGCGGAGGGAGAAAGTCGGCGGTGACATGGGCATAGACGTTGTGCTCTGCCCGAAGCCACCCCGCCGTATGACCGGTGACGCCGACCTTGGCGAACACCGACGATCCATCCTCTAAAGAGACGACCCAGCGCTCGGCCGCCGTGTAGCCGCCGCGGGCCACCCGGCGCCATCCAACGGGCCGGAGGCGCAGGACCTCAGCCACCCGCTCGACGAGCGCGGGGTCGGGAGCACTCTCGATGCGACCAGCCTACCGGCCGCCCCGAGCGTCCTCGATCGGGGCCCGGCCTCGGGGTAGAGTCCGCCAGGACCTAATAGAGGGAGGGAACCATGAAGTTCGGACTGAGATCGATCCTGTTGCTGGTCGCGGTCGTGCTGTTCATCGTGGCCATGCTGACCGAGGGCAACTCCTTCGACCTCCTCGCCCTGGGCCTCGCGGCATTCGCCGGAGCCTTGCTGGTGTCGGATCTCGGAATCGGGCGGGGCCGCGGCCGCCTCTGACAGGGGCAGCCAGCTCGTCCCGGATGTTCGCCCGCTACGAGAGCGCGATATCGACCTGGAGGTCCTCCTTAGCCACCTCGATCTCGCGCTCCGCGCGGCTCTCCCCACTGGGCAGCCACGAGACCAGGCGCCATCGGCCCGGCGAAGGGTGAAACGTGAACCTCCCCTGCTCGAAGGCGCGAACCTCGCCCTGAAAGTCTCCCTTCAGATTTTGGAGCTGCACGTACGCGCCCTCCGCGGGCTTGCCCTGCGCGAGGACCGTTCCCGTGAGTCTTGGCACCTCTTTCCTCCTCCCTAGAGAACCCCTTGGAGCCTCGCTGTAGCGCTCGTTTGGACATCGGTGTGGAACCATGCGAGCTGCTCAGCCAGCGCCACCACGGCACCGACCACCAGTGTGGCCGGAGCGGCGATCCCTTCGGCGGCCGCCACGGAAGGCAGGTCGGCGATCGTGGAGACCACCGATCGCTGTCTCGACGTGCTGGCCCACTGAACGATCGCTGCGGGCTCGTCCCCGGAGCGGCCGGCCTCCATCAGCGACCGGCACACGGCCTCGAGCTTTCCGGCGGCCATCAGCACGACGAGCGTGTCCGCTGCGACGGCCAGCTCGCCGAGATCCACCTTGCCTCCCGGCGCCGTGCAGGCGGTGGCCACGGCGACCGTCGAGGCAACGCCCCGGTGAGTGAGCGGGATGCCCGCATATGCCGGCGCCGCGACTGCCGCGCTCACGCCGGGTACCACCTCGAACGGGATCCCCGCCCGGGCGCAGGCCAGGGCTTCCTCGCCGCCCCGCCCGAACACGAACGGATCACCACCCTTCAGCCGGACCACGGTCTTCCCCTCTCGAGCCCGCTGCACGATGAGCCGGTTGATCCGGTCCTGGTCCAGGGTGGCCCTGTTCGGGGACTTGCCGGCATCGACGCGCTCCGCCCGATGGGGTGCCAGGTCGATCAGGGCAGAGGGGGCCAGCCGGTCGTACACGACGACGTCGGCCTGCCGCAGAACCTCCGCGCCTCGAAGGGTGAGCAGCCGCGGATCTCCGGGGCCGGCTCCCACCAGGTAGACAATGCCGGTCACGAGGCGCCGCCTCGCTGCGGGCGCAGGCTTCGAGTCATGCCGCTCCCTCCCCGACCAGGCGGTCGAGCAGGCGGATCCGCGCCTCCTCCTGGCGGCCCTCCCGGACCAGCGCCAGCAACTCCTCGGTATCCAGGGCCTGCTGCCACCGGCTGGACCGTTCCCGCGGATCGGGAAGAGAGGCGAGCGTCTCGCCGCGCACCGTCCCCAGCAGGTCGAGCAGCCCCTCCCACTCCGGCCCGAACTGCTTGGACAGCTCGATCCTCAGCCGGCGGGCCAGTGCGGGCGACCGGCCCCCGGTCGAGATGGCGATGACCAGGTCGCCACGGCGAACCACCGCGGGCGCGGCGAAGTCGCAATGCGGGATGTCGTCCATCACGTTCACCAGGACGCCCCGCGCCCGCCCCTCTCGATGGATCGCCGCTCGGATCTCGGGGTCCTCCGAGGACGCCACGCACAGATAGGCACCCTCCAGGTCCCCGGCCCGATAGGTCCGTCGCAGCACCCTGGCCCGTCCGTCTCGCTCCAGTCGATCGAGGGCTGCGGCGGGCTCCTCGGCCACCACGGTGACTTCGGCGCCGGCCTCGAGCAGCCCCCGAACCTTGCCCTGCGCGACCGCCTCGTGTCCGATGACGACGGCCTTTCGCCCTCGGACTTCCAGGCTGATCGGATAGCCGAAGGCCATGGCTTACTCCCCGATCCCCCCGCCGCCAACGTTCAGGCTCCTCAGCCGAATGCCGGTGCGGTCCACGGAGAGCCGCATCTCGTAGTCGCCCGCCGAGATCCCCAGGGAGTACGTGCCCGGACCGGTCGCAGCCACCCGAACGGATCGCACCGGCAGGCCGCGGAGGGCCGTGAGGGCCTCGTTGAGCTCCTCCAGCTCCCGGCTCACCAACTCGCCTCGAGGCGTGTCCTTCCACACCGACACCAGTGCCCGGACCCCGGCCGGACCGTGGACGGCACGGGCGCGACCCGTTTCCAGGGCGAGGGCGACGACCGCCTCCACCGCGGCCGCGCTTTCGTCGGGCACCTCTCCCGCCTCGGCCATCCGGGCGACCTCCTCGTACGAGGCCCGGCCCTCGCCGCTCCCGACCTGCTCCGCCAGGGCTCGGGCCTCCGCCGCCAGGAACGGCCGCTCGGCCGCGCCTATCTTCACGGCGCGAACTCCCCATGCTGGGGAGCTTCCCCAACCTTCGGCTGGCCGTGCCCGGGTCCGTCCGCTCCGTTGTGGCCGAGCAGGGCATTCAGCTCGTGCTCGAAGCCCCCCGTGTAGATGGCGCAGTGGATCCCGCACTCCTTGGGACCGTCGGTCTCCCACCACCACCGGCCGGCCCTGTCCGGTTCCCCGGGCTGGATGGGCCGCGTGCAGGGAGCGCATCCGATCGAGGTGTAGCCCTGGTCATACAGAGCGTGATAGGGCACGTCGTTCGCCTGTATGTAGTCCCAGACCTCCTTCTTGGTCCAGTCGGCCAAAGGATTGACCTTCACGATGCCACCGTGGTCGTGGTCGAGCTCGATCTTGCGGACCTCGGCCCGGCTGGCCCACTGCTCTCGGCGGAGCCCGGTCATCCAGGCATCGAGCTCCTGGAGGTGTCGCTTCAGTGGCAGGACCTTGCGGACCTGGCAGCACAACAGGCGCATGTCCACGGCCTGGTACATGAGGTTGGGGCCGTGATTGTTGACCATGCCCTCGACGTGCGACGCCTCCGGGAAGATCATCTCGACCTGGACTCCGTATCGCTCCTGGACCCGCTGGATGAGGTCGTAGCTCTCCTGTGGAAGCCGGCCGGTGTCGAGCGTGAACACCCTGACCTGTGGGTTGCGGCGGACGGCCATGTCGAGGATGACCATGCCCTCGGCCCCCCCGCCCTCCGAGATGGCGATCCGGGGATGGAACCTGTCCAGCGCCCAGGCCACCACCTCCTCTGCCGGCTCCGAGTCGTAGATGACCGAGAGCTCCCCGGCCTCGTACTCGTCCAGCAGGGTCTGGTCGCTCACGCCGCCTCCCCTCCTGCGGCTTGCCCCGCCGCGATCGCCTGAAGCTCCCCGTCGGGCGTTCGGATGCAGAAGTCCCTGAAGGACTCGGCCTTCCCCCGCCCCTCCAGCCACGCTTCGATCAGCCTGTCCAGGACCACCTCGACGCGGGGGAACGGGACGCGCCGGATGAGCGGCCGGCCGATGGCTTGCTCGGGTCCAACCCCTCCCCGGAGGAACAGGTCGAAGGCTTGACGCTCGCCGTTCACGGCCTCCCGCGCCGTCGTCCCCATCAAGCCGATGTCCCCCACCCAGTGGAGCGCGCAGGCGTGAGGGCATCCGTCCAGGTTCAGCCGGAAGTTCCCCAGCCGGTCTCCCCACCGCGTCTCGAGATGGGCCAGGATCTCCTGGAGCTTCCCCTTGGTCTCGGTCACCGAGTAGTTGCAGTGAGGCTCTCCGGTGCACGCGATGGCCGTCGCTCGCAGCGGATTGGCGTCGACCGGGAAGCCGATCTCCTCGAGCCGGCCGGTCGCCTCCTGGAGCCGCGCTTCCTCGATGCCCGTCACGATGAAGTTCTGCTGCTTCGTCAGCCGGACGTCTCCTCCCAGGGAATCCGCGAGGTCGGCCACGTCGATCAGCTGTTGGCCGTGAATGATGCCGACCGGAACGGGGACGCCCACGTGGTAGACCCCGGGCTGCTTCTGCTCGTAGATCCCCATGTGGTCGGTGAAGTCCTTGGGGGGCGGCGCCTCGAAGTCCTCCAGTCGCCGGCCGAGCCGCTCCTCGACCCGCTTGCGGATCCCCTCGGCCCCGTAGTCGTCGACCATGAACTTCAGCCGGGCCTTGACCCGTGACAGGCGGTACCGAAGGTCTTCCTTCCACGCGTCAACGATCGCCCTGAGCACCTCCACGGACTCGCTTACGGGGACGAACACCCCCATGTCCCTGGAGATCCGAGGCACGGTGGAAAGGCCGCCTCCAACCCGGACGGCGAACCCCGGCCGGCCCTCCCGGATCACTCCCACCAGGGCGATGCAGTTGATCTCGGGCATGTCGCACTGGTATGGGCAGGTCGAGATGGTGATCTTGTGCTTGCGAGGGAGGTCCATGTAGTCGGGGTTGCCGTAGAAGAACCCCGCGGCCTCCTCCACGACCGGGGTCGCGTCGAAGGCCTCCTCGGCCAGGATCCCTTCCAGTGGGCAGCCGGTGATGTTTCGAACGGCGTCCCCGCACGCGCCGGCCGTTGTCAGGCCCACGCTTCCCAGCCGATCGAGGATCGCCGGCACCTCGGACAGCCTGATGAAGTGGAGCTGCACGTTCTGCCTGGTCGACAGCTCGGCGAACCCCTCACCGTACTGGTTGGCGATCTCCCCGATGGCCCGGAGGCTTTGCGGCGGCAGGAGCCCGCCCGGCACCTTGATGCGCAGCATGAACGAGCCGATCTTCGGCTTGTCGTGGTACAGCCCCCACCACTTGAGGCGGACGAGGTCCTCCTCCAGGATGTCCAGGTAGTTCCGCCGGCCCAGCTCCTCGATCTCCTCCATCATTCGGTACGGCTGCTTCTCCTGCTTCATGCGCTCGATGGAATTGCGCTCGAGGACCTGCTCCCAGGTGGGGGCGGGCGGCAAGGGACGCCGCTCACCGGTTCCGAAACGCCTGTCCTCGACCATGTCTTGTCTCCTGTAAAGAAAGGGGGCCGCCCGAGCGGCCCCTTCAACTTCGCCGATCTCCGGCTTCTACTGCTTAAGGCCGCGCCATCACCTCCGCGCCCTTACACAGGGCGCAGAAAACGCGACAACAGCAGCAGCAGGGGATCATCTCCCCCACCAGGCCGAAGCACCGAGTTCGGATCAAATTCCCATCCGATCCATAGGATTAGGGAAGACTGCCGCACGCCTCACGGGATTGTCAACAGTCCATCGGCCGTATTTTCGAGACCGTGCAAGGGAGACAAGCAGCTTCGGATCTCGCCCGACAGCTAATAAGGGCTCGGGATGCCCTCGCAGCCGGATTCGTCCGGCAGGAGCGGCCGGAAGATCAGGCTGTATAGCTCCCCGCCATCTCGCCAGGGGGTCAGCTCGTTGGCGTTCTGGACGAGCGGCAGCAGCGTCTCCAGTGAGGCGCCCTCCATCGACCCACACCGGAACTCCAGATCCAGGACCTCCAGGCCGAAGCCGGCCAAGCCATCCTGGAGGGGCCACTTCATCTCCGGCTGCTCGAGACCCTCGTCCTGGGGCGCCTGGGCCCCCTGGCGAACGAAGATCCTGAGCTCGTCGAATTCGAAGGGGCGCTCCTCTCCCACCGATCCCTCGGGGAGCCAACGGCGCAGATCGGACAGCCTGGCCTGGAACTCGCTCAGCTTCCGGCGGGCCTCCCGCTCGTCCTCCGGGATGAGCCCGGGGGGCTCGTCGACCCCCAGCGCGTACGCGGAGACGACGTGGCGCCTCCCCTCGGCGACCACGGCGAACGTGGTGGTAGCCGCGTCGGCGATCCCGGGATTGTCGTAGTGGCGATCTCGCCCCAGAAGGCCCGCGTCCCGGGCGGCCCGGAGGATCGCCTGGATCCCCGCGTCGGAGATCCGGGTCGCCACGAGGTTCGGAAGGGCGGGCCCGGGATAGATGGCGATCTGAGGCCCCGTCGTCACGATGAGGCCATCGCCGTACAGGGAGAAGATAGGGACGTCCCTCAGCGCGTACTCGACGGGAACGAAGCCGCCACCCTGCTCCACCCGTAGCACCAACCGGCCTGGGTCCGTCGGATGGTCGATCCCATCGGCCCCTCTCCCGGTGGCGAGGCCGGCGCAGGCACCAGCCAGCACGGTCAGGAGCGGAACCAGCGCCGTCCAGGGCACACGCCTCCTGGCATTCCGTTTCATCCTGGCTCCTTTGACGGAGTGAGGCCGCCGCGGGTTCCCGGGCGGACGCAGATCCACCCAGCAGGTATCGGGTCGGCCTGAGCTATGGTGGAAGAACGATGCGAACGCACGCTCGGCGGCGCCGGGGCGAGCAAGCGGAGGCTCGATGACGCGCATCCTGGCCGTCGCCGATGAGGTCGAGGAGACCTTGTACGGCGAGCGCCTGCGGGAGCTCCGCCCGGACCTGGTGCTGTCGTGCGGAGATCTCCCGTTCGACTACCTCGAACGCCTGGTCTCGATGACGGACGTGCCGCTGCTGTACGTGCCGGGCAACCACGATCCGGACCTGCGGGCCACCGCCCCCACGTTGGAGCCGTCCCCGTTCCTGGATCAGTACGTGGACCCTCCCGGCCCTCCCGGCTGCACCTTCGTCGACGGCCGGATCGTCGAGGCGGCCGGGGTCCGAGTGGCTGGTCTCGGCGGCTCCGCGCGCTACCGCGAGGGCCCCAATCAGTACACACAGTCGCAGATGAGGTGGCGCGCCCTCCGCCTGGAGATCAGGGCCAGGCTGAAGGGCTTTCGGAACGGCCGGGGAATCGATGTCCTCATCACGCATGCTCCGCCCCTCGGTCTGGGCGACGAGGACGACCCGGCCCACCGTGGATTCGCCGCCTTCCACCGCCTCGTCGGGAAGCTCTCGCCCAAGCTGATGGTTCATGGTCACGTGCATCCCTACGGATCTCCGCGTCCCGATCGCCGCCTGGGGCCTACGCAGGTCGTCAACGCGGTCGGACACCGGGTGCTGGAGTTGGAGCGATGAGCTGGCGAGAGCCACCCGGACCCTCGACGTTCGAGAAGGCCCAGCGAAAGAAGACCTTTCGCCGGCTCACGGACATCGTGAAGCGGGACGACACGGCTGAACTGCTGTCGCTCGGCGACGTGCAGAGGCGTCTGGGGATCTTCGAGCAGAGCTACCTCGGCATCCGACCCATCCCCGTCAAGCGGATCGTGGGGACGGTCGAGCGGGACAGGGACTTCGACCGAGACTTCCTTCCCCGACGGCCGGAGCTGGAGACCCGGTGGAAACGGGTCGAGCAGCTCTTTCCCGGCGGAGACTTTCCTCCCATCGTGGTGTACCAGGTGGGCGACGCGTACTTCGTCGTCGACGGACACCACCGGGTGGCCATCGCCAGGCAGCGCGGCATGGAGACCATCGACGCCGAGGTCACCAGGCTCAGGACCACCGTGCGCTTCCCCGCGGATGCCGACATCGGGCGGATCATCCTGGCCGAGCAGGAACGGATGTTCATGCAGGGGAGCGCCCTGGAACGAGCCCGGCCCGAGGCTCGGATCGAGTTCAGCCGTCCACCCGGGTACATCGAACTCCTGGAGCACGTGAAGCTTCACGGGTTCAACCTGATGTCTGAACGCGGCGAGGTCCTGGCGATAGAGGAGGTCGCCGCCGATTGGTACGACCACGTCTACCTTCCGGCCATCGAGGCCATGCGCAAGGAGGGCCTTCAGGACCTGCTGCCGCGAGCGACGGAGGCCGACCTGTTTCTCTGTGTGTCCCAGCGCCGCCGGGCCGTGTTCCCGGAACGAGGAGGCATGACCTTCGAAGAGAGCATCCGGCTGATGATGCAAGAGGAGCGGAGTCACCTGAAGGCCCGGACCCGTCGGGTCTTGAACAAAGTGACCGGGCGCGAGAGCGGGTCGAAACGCCCTCAGAGGTAGCTGCGCAGCTCCCAGAGCTCCGGGTAGAAGCGCTTGTCCAGGGTGGAGCGGAGATACGAGACCCCGGCCGTGCCCCCCGTCCCCGTCTTGGACCCGATCTGGCGCTCCACCATCAGGATGTGGTGCTGGCGCCACAGCGTGAACAGCTCGTCGTGGGTGAGCAGTGACTCCGCCGTATAGAACAGCTCCGCGTAGGCGTCCTTGTCCCGCATCATCTTGAGCAGGCTGGCCCGCCGGGCTTCCACATTCTCCTCTCCCCCCGGCATGGGGAGCCCGTTCGACTCCATGAGGGCGCTGAAGGCGTCCCACAGGGTCGGCTCCGACAGCCGGCGCTCCAGGCGGGCCCGCTCCTCCGGCGTCTCCGCCAAACGGGCCATCAGGCCGGGTTCCTTCAGCCCGGAGATGAACTCGATCTCGCGGAACTGGACGGACTGGAAGCCGCTGGCGGGGGCCAGGTTCCCCCTGAACTCCAGGAAATCCTGTGGCGACATCGATTCGATGATCCCGATGTGGTCCAGGAGCATCCGCTCGATGGCCTGGACACGCTTCAGAAAGTGCCGGGCGGGGAAGGTCTGGCCCGCGAAAAGGGCCGCCCGCACGCTCTCCAGCTCGAAGAGGATCAGCCGGAACCACAGCTCGAAGGACTGGTGGACCACGATGAACAGCTGCTCGTCGTGGGCAAGCGGCTGGGACAGAGGCTGCTGCAGGCTCAGCAGCTCCGGGATGCGGAGATACCTCCCGTAGGAGAGCTCTTCTCTCTCTTTCCCAGGCTGGTCCCCTGAGGTCCCTTGGTCGATGCGACACCTCCTCGGAGCAGGAGTCGAGGCGAAGCTTACCGCCCTGACACGCGTATAAAGTGGAGACCACGATGGCGAGGACCGGCACGCGCCGGGGCCAGGGTGCCCCCAAGGAAACGCCCGAGGTCCCGGGGCCGGCCCCAAAGCCCCTGGACTTCCTGGACGTCGACGCACTCCTCATCGACGAGGAGCGGATGATCCGGGACGCGGTTCGCGAGTTCGTCGTCGACCGGGTCATGCCCGGGATCGAGGAATGGTTCGAGCGCGCGGAGTTCCCCAGGGAGGCTTATCAGGAGCTCGGTGCGCTCGGCCTGCTGGGGATGCACCTCACCGGCTACGGCTGCGCAGGGACGAACGCGGTGAGCTACGGCCTGGCCTGCATGGAGATGGAAGCGGGGGACAGCGGGTTCCGAAGCGCGATCTCCGTGCAGGGTTCGCTGGCCATGTTCCCGATCTGGAAGTACGGGTCCGAGGAACAGAAACGGGAGTGGCTCCCCCAGATGGCGGCGGGAGAGGCCATCGGGTGCTTCGGGCTCACCGAGCCCGACTTCGGAAGCGACCCCGCGGGAATGAGGACGGCGGCCCGCAGAGACGGGACTGACTGGATCCTCTCCGGCACGAAGATGTGGATCACCAACGGGGGGATCGCCGATGTCGCGGTGGTGTGGGCCCAAACCGAACGGGGGGTCCGCGGGTTCCTGGTTCCCCGAAGAACCCCCGGCTTCGCCACGAAGGACATCGAGCGCAAGCTCTCTCTTCGTGCCTCGGTCACGTCCGAGCTGGTCTTCGACGAGTGCCGCCTCCCGGAGGAGGCGGTCCTTCCCGAGGTGACCGGGATGCGCGGGCCGCTCTCGTGCCTCACCGAGGCCCGGTACGGGATCGTGTGGGGAGTCATGGGAGCGGCCCGTTCGTGCTACGAGGCCGCGCTCGAGTATTCGAAGACTCGGGTCCAGTTCGGCAAGCCGATCGGAGGCTTCCAGCTCACCCAGGAGAAGCTGGTCAACATGTTGCTCGAGCTGAACAAGGGGATGCTCCTGGCTCTGCACCTCGGGCGGATGAAGGATGAGGGGCGGCTCGCCCCACAGCAGGTAAGCCTGGGCAAGCTCAACAACGTCCGGGAGGCTCTCCGGATCGCCCGGGAGGCCCGCTCGATCCTGGGCGCCAACGGGATCACGCTCGAGTACCCCGTGATCAGACACATGAACAACCTGGAGTCCGTGCTCACGTACGAAGGCACGAGCGAGATCCACACGCTGATCCTGGGACACGCCATCACCGGCTTCGAGGCCTTCGAGTGACGGCGCAGCCGTCAGAAGAGGCGTTCGACCCATCGGACCGCCCCCGGGCGTCTTCGAGATGAGCCCGTTCCGGGCTTCCCCCGGATTCACCGAGCGCTGGGAGCACTTCGGGTTCGAGCTGGGCGACGGCGTGGCCACAGTGACCTTCGACCGGCCGGACCGGCTGAACGCCCTGACATTCGACGTCTACGCCGATCTCAGGGACCTCCTTGCCGAGCTCCCACACCGGGGCGACGTCAGGGCCCTGATCATCACCGGGACGGGGCGGGGGTTCTGCTCGGGCGGTGACGTGCACGACATCATCGGCCGGCTTCTGGAGATGACGCCAAAGGACGTCCTGGACTTCAGCCGCATGACCGGGGCGGTGGTGCAGCGGATGAGGGAATGCCCCATCCCGATCATCGCAGCCGTCAACGGCATCGCGGCCGGAGCCGGAGCGGTCATCGCCCTGGCGGCGGACTTCAGGCTGCTTGCGGCCTCGGCGTCGTTCTCCTTTCTGTTCACCAAGGTCGGGCTGGCAGGGGCCGACATGGGCTCCGCCTATCTGTTGCCCCGACTGGTAGGCTTCGGCCGCGCCGCCGAACTGTTGATCCTGGGGGAAAAGGTGGACGCAACGCGGGCCGTAGAGATCGGCCTGGCCGGGGGGGTCGTGCAGGATCCGGAGCTGTCCGGCAAGGCCATGGAGCTGGCCCGTCGCCTCGCCTCGGGCCCGGCCCTGGCGTACGCCACCACCAAGATCCTTCTGTCTCGCGAGCTGGACATGGATCTGGCCGGGTCCCTGGAGCTGGAGGCCATGGCCCAGGCCCTGCTGATGAAGAGCGCCGATCACGCCGAGTTCTATCGTGCCTTCCGCAGCGGGCAGGACCCGAACTGGACCGGCCGCTGATGGGCGAAGAGGACCTGTCGGCCGGCGCCTCCGAGCGCAGGCCACCGGTGAGCCCCCACCTCATCCTGAATCCCGCCTGGCTGCCGCCTGCCGTGGGGTTCGCCCACGCGGTCGTTCCCGCCCCGGGCCTGGTCGTCTACCTGGGAGGCCAGGCCGGGCACAAGCCGGACGGATCGCTGGCCGGCGACTCGCTCATCCAGCAGTTCGACCAGGCCTGCGGCAACGTGGTGGAGGCCCTCGCCGCCGCCGGCGGGTTGCCTCAGGACCTGGTGTCGATTCAGATCTTCGTGACCGACGTCGCAGAGTACCGGGCCTCCATGCGGGAGGTCGGCGAGGTGTACAGGCGACATTTCGGCAGGCATTACCCGGCCGAGAGCCTTCTGGAGGTGAGCGGGCTCCTCGATCCGCACTCCAAGGTCGAGCTGATGGGCGTCGCCGTGATCCCCGACCGAGGACTGGAGACCTCGGAGGGCTAGAAAGCCGCTTCCGGCCCGTACGTGTCCGGCAGAGTTCACGGGAACTCTCTGGAATCCGATCCAACGCCATCTGGACGATGGGTCTGGAAGATTGACGGCGAATTCGTCCGGACCGGAAACGTGGGCGGGGGGTTAGGGGTTCATGTTAGGCAATGGTGGTCGAGCAGAGCGAGCACCTCCACGTGGCTAAGGCTGGGGCTGATCTGGAGTTCCAGGTGTTTTTTAGGGCCTGGTATCCACGCCTAGCCCGTGCTGCTCTGTTGCTCAGCGGCAATCGGTTGGAGGCGGAGGACATTGCTCAGGAAGCATTCGTCCGCGTATACGAACGCTGGGAGACCGTCCGTAACATGGCATCTCCCGCTGGCTACTTGTTCCGAACAGCTCTCAACCTAAATCGCAAGAGAATTCGGTGGTCACTGGTCCGTCGGCGGCTGCTCTTTGCCAGAGAACCCGACTCCGACCCGTCGTCTGCTGTCGAAGCCAAGAATCGCGTCCTAACAGCATTGTCCTCACTCCCTGCAGGTCAGCGCCAAGCGCTGGTTCTCGTGGAATGGCTCGGTTTGGACCCAGAGGAGGCAGGCCGAATCCTTGGCATCAAAGCGGCAACCGTTCGGGTGAGGATGCACCGGGGTAGATCAGCGCTTCGGAGGCAGTTTGGAGAGGAGATCAAATGAAGGAGATCTTGGATCGAGGAGTGGCCTCGTTCGACCCGGAGCCCGATGAGGCGTTCGCCAGAACACTGCAGCGAGTCCGCCGTCGGCAGAGCAGTCGGCGTTTGCTCGCCGGAGTGGTAGCTCTGACGATCTTGGCGGGAATGGTCTTTGGCCTGTGGAGCGCATTCCGGCCGGGGGAAAGGTCATTGTCTGGAAGCTCCGTTCTCGGATCCCCCAGCTCGAGGTTGCCATCCACTCCAAGCCCATCCAGCCAATGCGACTATGGCCCCTGGTCGGAATGCTCTGAGGAAGCCGTCTGGGTTCGAGAGGTTGTCAAAGAGTCGGGCTACGCCCTGATCCGGGACACCGGAAGTGCCTTTCTGGTGAGAGGTGGGGCAACGACCTTCTACATGTGGGCGGATGACACATCGGACGACGACTCGAGCTCTCTAGAGACACTTCAAGAGGCTGTGGCGAACGGCACGTACTGGCTTCTTGGCGAGGTGGAAGCGGTTACCGTCTACACGGATGACGTACGGCTCGCGTGGGAGACGCAGGGGCTCGAAATCTATATTCAGATGTATTCGCCGACCGATTCGCTGCCGCAAGGAGAAACTCTGCATACGCTCGTGTTGTCTACAGTAGGAATCCCATACCCCGTTGGCTCTCTCTAGCCAACGGGACCAGAGGGGGACGTCACTCGGACCTCACGAGTAGGTTGCATCGGCAACGACTGCTTCGCGAAGGGCCACTTCGCCAAACAGATCCCCGAAGTCGCAGACAGCCGCCCGATCCGAGCCAGCCCACAACCGCCAACATCACCTAGGGTGATGTCTTCGTGCGCCGCGACCTCCACTAGAGAGGACGCAGCTTCCTCAGCGTGCGCTCCAGAGTCTCCTCCAAGGCGGTCCAGTGCTCGGTCCCAACACTCCGATCGTCGGCCACGTCCACCCCTGAGGCGAGCAGGTCCGGTCGGATGCGATCGAGAAGCCGCCTAGCCTCGCTCGAGCGCAGGTAGTCGGATCGTTCGACCTTGGCATCTTCATCCAGCCACGCGAGAACGATCCGGATGGCCGTCAGCAGCCGGATCCAGTCGACGAAGTCTGGTAGCTCTCGAATGCCCACCCCGAGCAAGAATGCCCAGCGACGTCGGTCGGCCCAGTAGACTCGTTCGTTCGTTCGCTGCCGCGTCTCGACCACACCAGCATCGGCCAGCCCAAGGAGGATGTCACTGACGTTGCGCTTGGCAAACGCAGTCGCCTCTGCGATCTGCTGGGTAGAGGCCTCGGGGTGTTCGGTCGTGAGTAGGTAGCGAAGGACCTCCGACCTGCTTCCGACACCGAACGCGAGACGAAGCCGGAATGCCAGGTTGATCGGTGCCAGCGGATTGGGAGCTTGAGACTTCCAGCTCGGCTTCGCTCGGGGACGGCGATATCCGAAGCGGAGAAAGATGGGATCCGGCGTACCAGCCAAGAGGGCTTCCCCGTCAGCTAGGAATAGATCCTTTGGCTCACCAGCCGAGGCCGCCTCGTCGATCGGCAACCGTGATCGGAGCGTCGGGTTCTGTGACCGCGCCCACGCGAGTGCAGCGCCAATCAGCCGCGGGGTCTCATCATCGGCTTCGGCCAAATTTCGCAGACGCTGAACGCTCAGAAGCTTCCCGTTCAGCCGCAGCCAGTCGAGCACCTCGTCGAATAGCCTGGGGTCGCGGCGTGCCGCGTGAACGGTGAAGAGGAGGAGGGCCTCAGGGTCGGCTGCCCACCGATCCCGCCGAACGGTAGAGCCTGAGACTCCCATCTGGACCCACTGGCTCCAGACGAAGTCGATGAGCGTGGCTTGGACGCGCTGCCTAAGGTCCGACGTCTGCATCAGCCACCCCGAGATGAGCAAGTGCTAGCACGAGCTGTTGTTTGAAGCCCTCTGAAGGATCGTGGGTACGGGCCCAGCGAGCCGCAGCTAACAACTCCTGGGGAGAAGGCTCCAAAGCGCGAAGGTCGGCTTCGTGCCGGCCAGCGCCCTGGTCCACGATCGCGTACAACTTGAAATGGATCTGGTCGAAGCGGCTGGCGAAGTGGACGACCAGAGCAGGGCCATAGGTTCGAGTTCGCAGACGAGTGTCGAACCCCTCAGGAAGCCCGAAGCGAAGAAGATCCGCGGGTCCTGCGTTCAGCCAGCCGCCCGCCAAGCGAAAGTCGCGGGCGACCCTCATGGCTGCCTCAACGAGGGGGGAGGGCAGTGGCTCCGCCGGAATGAGCACACCTCGACCGACGAGGGCCACGACATCCACATCCGTGGTTGCCCTCCTGATTAGCCCGAGCGCCAGGAGCGCAGTTCCTCCGATGATGACGAGCTCGAACCGGGCACCAAGTGCCCCTGAGCTGTTCCTCCAAGGCACGAAGCAGCTCGTCCACTCGCTCCGCACCAAACTCGCTGTCTAGACTCATTGGAAAGATGTATAACATCTAGAATTGCGATGTTCAACATCCCGAATCGGGATGAAAGACATCTCACCTAGAGCCAGGCAAACGCCGGGTGTCGTCAACTGGGGGAGGCTCACTCGGGGGGCCGAAACAGCTCGCGGGCGATGATCTCCCTTTGGATCTCTGACGTTCCCTCGTAGATGCGCGGCGCCCGGACCTCACGGTACAGGTGCTCGAGGAGGTGCCCTCGCTCCAGCGCGGCCGCGCCGTGGATCTGGACCGCCGCGTCCACCACGAACTGAGCGGTCTCGGTGGCGAACAGCTTGGCCATGGCCGATGAGCGGGTGACGCCAGGGCGCCGCTCGTCGTAGGCGGATGCTGCCGTGTACACGATCGCGCGCGCGGCTTCGGTGCGGGTGGCCATCTCGGCCAGCAGATGAGAGACCGCCTGGAACTCTCGGATCGGCCGGCCGAAGGCAAGCCGGTCGGCCGCGTGGTCCATGGCCGCATCCAGGGCGGCCTGGGCCATCCCCACGGCGAAGGCGCCCACACTCGGCCTGAACAGGTTCAGGGTCCGCATGGCCACCCGGAACCCCTGGTCCAGTTGGCCGAGCACGTGACCGGAACCCACCGGTACACCATCCAGCTCCAGCCGGCCGATCGGGTGGGGTGACAGAAGCTCGATGGATGACCCGGCGAGGCCGGGGCTGTCCCCTGGGACCACGAACGCCGTGACCCCCTTCGCCCCGACCTCACTGGTCGTCCGAGCGAACAAAGTGTAGACGTCCGCGTCCGGCGCGTTGGAGATCCACGTCTTCACGCCGCTCAGGCGATACCCATCGCCGTCACGCTCTGCCCGAAGCTCGATGGCGGCGGCGTCGGATCCGTGCTCGGGCTCGGTCAGCGCGAAGGCGGCCACGGCCTCCCCGCGGGCCACCGCAGGCACCCATCTGGCCACCTGCTCCTCCGTCCCGGACTGAAGGATCGGGTAAGCCCCCAATCCCTGCATGGCGAAGGCCGTCTCGGCCTCCGTCGAGCCCTGGGCCAGCGCCTCCCGGATCAAGCAGAGCTCGAGCGCCGACACGTCACCTTCCCGCGCGCCTCCGGCCCGCTTCGGAAACAGCCGAGGCAGCGGGCCCTGCTCGGCGAGGGCGCGGACCAGATTCCGGTTCACCCGCCCCGGTTGCCCCTCGCGGGAGATCGGGGCCAGCACGTCGCGAGCCAGCTGCCGCGTCTCCTCGATCAGCCGCTGCTGCTCCGGCGTTAGGGCGAAGGCCATCCGATGCGGTTTACCACGAGCGGTCCGCACTCGCTACGATGCTCGAGTCGCTACCGCGAGCGGAAGGAGACGATCATGGCCGACTCGCCGTACTGGAACCCCCGGCACGAGACCCTGCCCCACGACCAGGTGGAGGCGCTCCAGACGCGGAAGCTCAGGAACCTGGTGATGTGGGCGGACGCCCAGGTTCCGTGGCAGGCGAAGCGGCTTCGCGACGCCGGGGTCACGCCCGATTCGATCAACGGCCTCGACGACCTGAGACGCATCCCCCTCATGACTCGGGACGATTGGATGGAGGGCCAGCTCGAAAGCCCCCCGTACGGCACCAACCTGGCAGCGCCGGTCCAGAGGGCCATCCGCTACCACATGACCTCGGGCACCACGGGGCGAACGCCGATCCGGGTCCTCGACTCCATGAAGGACTGGGAGTGGATCGCCGAGATGTGGTGCTACGGGCTGTGGGGGTTCGGGGTACGCCAGGAGGACACGGTCTTCGTGGCCTTCGGCTACAGCACGTTCATCGGCTTCTGGGGGCTCCACTACGCCTGCGAGAAGATGGGCTGCCTCACGCTGCCCGGAGGAGCCCTGACCACCGAGCAGCGAGTCAAGCAGATCATGGACATGGGCGCCACGGTCGTGTGCTCCACTCCGACCTACGCGCTGCGCATGGCCCAGGAGGCCAAGACGATGGGCATCGACCTGGCGGCCGGGCCCGTCGAGAAGCTGATCCTCTCCGGCGAGCCGGCCGGGTCGATCCCGGCCACCAAGAAGCTGATCGAGGCCGAGTGGGGGGCCAAGGCCGGGGACACCGCGGGGATGACCGAGCTCGGCACGATCATGATCTTCGAGTGCGCCGAGCAGCCAGGCGGTACGCACATCATCGAGGACAACTACATCGAAGAGGTCCTGGACCCCGAAGGCGACAAGCCGCTCCCCTACGGAGAGATGGGCGAGCGGGTGGTGACCTCCTTCGGCCGCGGATTCATCCCGGTGCTGCGATATCGGACCCGCGACTACGTGGTAAAAGTGCCGGGGACGAACTGCCGGTGCGGCCGCACGTGGGACCTGTACGACGGCGGGATCCGCGGACGAGTGGACGACATGAAGCTGGTCCGCGGGACGAACGTGTACCCCCGGGCCGTGGAGGCCATCATCCGGGAGCATCCCGAGATCGACGAGTTCCAGATCCACCTGTACACCGCGGAAGGACGGCGGGACGAGATCGAGATCCTGGTGGAGATTCCGGATCCCAGGCCGGATGCCGACGCACTGCTTGAGCAACTCGGGAAGGAGCTGGCCGAGTCCCATGAGGGCCTGCGATTCGGGGTGAAGCAGGCGGAGAACGGCACGCTCCCCCGCTTCGAGCTGAAGGCCAAGCGATTGCTGGACGAACGGATCGTGATCGGCACCGAAGACGAGCGGAGGCAGACGTGATGGAGAACCACATGGGCGTCGAGCTGACCGGGGCCGAGGGCAAGCTCGTAGACTGCTACCGGCAGCTGGCGAGCGTGATCGAGATGCACGGCGACGACCTACCGCCCTTCGCCCGACGCAACGCGCAGAAGGCCCTGGCCGCCCTGTGGCAGGTCATGAACGGCCTCGACATGGACCCGGGCCAGGTCTACGAGCTGGGCGCCTGACCAGGAGCGACCCTCAGGACGTCCGGGCCACCGCCCGCTCGAGCAGCTCGTCGGTCTCTTTGAGCGCGGGCCGAGCTCCGAGCGGGGTGAAGATGTCGCGGGCCTCCCGCAAAGGTTCCGCGGCCTCGCCCGGTCGGCCCAGGCTCACCAGGCACCGCCCTACCCCGAGCAGAGCCAAAGCCTGCTCGAACGGGATCCGGAAGCGGGCCCATTGCGCTGCGGCGTCGGAGTACAGCTCCAGCGCTTCCCTCAGATCGCCCAGCGACTCCGCCAGGACGGCTCGCCCCGTAAGCACGTTGTGTTCCGCGCGCCCGACTCCCCCGGCCGCCTTCTCCAGGAACGCCTTCGCCCGCTCCGGCTTTCCGGCGGCAACGAGCACACGTGCAGCGTTCGCCGCCGTCAAACCGTGCGTCAACAGCAACGCACCTTGCTCTCGGTTGAGCTCTTCGATCAACGCGGCGGCCGCCGGCACACCGCCCTGGTCCCCTCGGGCCAGCTCGACCAGGGCGGCCACCTCCAGCGCCGGCCCGAGCACCTGCGGGTCCCTGATGGTCCTGGCTCGAGGGAGGAGGTGGGCGCAGAGACCAATGGCCTCCGACACCTCGCCTCGCGAAACGAGCACCCGGGCCTTGTAGGAGAGGGCGAACACCCCCTGCTGGGTTCGAGCGCCGGCCGGATCCCACTCGAGCAGCTCGTCCGCGACTCTCAACACCTCGTCCCAATCGCCGAGGTCGAACAGCGCCCAGAGCATCTCCGCCCTTATCCACGCGACCTGCGCGGCGTATCGGCGCCGCGTGGCGAATTCGACCCCTTCGCGATAGATCTCCAGGGCGCTGGCCGGTCCCTGGATCATCCACAACTCGCTTCCAAGGTTCGTGTACGCGGTTCCCGTCTCGTATGTCACTCCCACTCCCAACTCGAGGCACATGCGCAGCGATTCCCGGAGGTCCTCCAGGCCCCCCACGTCGCCGCGCTCGCATCTGATGATTCCCCGGAACTGGAGCGCCCTGGCCTCCACCCTGCCGATGCCCAGCTCTCGGGCCATCGCGAGCGCCTGCTCGGTCCATCGAAGGCCTTCATCCCGCCGTCCGCCAAGCGTGGCGTAACGGGCGAGCTCGTTGTAGGCCTCGGCGAGTTGTGGCGTGGAGCCGTGTGGCTCGAGGAGGTCGGCGGCCTCCCCAGCGATACTCGCCGCCCGGGAAGTCTCGCCCCGCACCCAGACCCACCCCGCGAGCCTGAGCGCCGCATCTCCGGCGCCCAGGAGGTCGCCCCGGGTCCGGAACGCCTCGATCGCCTCCAGGAAACGAGGCTCCGCCTCGTCCAGGGAAAGCAGGCCAGCGCCGCCACCGGCGTCCATCGCCTCGGCCAGGACGCGCGGACGATCCGGATGCTCGGGCGGAATGAGCTCGAGCGCCCGCCGGTAGAACTCGTACGCCTTCCCGAGATCGAGATGGAACGCGCGGTCGCCGGCCATGACGAGGAATCTCAAGGTCCCTTCCTCCAGTGCTGGGACCTCCTCCGTCTCGCCAGCCGACCGGGCCAGCTCCAGAGCTCGCTCGTAGTGGAAGGCCAGAAACTCCGCGAGGTCGGCCACCCGGTCGCCGGCCACTCGCTCTAACCACTCTGCCGCCAGCCGGTGCTTGCGACCTCGCGAGGCCCGAGGTATCTGCCCGTAGGCGACGTCCCGCACGAGGATGTGCCAGAAGGAATACTCCGCCTGATCCTTCACCGATGGAGTCCTGGCCGGACGGAGCAGTTCCTTGCGGCCCAGCTCGTGCAGCTCGGCTCTCGCCGTCCTCTCGTCGATCCCGCCCATGAACGCCACCGCTCCCGACCAGAACACCTTCCCCACCACCGAGCCATCCTGGAGGAGTGACTTCCGCTCGGGAGGCAAGGTGTCGAGGCGGGCGGCGATGAGGGCCTGCACTGTCTCGGGGACGGGGATCTCGGAGCCCGGCGCGATCCGGACCGTCCGCCCGCGACGTTCCAGGATCCCGCGGTCCAGCAGCATCCGGACGAACTCCTCCGCATAGAGGGGATTGCCGCCGCACCGCTCGAGCAAGGCGGCATGCACCTCCGCCGGAAGCACCGCCTGGGACAGAAGGACGGAGATCAGGTGCGCCGTGTCCTGCTCCGCGAGGGGAGGGAGCGCCAGCGTGGTGGAGTTTCGCTTGCCGCCCCCCCACGCAGGGTACCGCTCGTACAGCTCCGGCCGGGCAGTACAGAGCACGAGCAGTGGCACCTCGGTGGACCAGTCAACGAGATGCTCCACGAAGTCGAGCAGCGCCAGGTCGGCCCAGTGAAGGTCCTCGAACACGAGAACGAGCGGCCGGAGCGCGGCGATGGCCTCCAGGAACCGACGCCAGGCCGCGAAGGACTCGTCTCGCTCGGCGACCCTGCCGCCGTCGGGCCCGCCGATGCCCACCAGTGGAGAGAGCCGGGCCTCGAGCCATTCCTGCTCCGAGGAGTCGGTGGCCACCGCCCGCGCCGCCACCTCGATCTTCTGTGCGGCCTGCTCCGGGTCGTCGGACTCCAGGATCCCGGCTTGGGCCTTGACCATCTCGCCGAGCGCCCAGAACGTCACGCCCTCGCCGTATGGGAGGCAGCGGCCCTGGCGCCAGTAGACGAGGCCCGGCTGGTTGTCGAGGAAGCTTCGGAGCTCCCAGACCAGCCGCGTCTTGCCCACGCCCGGCTCACCCGTCACGGTGACCACCTGGACCCCCGACTCGTTCACCGTTCGGGCGAACGTCCGTTTCATGAGCTCCAGCTCATCGTGCCGCCCAACGAACGGGGCGCGATCCGCCTGCTCGACGTCCACACCGAATCGGGTCCGGGGGGCCCTGGCGAGCCAGATCGGGATCGGCTCGGCCTTCCCCTTCGCCAGGACCGGTTCGGTTTCTTCGTATTCGATGACGTCCTTGGTAGCGCGGAAGGTGACCTCGCCCACCACTACCCCGTTGGTGGGCGCGGCCTGCTGGAGGCGTGCAGCGGTGTTGACGACGTCACCGGCGACGATCCCCTCGCCCTCCTCGGGGCGAGCCCCCAGGGTGACGGCAGACAGGCACGAGAGGCAGTCTACGGCCGAGTCGGCACGCCGTATCGTGTGGACATGCCGGGCCGAAAGGAGATCCTGCCCGTCGACGGCCGTGACGTGACCGTCACCAATCCGGACAAGGTCTTCTTCCCGCGCACCGGGCACACCAAGCTGGACCTCGTTCGCTATTACCTGGCCGTGGCCGGCGGCGCTCTTCGCGGGGTGGCGGGACGTCCCATGGCCCTGAAGCGGTACGTCAACGGGGCCGAGGGCGAGTTCTTCTTCCAGAAACGGGCCCCGGAGTCGCGGCCCGACTGGGTCGAGATGGTCGAGCTGAGCTTCCCATCCGGCCGGACGGCCCACGAGATCGTGGTCCGGGATGCCGCGCAGCTTGCCTGGGTGGTCAACCTCGGGTGCATCGACCTCAATCCGCACCCGGTCCGTGCGGACGACCTGGACCACCCCAACGAGCTCAGGGTCGACCTCGACCCTCTCCCCGGCGTGGAATGGGCACAGATCCGGGACGTCGCCCTGGTGACCAAGGAGGCCATCGAGGACTTCGGATTGGTGGGATGGCCCAAGACGTCAGGTTCGCGAGGGTTCCACGTCTACTGCCGGATCGAGCGCCGGTGGTCCTTCACGGAAGTACGCCGCGCGGCCCTGGCCCTGGCCCGAGAGGTCGAACGGCGGGTGCCGGAGCTTGCCACCAGCAAGTGGTGGAAGGAAGAACGCCACGGCGTCTTCCTCGACTACAACCAGAACGCAAAGGATCGGACGGTCGCGTCCGCCTATTCGGTTCGCCCGACCCCCGATGCTCGAGTGTCCACTCCCATCAGCTGGGACGAGGCGCCCGATTGCGACCCTGCTGCGTTCACGATCGACACCGTTCCGGAGCGGTTTGCCCGACTCGGCGACCCTTCGGAGGGGATCGACGAGGCCGCCGGCTCGCTGGAACCGCTCCTGGAGCTGGCGGCCCAGCACGAAGCCGCCGGTTTCGCCGACGCCCCGTGGCCGCCCCATTTCGCCAAGCAGGCGGGCGAGCCGCCCCGGGTCCAGCCGTCCAAGCGACGAAGGGCCACCGGCACACAGGTGCGAGAAGGGATGGTGCCGCCTCCCGCGCCGGGAAAGGCCGCCGGACCGACGGGACGGCGGCGGACGACCATGCCCCTGATCGAGATCGCTCGGGCGGCCACCGAGGAGGAGGCGATGGAGGGACTGGAGCGTTGGAAGGCGCGGCATCCCGGGGTGTGGTCGTACCTGGAGCCTGCCGATCTGCTGGTGGACTCGATGCGGGGGCGAAGCACCACCTGGACGCGAATCCGGCTGAATCTGAGGAACGTGCCTGAGGCCGAGCGCCCTCATCAGGAGGCGCTCGAGGTGGACTACGACCCGTGGCAGGGCTACCAGTGGCCTCCTCGGAGCGGCTCTAGCTCGGCTTGAGCGGCGACCGCATAGAGAGCGCGGGCTAGCGACCCGGGGCCGCTCGGCGGTCCAGTACGCACAGGTCGGCCCGGCCCGCCGCGAGGATCGTGTTGATCTCGTCTGCCGTGGTGAGGCCGCCGGAGGCCAGGGTGTGGATGCTGGCTTCGTTTCGAACGCGGTCGCTGTACGGGACGAGGAAGAATCGCCCGTACTGAGGCTTGTCGTGCTCGATCGTCTGGCCGGCCGCCACCTCGATGAGATCGCAACCGTGCTCCCCCAGCACCCCGGAGACCCACACCGCCTCGTCCACGTCGAAGCCCCCCGCTGCCCAATCGGTCACGTTCAGCCGAGCGCCGAGGGGGCGGTCGCCCGGCCAGACCGCGCGGACGGCGTCCATGACCTCGAGCGGATAGCGCATGCGATTCTCCAAGGAGCCCCCGTACGCGTCGGACCGCCGGTTGGTAAGCGGAGACAGGAAGCTCGCCAGGAGGTACCCGTGCCCCATGTCCAGCTCGAGGAGATCGAACCCGGCTTCCGCGGCACGCTCGGCGGCCCGAACGAAATCGTCCCTGACGTCCTGCATCTTGTCGGCAGTCATGGGGTGAGGCACCTGGCTCCCTCTCGTGTAGGGCACGGCCGACGGGGCCAGCAGCGGCCAGGCTCCGTCTCGGAGCGGCCGGTCCACGCCCCACCGCCGGGGGCGGGTCGCCCCCCGGGCCCCCGCGTGCACCAGTCGGATGGCCACCCGGGCCGCCGGTATGCGATGGATCTCCTCCACGATCCGCCGCCATGCGTCGCCGTGGCGATCTTCGTAGAGCCCCGGCGTTCCGGGAGTGATCCGCGCGTGTGCCGAGACCGCGACGGGCTCGGTCAGCACGAGCCCCGCCGCCGACCGGGCTGCGAGCAGCAATCGTTCGGCGTGGCCGGCGCTCGGCTCCCCCTCCGCGGCGTCGTCCTCACCTGTCGGGGACACCACCACGCGGTTCGCGATCGTCGTTCCCCCCAATATGAGCGGCGAGAACATGGGCGGGCGGGCGATGACGTCCTCGGCCTCATCGTCTCCCGTGGCGTTGGCCGCGAACCATCCATCGACCCTCGCGACGAAGTCGGGGTCGCGCTTCTCGAGCTCGAGGTGGGTGATCCTCCCGCTCCGGGTGAGCAGGTTGAAGGCGAACTGGATCGGGTCGAACGTCGCGTACCGGCTCACGTTCTCGAAGTACGCGGAGCTCTCCAGGGCGGCTTCCTGGAAACGCTCCACGACCGGCTGACGCTCCATCTCGAAGTCGGTGAGAGCGGTCTCCAGGTTGGCGTGCCGGCGAAGAGCTTCGGACAAGGCGACGGCATCCTCCATGGCGAGCTTCGTCCCCGAGCCGATGGTGAAGTGAGCGGTATGGGCCGAATCGCCCAGCAGGACGACGTTGCGGTGGTGCCAGGTCTGGTTCTTGACCGTGATGAAGTTGATCCAGAGCGACCGGTTCGAAAGAAGCGAGTGTCCGGCGAGATCGTCGGCGAAGAGCTTCTCGCAGTAGGCGATGCTCTCCACCTCCGTGGCTCCATCGAGCCCAGCCCGTGCCCACGTGGACTCGGGGCATTCGACGATGAACGTGCTGGTCTGCGCGTCGAAGGGGTAGGCGTGCACCTGGAACAGCCCGTGCTCGTTCTCGCGGAAGATGAAGGTGAAGGCCTTGAACACCAGGTCCGTGCCGAACCAGACGAACCTGGTGGTATGCACGTCGAGCGCGGGCAGGAAGCGATCGGCGAAGCGTCCTCGGACCACGCTGTTGACCCCGTCCGCCCCGACGACGAGGTCGGCCTCCAGCAGCGTCTGCGGATCCGTGACCTCTGTCAGGAACTGCAGGTCGACCTCGAGATCGGCGCACCGGCGCTGCAGGATGTTCAGGAGCTTCACGCGAGAGATGGCGGAGAACGCGTGCCCGCGGGAGCGGATGGTCCGGTCCCGGTAGTGGACGTCGATGGCGTTCCACTTCGCGAAGCTGTCCTGGATCTCCTCGAACGTCTGGAGGTCGGCATCCCGCAGCGCGCCGAGCGTCTCCTCCGAGAAGACCACCCCCCAGCCGTACGTGGCGTCGGGGGGGTTGCGCTCGACCACCGTGACCTGGTGATCAGGATCCACCTTCTTCATGAGCAGGCTGAAGTACAGTCCTGCCGGCCCCCCTCCCAGGGTCACGATCCGCACCGCACCCTCCCCTAGCCCACGACTTCCGCCAGACGGTCCACCTGCTCGATGCTCGGGACCGTCGGCAGGAGGACCAGCTCGTCGCATCCCGCCTCCTCGTAGCCCCGCACGAAGTCCATGATTGCCTGGGGGGTGGTGAGGTTCGCCGCGGCGATCTTCTCCGCGAAGGGACCGGTGAAGGCGTAGTAGTCCCTCAGGTAGTCGGCGCCCGGTCCGGCGGATCCTCCTCCCAGGGCGAAATAGCCCTGCCCCCAAAGCGCGGGGCGCCCGGGACGGCCGAGTTGGGTCCAGGCGGCCCTCGCCTTCGAGGCGGCGCCGGCGAAGGCCCGAGGGGGACCACCGCCGTGCACGTAGCCGTCGGCATACCGGGCCATCCTGCCGAACGCCTCCCCGGTGAGCCCACCGACCAGGAGCTTCGGGGCCCCGGCACGAGGGACGGTACCCGGGACGAACGCCTCCTGTTCCCAGTGGGATCTGAGGGCCGACAGCTGTTCCGAGAGTCTGCGGCCCCTGATTCGATGGTCGACCCGTGCGGTCAGGTAGTCCTCGCGGCGAGCCCCAATCGACAGCCCCAGCACGAGCCTCCCACCGGAGATCGAATCGACCGAGGCCGCTTGCTTGGCCAGGAGGACGGAACCACGGAGTGGCCCGATCACCACCATGGTGACCAGCGTTATGCGGTTGGTCGCAGCGGCAGCGGCGGCCAGCGTGACGAAGGGATCGAAGCTATCGTAGGGCACCCGGTCCAGTACCCCCAGGCTGGAGAACGGACCTCGCTCGGCTCGGCGGGCCCACTCGACCGCCACCGGCCCGTCCATCAGCGGGATGGTGTTGGGCAGTCCCACTCCGACCTTCACGCCGACCCTCCGTCGCCACTCGGGCCAGGACGCTACAGAATAGGCTCCAATGCCCTCCTCGCCGGCCAGCATCCTGGTCCAACGTCGGATCGAATGGCCCGACACGGATGCTTCGGGCGCCTACCACAACACCGCCGCCTTCCGGTTCATCGAGGTCGCGGAGACCGCGCTCCTGGAGCGCCTGGGGATACTTCACCGTGTCTACGGGCGCCTTCCCCGCGCTCACATCGAGGCCGACTTCGAGCGCCCCCTACAGTTCCGCGACCTCGTCGACATCAGTCTCGCGGTGAGCTCGGTCGGGGAAACCTCGGTCACCTATCGGTTCGAGATGTCGTGCCGCGGCGAGGTGGCGGTCCGTGGAGTGGCGGTGGCGGTCCTCCTCTCCAAGGCAGGCGGCCGGCCGGCTGGATGGCCGCCCAGGTATCGCTCGCTCCTGTTGACGGCCGGTCCCCAGGCCCCGGAGCTGCTGACGTCTCCGTGACTTCCCGGGGCTCAGGCCCTCGACCGGGGACTCTTGCTAGCGTCGCAGCGATGTCGACGGCGGCAGAGCGCTGGCGGGATGCCCTGGGGGCATGGGCGATCCCCGAGAACATCCTTCGGGCCGCTCCGGAGTCGCCATGGGCGTTCCCCGTCGGCCTGTTCACGAGCAGGGCCCAGGCCGCCGCCAAGCAGCTGACGTTCTCCAACCAGCGTGCCCGGGAAGAGCTACCCGAGTGGGGAACGGTCCTGGACGTCGGCTGTGGCGCGGGAGCGGCCTCACTTCCCCTGGCCGGCCGGGCCTCCCGCCTGATCGGCGTGGACACCTCCCCGGCGATGCTCGAGGAGTTCACCAAGCACGCGGAGGCCTCGGGGGTGCTGGCGACGACGATCGAGGGGACCTGGCCGGACGTTGCGGATCGGTCGCCGGTTGCGGACGTGGTGGTATGCCACCACGTTGTGTACAACGCCCCCGACCTCAGGACGTTCGCCCTCCGGCTGACCGACCATGCGCGGCGTCGTGTGGTGGTGGAGATGACGGTGGCGCATCCGCTCCAAGCGATGAACGACCTCTGGATGCGCTTCCATGGCGTGGCCCGGCCCACCACGCCGACGGCCGACGATGCCGAGGAGGTACTCCGCGAGGCCGGCCTGCATCCCTCGCGCCACGACTGGAACGCTCCCCGACCCGGAGGCTTCCCCACACGGGGCGACCTCGTCGCTTCCGTGCGACGCATGCTGTGCCTGGGCTCCGAGCGCGACAGCGAGATCGCAGCCGCCATCGGCCACAGGATCGTGGAGCGGGACGGGCGCTTCGGCTTCACCGACCGCCCGGTCGCTACGCTGTGGTGGGAGGGGGCCGCGCCTGCCGAGCCCACCGGCGGGCGGCGGCGATCCGCTCCGGCGGGCTGGGATGTGTGAACAGCGCGAGGTAGACGAACCTGGGCGGAGCCAGATCCGAGAGGTTCGCCAGAGCCAAGGCGCGGTGGCTGTCCTCGAACACCTGCGCGTCTTGCGTCAACTCAAGCGAGAAACGATCGGCATCCCTTTCCCACCTGCGTGACAACGCGCTTCGGAGCGGCAGGGAGAGCAGATTCAATGCGGTCCCAACCAGGAGGACGAACGGGACGACCCGCGGATCGCCCGCGGCGCGAGCCCCGATCGCGCCCAGGATCCCCTCGTCTCGAAGCAGGGCCCACAGGGCAAACACGAGCAGGATGATGCCGGCCATGCCCAGCGCCGTTCCTTTGGCGACATGTCGCATCCGTCGGTGCCCCAGCTCGTGGGCGACCACCAGACGAACCTGCGGCCGGGCCCGGGCCAAAAGAGTGTCGTAGACCACCACCCGTCTGGTTCGGCCCAGGCCAGAGACGTACGCGTTCTCCTTGCGGGTCCGGCGGCTGGCGTCGGCCGCGAGGACGTCTCTCACCGGCACGCCCGCCCTCGCAGCGAGAGCACGAAGGTCCTCGGCCAGTCGCTGCTCCGCGACTGGGGCGAACCGATGGAAGATCGGCTCGAGGATGACCGGAGCCACGAAGCTCAAGACCAGAATCAAGCACGCGCCTGCAGGCGCCGCCGCCAGGGGCCAGCCCCCTGGAAACACCCGGGCAAGAAGGATCAGCCCGAGCATGGCTCCAGAAATGAGCACCAGACCGACCACCAGGCCCTTCGCCCGGTCTGCGAACCAGCCGAGGAGCCTCTGCGTCGAGAATCCCCACTTCCTTTCGTGCAGGTAACCGCGCCAGAGCGACAGAGGAAGGCGAACCGCGAACGAGATCGCCACGACGACGGCGGCGAAGGCTAGCGTCCTCCCCCACCAGGGAAACGGCCCGAGCAGCCGGTAGAGCCGGTCGCCCCAGGAGCCGAAAGAGAGCACCACCAGTGTGGTCACCGAGAGGACCACGCCCAGGGGGAGGGTCAGGTAACCCGCCCGGTGATAGCGCCGGGCTCGGTCGACCTCTTCGGGAGTGAACGGATCCGCCATCGAGCCAAACAGCCTATTTTCGCCAGGATGTGTTCGCCAGCCCCCGGGGACTGACAAAATGGCGTCCAGGCGAACGTGAGGTAGAATCCGCCGCGATCCGAGCCTCAAGGGAGGGAAGCGAATGCGTGGCCGCAGATCCGGAATGTTCTGGACCGGCATTCTGCTCGTCTATCTCACGATGATCGCGATCCCTCCGGCTCACGCGTACATCGACCCGGGATCCGGCAGCTTTCTGTTCCAGGTCCTGATCGGCGGGCTGCTGGGGGCCGCGGTGGCGGTCAAGGCATTCTGGAGGCGGATCTGGGCCTTCTTCACTCGCCGATCGTCTCGGACAGAGCCCCATCCGGTGGGCCCATCGGCCCGGGAAGACTGATCCCCTCCGTCGTCCCGGGCTCCTTTCGCGACCCCAGCGGGTTCCTTTTCTCGCGCCCGGACGGCCTGTACCGGCAGATCAATCTCCCGTACCGGGACTCCTACGACCACCTGATGCGATCGGGCCTGTATGCGACCCTGGTCGAGGCCGGGTTGATGATTCCCCACGACGAGGTCGACGCGGGCTACGCGGTCGCCGACGGCGCCTACAGGGTGATCCGACCCGAGCACGTCGAGTTCATCTCCTACCCGTATGAGTGGTGCTTCAGCCAGCTGAAGGACGCCGCCCTGACGACGCTCGCGATCCAGCGAACGGCGATGGACCATGACATGTCTCTTCGCGACGCCAGCGCCTACAACATCCAGTTCCATCGAGGACGGCCCGTGCTGATCGACACGCTCTCGTTCGAGAAGCTACGGGAAGGTGCTCCCTGGGTCGCCTATCGCCAGTTCTGCCAGCACTTCCTTGCGCCCCTGGCCCTCATCAGCTACAGGGATGCCCGGCTGGGCCAGCTCTCCCGCATCCATATCGATGGCATCCCCATGGACCTGGCCGCGACCCTCCTCCCCATGCGCGCGCGCTTCCGCTTCCCTCTTCTCTTGCACATCTTTCTCCACGCTCGGAGCCAGCGCCGGCAGGCGCGAGCCCCCGCGACGGGCCGAACGACGAATCGACCCTTCACCCTCCGCGCCTTCCGGGGGCTGATCGACAGCCTCACTGCGGCAGTGCGGAAGCTCAGCTGGCAGCCCGGCCCGTCTGCGTGGTCCGGCTACTACGCGGAGGCCCTGAGCTACACTCCCGAGGCTCTGGACCACAAGATGAGCCTGGTCGCCGCGTTCATCCAGGTGGCAGACCCGAGGCACGTATGGGATCTCGGGGCGAACACGGGCCTGTTCAGCCGCGTGGCGTCGGACAAGGGCATCCCCACGATCTCGTTCGACATGGACCCGGCCGCGGTGGAGGTGAGCTACCGGAGGGTGGTAACGGAGTCCGAGATGGGCGTCCTTCCCCTGATCATGGACCTCACCAATCCCAGCCCCAGCATCGGATGGGAGAACCGGGAGCGCCTCTCGCTGCTCGAGCGGAAGCCCGCCGGCATGGCGCTGGCGCTTGCGCTGATCCATCATCTGGTGATCGGGAACAACGTCCCGCTGGATCGACTGGCGGGCTTCCTGAGGGGCATGTGTACATGGTTGGCCGTGGAGTTCGTCCCGAAGAGTGATCCCATGGCCCAGATCCTCTTGGCCACCAGAGAGGACGTCTTTCCCGACTACACTCAGGAAGGCTTCGAGAAGGCGTTCGAGGCCGAGTTCGCGATCGAACGGCGTGAGCCGATCAGAGGCTCCCAGCGGGTCCTGTATCTGATGCGAGGCCGACGGTCCGATGGACACTGAGTCAAGCGCGGAAGGCCAGCCCCAGCGCGGGCACCGAGAGAAGCGACCGCCGGTGATTCATCCCTTCCTCTTGGCGGCCTTCCCCGTGCTCTATGTCTACGCCTCCAACGTCGAATACGCGGTGCCTCTCACCGACGTCTTGCCCTGGCTGATCGGGCTCATGGCAGGCGCGGGCCTGGCGATGCTAGTCGCCTGGCTTGCGCTACGGGGGGATGGGCTGAGGGCTGGATTGGTGGCGACGGTCCTTGTGCTCCTGTTCTTCTCGTACGGGCAGATCTTCCTTCGGATCGAAGGCTGGGCCATCGGAGGGGTGGAGCTTGGTCGCCATCTCTACCTGCTACCGATGTGGGGAGCCCTGGCCGTCCTGGGCGTCATCGCGGCGGTCCGAGCCGGAAGACGCACCGCGCTCCTCACCAAGGGGCTCAACATCGCTGCGGCCGTGCTGGTCCTCAGCAACCTGGCGACGATCGGCTGGTACGAGCTGCGTTCGGGGGGTGACGTGTCGCCCACCTTGGCCCAAGAAGTGAGGAACCTCGGCGTCTCGGCGTCGCCCGACACGGCGGGCAAGCCAGACATCTACTACATCATCCTGGACCGCTACGGTGGAGAGCCCGCCTTGCGAGGTCAGTTCGGCTTCGACAACCGGCCCTTCCTGGACTCACTGGAGGACCGGGGGTTCTACGTGGCCTCCGACAGCACGGCGAACTATCCGAAGACGGCCCACTCCCTGGCCTCCTCGCTCAACCTCGAGTTTCTCAACGGCCTGGACGGAGGAGGCACCCCGGACAACTGGGGCCCCATCTACGAGCTGCTGCAGAACCACGAGGTCGGGAGCTTCCTCAAGTCGAGGGGATATCGGTACGTGCACATCGGGTCGAGGTGGCAGCCCACCGCCACCAACCCCCAGGCGGACCTGAACGTGCGGCTGAAGGGGGATTTGAGCGAATTCTCGTCCGCCGTGCTCGAATCCACGATCCTCCCGGCGTTCGGGGGCGCCATCGACAGGCTGGACCACCGACATCGGGAGTACCTACGCCCGCTCTTCCAGTTCGAGAAGCTCGCGGAGACCCGAGAGTTGGGCGGCCCGACGTTCGTTTTCGCCCACATCCTGCTGCCCCACGAGCCGTATCTATTCGACCGCAACGGCGGATTCATCTCGCGCAAGGCTCAGGAGTCCAGGACGTTGGAGCAGAACTACACCGAGCAGCTCATGTTCACGAACCAGAAAGTCCTGGAGGCCGTGGATCGGCTTCTGGAAGGTCCCGAGGAATCGCGCCCGGTGATCATCATCCAAGCCGATGAAGGTCCCTTCTCGGAGGATTGGCAAACTCGCCCTGACCAGATCAAGCAGAAGTTCAGCATCCTGAACGCTTTTCATCTTCCGGGCGTCGAGAAGCCCGGCCTTTATCCGTCGATCACTCCGGTCAACACGTTCCGGCTGCTGTTCAACCTGTACTTCGACGCCGGCCTGGAGCTCCTCCCGGACGACAACCACATCTTTCCCGACCTCAAGCACCTCTATAGCTTCATCCGGGTCACGGACCGAGTGCAGGGCTAGGGTCAGCTGCCACGACGGGCGACGTAGTCGCGGATCACGAACTCTCCCAGTCCCTCGCCGGCGGTCTGGAACACGCGTCCTCTGGTCAGACGGGCCAGTCGCTGCATGAACCGCGCCAAGCTGGCCGTGTCTTCCAGCATGAACACATTGATCGTCACGCCCGTCTTGGCCAGGCGCATCGCCTCGGACAGCGTCCTGCGGATCGTCTCCGGCACCGGAGGCCACGAGAAGAAGGCCTCGCCCTCTTCGAGGTGAGCGGTCGGCTCGCCGTCGGTGACCATGATCACCTGCCTGCTGGCGCGAGGATGATTCGCCAACAGCCGGCCCGCCAGGTTGAACGCGTGCTGCATGTTGGTCCCGTACACCCGCTCCCACCCCGTGCCGGCCAGGTCCTCGGGCCGTATCTGACGCGCGTAGTCGGAGAAGCCGATCAGGTACAGACGGTCGTTCGGATAGCGGCCCTCGATGAGGGCGTGCAGAGCGAGGGCCATCTTCTTCGCCGGCACCCAGTGACCGCGGAGCGGCATGGAGAACGAGAGGTCGAGCAGCAGCGCGGTCGCCGCCTCGGTGCGCTTCTCCCCCTCCACCAACTCGAAGTCTTCCGGCCGCAGCCGAGGACGGCCCGATGGTCCTCCCCTGAGGACCGCGTTGAACACCGTCTTCTGAACCGCGATCTGGGCGCTGTCACCGAACCTCCAGGGCCGGGTCCCTCCGGTGGGCTCGGCAACGCCGCCGGCCTTCCGAGCGTCGTGCGCGCCCTCCCGGTCCTGCCGAAGCTGCTCGAAGAGCCGGACCAGGGCTCTCTCTCCCAACCTCCGGGCGCCACGCGGGGTAACACGCAGCCGGCCACCCGATCGCGTCACCAGGCCGACGCGTTCGAGGGCGCGTTCCACATCCTTCAGCCGCCGGATGTCCCGGACGGCGGCCTCTCCCAGTGTGCGGCGCAGCCGGTCCTCGTCGACGTCCTCCAGCGCCGCGCCCGCGTAGTCCCCGCGCATCGACCGATCCAGCTCTTCGTAGTCCGACAGGCGCTCCAGGGCGTCCACGGTGGCCTGCATGGGGAGCGACTGGTCTCCCCCCATGAGGGCGGGATCGTCCCAGGGCATGCGGGGGTAGAGCTCCGACAGGGAACGGGCCAGGCGGTCCAGCTCGAACGCGAGGTCGAGGTCTTCCAGCACCTCACGGGCCAGTGCCTCGAGCTCGGCCCGTTGTTCGGGCGAGAGGGACGCCATCAGGCGTGACATCGCGGCCATTCGCCGGGCCATGCTCTCGAGCAGCTCGTCCATCGTCTTCGGCTGGTCGGGGAAGAGGTCCCCGTGTCTCCTCATGAAGCCTTCGAAATCGACGGCCTCCCCCCGGTCCCGCGCCTCGATCATCGAGTTCAGGTCGGCGAGCATGTCCTTGAACGATTGCAGCTGTTCGGGCGACAAGCTCTTCATGCCTTGGGCCATCTTTCTGAAGTAGGAGCCGAGGACCTGCTGTTCGAGCCAATCCATGAGCTCGTCGAACTTCCGCTGCGCCTCGGGGTCGACGAAGCGGTACTCCCTGAGCTCCTTGATGGCCCCGGCGGCGTCCGGGGGAAGCGACTCCAGGAACTGCTCGCGCAGACGGGCGTCGTCCTCCGGACTGAGGGAGAGCCTGCGGCGCTCGGCCTCGAGGATCTCTTCCAGGCGCGCCTGGATCTGCTGGAGGGGCCCCTGCAAGTTCAGTCGATCCTGCTCCCGGCGGCGCGCTTGTTGCAGGCGGGCCCGTAGCGCGTCCAGCCCGGTGAAGCGCCCCCGCATCCCGCGTCTGATCAGCCGGGACAGGGCCCGATCGGCGCCTCGCCCGGAGAGCAGGTCGTTCGACATCGCCTCCATGAGGTCGCCCGTCGACAGGTCCGGGCCGAGCGGGTCCTGTGTCCCGTCCCACTGCGCATAGCGGATCCGCACGCCTCGAGGGTACGCCCTTCCCGGCCATGCGGAGACCGGCCAGAATATGAACTGTCATGCCGGAAGAATCTTCTCCACCCGTCGGTATGCGAGAAGAGCGCAAGGTCGTCACGGCCGTATTCGCCGATCTGGTTGCCTCTACCGCACTCGCCGAACGCCTCGACCCAGAGGAGGTCAAGCTGATCGTGGGCGAGGCCGTGGCCCGCATGGTCCGGGCAGTCGAGGAGTTCGGAGGCACGGTCAAGGACCTGGCCGGGGATGGCGTGCTGGCTCTCTTCGGAGCTCCAGCGACCCATGAGGACGACCCCGAACGTGCCGTCAGGGCGGCGCTCAAGATCATCCAGGAGCTCGAGGCGTACGGAGAAGACGTGGCCCGAGCTTGGCGAATCGAGGGGTTCGGGGTCCGAGTCGGCGTGAATACGGGCCCGGTGGTGCTCGGCCCGGTCGGCACCGGGCAGCGGATCGAGTACGGAGCCTTCGGGGACACCGTCAACACAGCAGCCCGGCTCCAGGCGGCGGCCCTGCCGGGCACCGTGCTCGTCGGCACCGACACGCATCGCCTGGTGGCCTCGCTGTTCGAGTGGGAATCGCTCCGCGAGCTCTCCGTCAAGGGCAAGGCCGATCCGGTCTTGGCGTACCCCGTCGCTCGGGCAGTACTCGTATCCGCCAGGCTCAAGGGCCCGGCAAGCCTCCACGCCCCTCTCATCGGCAGAGACCGAGAGCTTTCCATGGGCCAGGAGGCGCTGGAGGAGGTACTCGGCGGTTCCGGTGGGATCCTGTTCGTCACCGGCGAGGCGGGGATCGGCAAGACCCGACTCCTGATCGAGCTTAGAGACTCTCTCGGTCGCTCCGCCTCCGAGCGCGAGCCGCTGTGGGCAGAGGGACGGTGCGTCTCCTACGGCGAATCGCTTCCCTACTGGCCGTTTCGCGACCTTCTCCGAGACTGGCTGGGAGCGGGCGTGGACGAGCCGGAGCTGCGAGTGCGAGTCACTCTTCGGCGAAACCTCGAGCGCTTGTTCGAAGAGCGAGCCCTCGAGATCTACCCCTACCTCGGGGCCATGCTGGGATCGTCCCTCGAGCTCGATGCCTCGAGCCGGCTCGCCGAGCTCTCTCCCGAGGCGCTCCAATATCGGACCTTCGAGGTCGTGCGGAGCCTTTTCGAACGGCTGGCCATGGACCGGCCGGTAGTGATTGCGATCGATGACCTCCACTGGGCCGATCCCACATCCGTGCAGCTCACGGAGCGGCTCCTGCCTCTCACCGAGGAGGCGGCCGTGCTGCTGGTCATCGTGGGACGGTCCGAGCGCGATCACCCGTTCTGGGGCGTCAAGGAGGCCGCCGCTCGTCGTTTCGCCCACCGTACCCGGGACGTCGCCCTGGAGGCGCTCTCGGGCCAGGCCGACCGCGAGCTGCTCCACGCGCTGGTCGGAGAGAGAACCCTTCCCGATGAGCTGGAGAAGCGCATTCTGGAGGACGCTGAGGGAAACCCGTTCTACCTCGAGGAGCTCGTCGGCATGCTCGCGGACGCCGGAGCCCTGGTAAGGGACGGCGGTGACTGGCGATTCGACCACGAGGTTCCGATCGACCTCCCCCAGACCGTGGAGAAGGTGATCCTTGCCCGGATCGACCGTCTCACTCCGCAGTGCCACGACGTCCTCACCGCGGCCTCGGTACTGGGGCGGCGTTTCGGGCTCCCGCTGCTCGAAGGGGTGAGCGACGGGGACGGCAGGCTGCGGGACGCGCTCAACGAGCTGCAGCGCCTCGACCTGGTCCGGGAGGCCCGCCGGTGGCCCCAGCCGGAATACCGCTTCAAGCACGTGCTGATCCAGGAAGCCGCCTACCGGACGATCCTCACCGACAAGCGGACTCGCCTCCACCGTAAGGCTGCGGAGTGGCTGGAGAGCCGCTACGCAGGCAGCGAGGAGGAGGTGTACGGCCTCCTTGCGCACCACTGGCTCTCGGCGGAAGACGAGGACAAGGCCATCGCTTACCTGACGCGGGCTGGAGACAAGGCCAGGCAGGAGTACGCCCTGGACGAGGCCATCGGGCATTACCAGGCACTGCTCCCCCTGCTGGAGCGGCGGGGTGAACGCCAGGCCATCGCCCTGGTGCTGTTCAAGTTGGCCCTGGCCCTGCACACGTCCCTGCGCTTCGGGGAGGCGAACGCGACCTACCAACGCGCGTTCGAGCAATGGATCCCGCCGGCTGCTTGGCCCGAGCCTCCCGCCGCCGCGCTCCGGGTGGCTACGAGCTTCCTGCCCAACGACCCGGACCCCAAGTCGGCCATCGCCTGGCCGAACATCCAGCTCTGCATGCAGGTGTTCGACCGGCTCGTCGAGCAGTGGCCCGAGCGGACGATCGTCCCGTCCCTGGCCGAGCGGTGGGAGATCTCCGACGACGGGCTGCGGTACGTGTTCCACCTCCGTGAAGGGCTTCGGTGGTCCGACGGACAGCCCCTCACCGCGAGGGACGTCGAGTTCGGGATCAAGCGAGTGCTCGACCCCGAGAGCCCAGGCTCATCGGTGGCCATCTACTTCGTCCTCGAGAACGGACAGGACTATTACCTTGGTCGGAACCGCGACGCGGATCGGATCGGGGTGCGAGCCCTGGACGACCGAACCGTGGAGTTCCGCCTGGTGGCCCCGGCTCCGTATTTCATGAGCGTGATGAACCGCCCGGACGGCGGCCCTCAGCCCCAGCACGCGATCGAGCGTGACGGAGACGCGTGGATAGAGCCCCACATGCAGGTTGTGAGCGGACCATTCCGTCAGGCCGAACGCACCGCGGATCGGCTGGTCCTGGTCCGCCAGGACTCGTACACGGGAGTGCGCCCCGGAAACGTGGACAGGGTGGAGTTCGTCCGTTCAGCGTTGCAGGATGCCCTCGAACCGTTCGAACAGGGAACCTTCGACGTCGTGACCGTCCGCTACACGCCCTTGCGCGCCGATGTCACCGCCTCTCTCCCTGAGCATGTGAAACTCGGGCCCGCAGCTTGGACGGCATACCTCGCTTTCGATCACGACCACCTCCTGGCCGGGAACGTCGAGTTCCGGCGGGCACTGGCACATGCGATCGACCGGGACTCCGTCCGCGAGGCCTGCCCGGCGAACCTGGTGGTCGCAACCGGAGGAATCGTGCCGCCTGCGCTGCAGGGGCACACTCCCGATATCGCCCCTCGCTTCGATCCTGAGCGAGCGCGAGAGCACCTGACCCGCTCCGGCGTGGGCGGTGAGATCGCAGTGGCGGCCCTCGACGAGATGGGCCCGATGATCGCAGCCGTCGCTGCGTCCTGGGAGCGCGTGTTGGACTTGAGAGTTGAGACCCGCTGGTGGACGTGGGCGCAGGCGACCCTTCACGAACGGTTCGACCTTGCGCCCATCGTGATGGCGGGATGGCTCCCCGGCTATCCCGACCCCGAGTACTACCTCCGCCTCCTGCTTCACTCCGACAGCAAGACGAACGAGGGAGGCTTTGCGTACCCGCCGTTCGACGAGCTGATCGAGCGGGCCCGCCAGGAGCGACAAGACCGGGGCCGGCTGGAACTGTTCCACGAAGCCGATCGCCTGGCGGTGGCTGACCGCGTGGCCCTCATCCCGCTCATCTACGGACGGAGCATGGCCTTCGTCAAGCCCTGGGTGAAGGGATGGTGGGAGTTCGGCAAGACCTCCAGCTCGTTTGCCGACCTGGTGGTGGAGCCCGGATCGATTCGAGAGGGATGCTGAGCGCGGCCTCAGCCCAGACCGAGGCCGGTGGCCAGAGCCCGCAAGGTGAGGCCGAAGACGACGAACGACCCGATCACGAACACGAGCAACGCGTCGCGACCCTGCTCCATCCCTCGAGCCAGCACATGGGCCACGACTACGGCGATGACGGGGAACAGCAGACCATAGGCGTAGTGAAGAAGGGACTGGGTGCGACCGGCAGCCAAAAGCACCACCCCCGCGGCGAGCTGAAGCGCTAACAGCAGCTGGAGGAAGGCTAGGAAGCGCCAATACCACGCCCCGGGATCCCGCTTGGCCAGCCAGCCGATGAGCCCCCACACGAAGAAGACGAACCAACCGCCCACGATGGCGAAGCCGACGGCGGCATGGATGGTGTTCACGTCGGACGAGAGACTAGCTTTCGCGCCCGAGTCCCTCGTACCGGAAGGGACCGGACGGCCCGGCGCTGTCCCTGTTCAGCCGGCGCGACAGATGCAACCCCTCCAGGGCCAGCTCGAGGGCAGACGCCGCGATCCCCGGACTTTCCTCCTCCACCCCCAACCGACCGAGCATCTTCGCAAGTCCGGGCAGATCGCCGAATTGTGCCAGGAAGTCGTGCGCCGGCATCAGGTCCGACGTCTCCGCGACAAACCCTCCTTCGAACCTCGAGAGAAGCCGGGCGAAGTCGAACCCGGCCAGGCGACGGCGGAAGACCTCCAGCGTCGCGCTCTTCACCGCGCGAGCCAGGATCTCCTCCTCCCTTCCTTCCTCCACCGTGTCGAACTCCAGGCGGCCAAGGGATCCGGCCAGAGCGGCGGGGAGGTCCACCGGCCGCGGCACGGCCTCGACCTCGCCGGTCCGCGCGGCGCGTCGCAGCGCCGCCGCCGACAGGGTCTCGAGGTTCCCTATCGAGTACCTCACGGACACGCCGCTGCGCTGGTTGATCTGCGGAGAACGCCGCAGCTCCGCGGTCAGCGCAGCCACGACCTCCTTCATGAATGCCGGAAAGCGGACGGGCACCTGGCCCCGCCCGGCTGCCGGGTGAGCCTCCTGCTCCATGATGGCGATCTCGTCTCCGAGGGTCTCCGGATAGTGCGTGCGAACCTGAGTCCCGAATCGGTCTTTCAAAGGGGAGACGATCCGCCCTCGGTGCGTGTAATCCTCCGGGTTGGCCGTCGCCACCAGAAGCAGGTCGAGGGGGAGCCTGATCTGATACCCACGGATCTGGACGTCGCGCTCCTCCAGGATGTTGAACAGCGCCACCTGGATCCGCTCCGGCAGGTCCGGCATCTCGTTGATGGCCACGATGCCCCGATGTGTCCGGGGGATGAGGCCGTAGTGGATGGTCATCTCGTCCGACAGGTACCTGCCTTCGGCCACCCGGATCGGATCGACGTCACCGATGATGTCGGCCACGCTGATGTCCGGCGTAGCCAGCTTCTCGGCATACCGCCGATCCCGAGTGAGCCACTCGACGTCAACCGCGTCCTCGTCTTCGGCCACCCTGGCGCGGCAACGCGCGCAGATCGGCCGGAAGGGATGGTCGTTCACCTCGCAGCCGGCGATCACCGGGATGGACTCGTCCAGGAGATCGACGAGATGGCGGATCAGCCGGGTCTTGGCCTGCCCCCGCTCGCCCAGCAAGATGACGTCGTGGCCGGCCAGGATGCCGCGTTCCAGCGCAGGGAGTACGGAATCATCGAACCCGACGATGGAGGGAAAGAGCTCCTCTCGTCGGCTCAGCCGCGCCAGGAGGTTCTCCCGCAGCTCCTCCTTCACCGTGCGGTCCACGTAGCCGGAGGCGCGGAGCTCTCCGATGGTCGTCGCGGATGAGATCGGCGGCGCCTTCATGAGCACTCCAGGGTAGCGGGTCGCGCCCGGCCCAGAGGGGTCCTGTCCCTTACCAGAGCTCCTGCTGGCTCTGGAGATCTGCCTGGGCAACAATGGGAAGCTGGCCGAGAAGGGGATCGAGTCGATCCGGCCGGCCTGGGGACAGCCATGCATGAGCTGAGGGTGATACGGGCAGAAGGAGATCCGGCCTCACGCGGCAGGCAGATCGGCCGCATGCTGGGAGACCTCATCGAGGGGTCCCTGGCCTTCTACCAGCGCTACTTCGAGCGGCGTGGGGTCGCCTCGCGCGAGCTCCAGGATCTGCTGGCTCCATATCTGGCCGCAACCGAGTCGCATCTGCCCGAGTGCATGGCGGCCATCAAGGGGATGTCCGAAGGAGCGATGGCCCCGGTCTGGGAGCTGTTCGCGGTGAATGCCTTCGAGGAGCTGGAGCCAATCCTCGAGCCGGTCGAAGGGACCCTCCCCTTCCTCCAGCGGAAGGAAGGACACATGCCGACTCCGGAGGCGGAGGCCGGCGGACCCACCCGCTGCTCGACCTTCACGGTATCGGGGCCGGGCTATACGCTGCTCGGTCACAACGAGCATTGGCTGGCCGGCGACGCGGGCAACGTGGCGGTGATCATCGAGATGCCGAAGAGCGGGGCCGGGGCGATCGCCTCGCCGTCGGTGGTGTGCTGCCTGGGGGCCGTCGGCATGAACGAGCACGGAGGCGCTCAGGGCATCCAGTCGTTGACCGCTTCCGACAACGGCGTCGGCGTCCCCCGAGTCCTGGTCTCCCGGCACGCGCTGGAGGCCTCGGACCGGCTGGACGCGGTGCGCCGGGCGGCTCTGCCGGGGCGGGCCGGCGGGTACGGCCACGTGTTCGCATTCGCGGGAGGCGACTCGTTCATCGTGGAAACCACCGGGAAGCGCGAGTCCGTCCTGGAGGGACCGGGACCGCACACGAACCATTACCTCGACCCCGAGCTGGCCGAACTGGGGCCTCGGCCTTCTCCGGGCAGCGCCGCCCGCTATGAGCGCCTCCTGGAGCTCATCGAGGAGCGGGACCCGGCCGCGCCCGAGGACGTCATGGACATCCTTCGAGACCACCAGGGGGAGCCGCAGGCCATCTGCCTGCATCCGGACGAGGAGGAGGGTGAGGAGGCGGCGGCCGTCCTGTTCTCGATGGTCAGCGACCTCGAGGGCCACCGGATGTGGGTGGCGCCCGGCAACCCGTGCACGACTCCGTATGAGGAGGTCGACCTGATCGGCCTGTTCTGACGCGGGCAGACCTGAAATTGAGGGAGGAACGCTATGTGGGAGAGGCCGCTCCTGTACGAGCGACTCACGTGGCCGGAAGTCCGCCGGGCCGCGGGTGAGCATCGCGTTGCCCTGATTCCGGTGGGGACGCTGGAAGACCACGGCCCTCATCTGCCGGTCGATACGGACGTTCGCATCATCACGGAGATCTGCAGGCGGGCAGCCGAGGAGGCGCCGGATGAGATCGTGCTCCTCCCGACCATTCCCCACGGGTACGACCCGCACCACATGGACTTTCCCGGCCCCATCAGCATTGGTTGGGACACGTTCGCCAAGTACTGCAAGGACGTGGGGACCTCGCTCGCTCACCATGGCTTCAAGAGGATCCTGTACCTGAACGGACACGGGTCGAACCAGAACCTCGTCGAGATGGCGGCTCGCCTGGTGATGATCGACTACCCGGAGGTCCTGGCGGCGGCCGCCTTCTATCTCCAGAGCCAGGAAGGGGTGAAGGCGGTAGAGGAGATCCGCACGTCTGAGTTCGGAGGCATGGCCCACGCCGACGAGCTGGAGACGTCGATCTACCTCTTCATCGACCCGGATGCAGTGGACATGGACAAGGCGGTGGATGAGCACGGCTACCCTGCGGGGGAGAACGCGCGCCTGGAGTGGTGGGCGGATGGCCCTCTGCGCCTGATGCCGTGGTGGTCTTCGTTCAGTCGAACGGGCGTGCAAGGTTCCCCCACCCTGGCCACGGCGGAGAAGGGCAAGGCCTTCATGGATGCCGCCGTGGCCGAGTGTGTGGGGTACGTGAGGGAGCTGCTGGAGAAGCCGCTTCCCCAGCGCAGAGAGCCTCGGGAGACCCTCCCGTGAACGCCGCCACGCTGCTCGGCAAGCCCCTCCCGGACGGAGGGACGATCGGCGTCCCTGCCCCTGCCAGCCCGTACTTCAACCGCTCGGAGGTGCTTCGGGGGGTGGAGTGGTGGGAGGCGCAAGGATACCGCGTCAAGCTCGCGGAGGGCATCTTCGAACGGGACGACTACGTGGCGGGGGACCCAAAGGCCCGGGCTCGGGACGTGGTGGCGATGTTCGAGGACCCCGATGTCGACGTCGTGCAGTGCCTGCAAGGGGGGTTTGGGGCGGCGCAGACCATCCCCCACCTCGACTTCGACGCGATCTCGGAGAACCCCAAGGCCCTGTGCGGGTTCTCGGACATCACGGCGCTGCACGTGGCGATCCGCCAGCGCACGGGCCTTGCGACGATCTACTCCAACGGACTGGCCGGTGTGGGGGACAAGGAGGTCTCCACGTTCAGCAAGAACCGGCTGCTGTCGGTGCTGAAGGGAAGCACCATGGGCGAAGTCCCGCGGGACCCGGACGACCCGTACGCTCGCGCCATCCGTGGCGGCAGGGTGACCGCTCCGCTCGCCGGCGGCTGCCTGTGGCTGCTCCTGCAGACCATGGGGACTCCTTGGGAGATCGACCTCGAGGGTTGCATCTTCTTCTTCGAGGACTACGACTGCCCGGCCTGGGTCATCGACGGGATGCTCCTTCAGCTCACACAGGCCGGGAAGCTGGACCGCGTTCGAGGAGTGGTGGTAGGCGACCTGGAGAAGTGCGACTGGCGTGAGACCCGGCCCGAGTGGCCGCGTACCAGATCGATCGAAGACGTCCTGGAAGAACGGCTCGAGCCCCTCGGAGTGCCGGTGCTGTACAAGCTTCCGCTCGGGCACGGCAAGCACCTGGCGGCACTGCCCCTCGGCGTGACCGCGACGCTCGATGCAGACCAGCGCAAGTTGAGCATCGACGAGCCCGCCCTCCGTCCGACGGAGGAGTAGCGGCCGGGCTCCTCCGATCTACCAACCCACCCCGGGAGCAACGTGGACGGGTTCGCCTTCCACCATCGTGAGAAGAACCTTGGCGTCTCCGATCTCGAGGGCATCGATCTCGAACAGGTTGCGGTCGAGCACGACGAGGTCGGCCAGCTTGCCGACCTGCACCGTTCCCGCTTGATCGTCGAGGTGGTTCACGAACGCCGATCGCCTGGTGAAGGCGTCGATGGCGGCATCGAGCTCCAGCCGCTCGTCCTGAAGGAAGGGCTCGCGCTCGGGGTCGTCCTCCGGGATCCGGGTGACGGCGACCTGGAGCTCCTTCAGCGGGTTGGGCGTGGTGACCGGCCAATCGCTCCCGAAGGCCAGGGTCGCGCCGGCCCGCCTGAGGCTGGCGAACGGGTATTGCCATCCCACTCGCTCGGGTCCAAGGAACGGGACCGTCAGGTCTCGCATCTGGTCGTCGAGACACGCCCACAGCGGCTGGGCATTGGCCACGACTCCGAGCTCGGCGAACCTCGGCACGTCGTCCGGATGAACCACCTGGATGTGGGCGATGTGATGGCGAGAATCCCTCAAGCCGTTCGCGTCTCGAGCGGCCTGGAAGGCATCGAGCGCTTCTCGGACCGCCCGATCGCCGATCGCGTGGACGTGGACCTGGAATCCTTCCGCGTCGAGCCGGGTGACGTACCGCTTGAGCTTCTCCGGGTCGATGAAGCTGAGGCCTCGCCGGTTGCTTGGATTCCTCGAGCCATCCAGGTAGAGATCGATCATCGCCGCCGTGAAGTTCTCCACGATGCCGTCCTGCATGATCTTCACCGACGTGGCCTGGAGTGAGTCCGCCGCTCCGAGCTCCCTGAGCTCGAGCAGCCTCTCGACCTGCTCCTCTCCCCGATCCCGTTCCCACCACAGGGATGCCACGACCCGAGCGGTGAGGTCGCCGCGCTCGGCCAGAGACCGGTAAGCCGACAGCGTCTCGGCCGTCACGTGGGCGTCCTGCCACCCCGTAACCCCAAGGGAATGGAGGTACGCCTGGGCCAGAAGCAAGGCCCGTTCCAACTCGGCCCGGGTAGGCGCGGGGACCAGTTGGGCGACGAGGCCCATGGCTCCTTCGTGCAACGTCCCGGAGGGCGTCCCATCCACATCGCGCTCGATCCTTCCATCTGAAGGATCCGGCGTTTGGGGCGTGATGCCTGCCAACGCCAGCGCACGGCTGTTCACCCAGGCTCCGTGGCCGTCGCGATTCTTCAGGAAGACTGGCCGGTCGGGGACGAGGGCGTCGAGGACCGAGCGATGCGGCGTGCCGCCGGGGAAGTCGGGCAGGGACCAGCCCCCTCCCAGGATCCACCCGACAGCGGGATGGTCGTCCGCATAGCGGCGGACGGCCCGTTCGTAGCCCTCCCGGCCGGAGATCCCGTGCAGCTCGCATCGCGACTTCACCAGCCCACCGCCGTCGGGATGCACGTGCGCGTCCTGGAACCCGGGAAGGATCATTCCGGTGGACAGGTCCAGACGCCGCGTATCCGGGCCGGCGTGCTGCGCGACCTCTCGCCGAGAACCCACGGCTACGATACGGCCGTCTCGTACCGCCACGGACTCCGCCCACCTGTCAGATGGGTCCGCCGTGTACACGGCGCCCACCAGGATGGTGCCTGCCGGATGGTCGGCCACGGAGCTACGGACTCGCCGTGAGCCTGGCCCCCACCACGCCGATGGCCAGGAGGGTCACGGCGACGGAGAGGATCCGAAGGGCGGCCTCGGGGCCGGCGCGAAACAGCGCTTCGTCCACGCCGACCTCCGTTCCGTCGCGCAATCGCATCCGACCTTCCAAAGAGGCCACCTTGCGTCGAAGCATCCGGACCGGGGTCGACAGCCGGCGCTGCGCCGCCGCCAGGAACAGGCACGCCGCCGCCACCGGGAGCGCCGGCCATCGGATGGCGGCGGACTGGGCGAAGTAGCCCGTCAGCGCGGGGAAGGCTCCCCACGAGATGGCGAACCAGGCATCGCTGTGGAAGCGACCACCGAAGAGCTCCAGGTTGTAGGCGACCAGGATGAAGATCCCGAACGCCATGAACACGAGCAGCCAGACGGAGAACGAGAGCACCCCGTATACCCCGAGGGCCACGGCCGCCGCCATGCCGACCCCGGCGATAGCTTGAAGGATCCTTGCCGGGATGCGAGTTCCGAGCGGCCGGCCTGCGAGCTCGTCCAGCGCGTGCGCAGACAACCCAATGGCGAAGAAGAACGCCAGCACGCTGAGTCCAAGGCGCCAGGCGCTGAACCGGGGCGCGGCTGCGGCCCCGATGGCCACGTGGGACAGATGCCACACCGTGTACGGTGGGTGCAGGAGGGTCCAGTAGTCTCGCCAGCCTCCCGGGCGGAGGGCGTAGAAGGCAGGCCTCCCTCCTTCAGGAAGCTCGGTGCCCGCATCACCGGGCACGCTTCGTCCCCCACGTCACGACCGCGGCGCCCAAGCTCATGACGCGGGTGCGCACCGTCGCCAGGCCTGCCTCGCGCCACATGGCGAGTTGATCGCCGACCGGATGGCGGCGATAGAAGCTCGAGATGCTCGGGCCCAGGAACCGGCCGGCCCGGTACCAGGAAGAGGAGACCAGGCGCCCGGCCACCGGTAGCCCGACCCTGGTGTGGACGAACCAGAGCGCTCGCCATACCGGGTTCCCGGGAACGTGGAACTCGAGGCTCGCCAGAGTCCCGCCGGGCTTCACGACACGGGCCAGCTCTGCGAGCGTCGCGGCCGGGTCGTCGACATAGCGAAGCAGATACGTGAACGACACCGCGTCGAAACGCTCGTCGGCAAAGGGAAGGCGCTCGGCACGTCCCAGCACGAAGTTGACTCGGGCCGACGATCCGGCTTCGGTGGCGCGTTTCACCCCGCGGCGAAGCATCGGCTCGCTCTGGTCGAGCCCAACGATCGACGCATCCGTCCTGGCCGCCACCTCCAGAGCCACGGCCCCCGTTCCGGTGGCCACGTCCAGAACAAGGCCGGCGGGCGGCACGGTCACCCGAGAAACGAGGAATCGCCGCCACAGTGGGTCCAGGCCGAGGGAGAGAAGGCGGGACATCCGATCGTAGCTGCGCGGGACGCCGGCGAACAACCGGATGGCGTGCCGGGTCCGAGGGCTGAGGAGACTCCCGGGATCCGCAGGTGTCATCTCCGCATCACCATGACACAGGAGCGTATGATGCCGCCGCTCCGAAGCAAGCCCGAGACAAAGACGGCCCCGGCGGGATGCGGAGGGAGGGTGCATGGTCCGAGGGGAGTTGCAAGCGCTGGGCGGAGTGCCGCTGTTCTCTGGCCTGTCCGAGCGGCATCTCAGACGCGTGCTCAGGGCAACGGAGGACTACACCTACCCGGACGGTGCCACGATCGTCTCCGAGGGGAGGCACAGCGAGCAGCTCTTCGTCATCCTGGAGGGAAGGGCCCGGGTGATCCGCAGCGGGCGGACCGTGGCTCGCATGTCTTCCGGAGACTTCTTCGGCGAGATCTCGCTCCTGGATGGCGGGCCCAGGACGGCGACGGTCGTCGCGGACGGTCCCGTCCGCTGCCTGGTCTTGTTGCGAAAGGAGCTCACGGCGCTCCTCACCGAGACGCCCCAGATCGCAGCCCGCGCGCTCCGAGCCCTGGCCTCACGACTTCGGCGGCTCGAGGGATCCCCCAGCGCCTGACCTCCCAAATCCGCTCAATTCCCCAAACAGAGAACGCTCCTTCCGGATGAGTTGTGTTCAGGCGCTGTCGCGCAGGGCCGTGTCACGAGGAGAGAGGTCGAGCAGATCCAGCGGCGTCGGCCGCGCGAGATGGTAACCCTGGCCAAGGTGCACACCGAGCGCCTGCAGGCACCGGAGCTCCGCCTCCGTCTCGATGCCTTCGGCGACGATCCAGATCCCCAGCTCGGCAGCGAACGCGATCATGGCCGAGGCCAGAGCGCGCCGCGCCGGATCTCGGTCGATGCCGCGCGTCAGCTCGATGTCGAGCTTGATGATGTCGGGACTCAGCTTGAGGATATGCCGAAGGCTCGCATACCCTGCGCCGGCATCGTCGATCGCCAGTCGTCCCCCGCGCTGGCGGAAGTCCTTCAGTGGTTCATGGAAGCCTTCGTAGTCCAGAACCCGCGCGTGCTCCGTCACCTCGACGATTACCCGGCCGCACGGCACGGATGGGAGCAGGTCCACAAACCGAGGAGAACTGACGACGCTGGGAGCGAGGTTCACCGATACGGCCAGCCGCGCAGGCAAACGGGCCGACTCTGCGAGCGCCGCCCGGAGGGCAGCGATCTCGAGAGCCTCGCCGAGGCCTACAGCCCATGCGTCCGCGAACCATTCGTTCGGCGGGCGGCGCGGATCGAACTCAAACCTGGACAGAGCCTCGACAGCGACCACTGTGCCGTTCCGGAGATCCACCAGTGGCTGGAACACCACTTTTAAGCCATTCCCGCGGAGCACTTCCTTCACCTGCTCGTGGACGACCTTGCGCCTGCTGGCCTCCTCTTCCTCGCTCCTCATTCGTTCCTGCAGCTCGACCAAAGCCCCGCGAGTTCGGTGTAGTTGAGTCTCCGCACCTTGGCGCTGAGCCATCACCCACGTCATCACCTGGCCGATTACGACGAAGAACGCCAAGCGACCGAGCCAGTCCGGTAGCGACTGCGTTGAGCCCGCCCCCACATCGAGCGGCAGCAATGGACCAGCAATAATCCCGGAGACGACTGCACACAGCAGTGCCCCAGCATGCCCGAAGCGTGAGCTGGCGAAGAGAATCGGGACGTAGAACCAGTGAGGAGGCACCTTGCCGGCGCCACCCACCGTGTACGAGGCCGTCCAGCAGAGCGCGATCGTGAGGGCGATCCCTAGGGCATCCAGGATGGGCGCTCCGCCGCGCCCATGGACCAAGGCACCTCCAAACCAGGTGTCGATCCACGCCGCTCGGCGAGAATTCATGGCCTTCTCGTTATCGGGTGGGAATTCCAACATGGCCGAGTCAGAGAATCGGGGGTCACCCGATCGGCCTAGCGAGCTTTGACGTTGCCGGAGGTGTGCGCCCGGAGGGATTCGAACCCCCGACACTCGGATCCGAAGTCCGATGCTCTATCCGGGCTGAGCTACGGGCGCGCTCAGTCATTCTCCCAGGCCCGGGGCCGCGGCCGCTTGCTGCAGAGTGCCGTCGGAGCCACCGCCCGGCTAGGATGAGAGCCGGCTGAAGATCCCGTTTGACCTGGGGAAAGCGCGTACGAAGGAGCGAAGGATGCCAGAGAGGTTCCGTATCACCTACGCCACGATGTCTGCGGACAACGAGGAGTTGCACGCCGCCTACGAGAAAGGCATCGAGACGGCGAACTCCTGGCTCGGCCAGAAGCATCCCTTCTACGTCAACGGGGAGGAGCGCTGGGGCGAAAGCCTCGACGAGGAGCGCTCGCCCGTGGACCGGGACATCGTGATCGGACAATTCGGTCGGGCCGGGCGCGAGGACGCGAAGGAGGCCATCGCCGCGGCCAAGGCCTTCTTCCCTCAGTGGGCGGGCACGCCGTGGGAGGACCGCGTGAAGATCATGCGGCAGGTGGCGGAGAGAATCTCCGATCGCGTGTACGAGCTTGCCGCACTGTTGTCCATCGAGGTCGGCAAGAGCCGGCTGGAGGCCCTGGGAGACGTGGAGGAGACTGCCGACCTCATCCGCTACTACTGCAGGCAGATGGAGGACAACCAGGGCTTCAGCTTCAAGATGGGAGCGCTCTCCGAGAAGGAGCGCAACCGGAGCGTCCTCCGCCCCTACGGCGTCTGGGTGGTGATCAGCCCCTTCAACTTCCCCATGGCGCTGGCGGGGGGTCCGGCCGGCGGCGCGCTGGTGGCCGGCAACACGGTGGTGTTCAAGCCCTCGCACCAGGGCTACTTCACGGGCCTCAAGCTGTACGAGGCGATGAGGGAAGGGGGCGTGCCCGCGGGGGCATTCCACATCCTGACGGGACCGGGGAGCGTCGTAGGCGACGAGCTCCAGAGCAACCCCGATGTGGACGGACTCACCTTCACCGGCTCGTACGCCGTCGGCATGCAGATCTACAAGGGGTTCGCCAAGGAGTACCCAAAGCCCGTCATCTGCGAGATGGGCGGGAAGAACCCGGCGATCGTCTCGGCCAAAGCCGATCTGGACAAGGCCACCGAGGGCGTGATGCGCTCGGCGTTCGGCTTCAGCGGCCAGAAGTGCTCGGCATGCTCGCGGGTATACGTCGAACGGCCCGTCTACGAAGACTTCATCAACCAGCTCGTGGACAAAGCGTCGAGACTGAAGGTGGGGAACCCGCTGGAGCGGGATACCTATACCGGCCCCGTCATTAACGAGGATGCCGTAGAGACGTTCGAGAAGGCAGTCGATGACGTGAAGGCCGAAGGCGGGCGAGTCCTGCTGGGTGGCGAGCGCATCAAGGAAGGTGACCTGGCCCGGGGGCTGTTCGTGAAGCCCACCATCATCGAGGCGCCACTGGACAACAGGGTGTGGAAGGAGGAGCTGTTCGTCCCGTTCGTCTCGGTCGCTCCCGTCGACTCGCTGGACGAGGCCCTCAAGCTGGCGAACGACACGGAGTACGGACTCACTGCGGGCTTCTACTCAGAGGATCAGTCGGAGATCGATCGATTCCTGAACGAGATCGAGGCGGGGGTCGTGTACGTCAACCGGAAGGCGGGCGCAACGACGGGAGCGTGGCCCGGTATGCAGCCATTCGGCGGCTGGAAGGGCTCGGGAACCTCCGGGAAGGCCGGCGGCGGGATTCACTACGTCCAGCAGTACCTCCGCGAGCAGAGCCAGACCGTCATCGAGGACTAGAGGACCCACCCTGGAAACCGCCACCGGAGTGGTCAGCGAAAACCTGGCAGCCTTCACCGAGCCACGTCTGGTCACGGACCTGCCGGGGCCGAAGGCTCGAGCCGCCATCGACGCGGATGCCCGCAGCACGAGCCCCTCTCTGCCTCGGGCCTATCCCTTCGTACCGGCCCGCGGGGCGGGCGCTGTGCTCGAAGACGTCGACGGCAACATCTGCCTCGACTTCAATGCGGGCATCGCCGTGTGCTCCACGGGCCATGCGCATCCCGCGGTGGTGGAGGCGATCAGGCGACAGGCCGAGCGCCTGATCCACTACTCGGCGAGCGACTTCTACCTGCCGATCTATGGCGAGGTCTGCGAGCGACTGGGGGCGATCGCCCCGATGAAGGCGCCGGCTCGGTCGTTCCTCACCAATTCGGGGACCGAGGCAGTGGAGGGCGCCATCAAGCTGGCACGCAATCACACCGGCCGGCAGTACCTGATCTCGTTCATCGGCTCGTTCCACGGTCGCTCCTATGGAAGCGTCTCCCTCACCGCGTCCCAGTCCAAGTACCACGAGGGCTTCGGACCGCTCCTGCCGGGGGTGCTGTACGCGCCGTACGGCGAGCCCGTGGGCGACTACATCGAGCGGGTCATCTTCAAGCGGCTCGTGAAGCCGCAAGAGGTGGCGGCGGTGTTCGTCGAGCCTGTCCTGGGCGAGGGGGGGTACGCCTTCCCACCCCCCGGCTGGCTCGGGGAGCTACGTCACATGTGCTCGGAGCACGGGATCCTCCTCGTGGCCGACGAGGTCCAGTCGGGCATGGGCCGCACCGGGAAGATGTGGGCCGTCGATCACGAGGGCGTCGAGCCCGACATCACGCTGGCCGGCAAGGGGATCGCCAGCGGTATGCCGCTCGGGGCCCTCATCGCCAGAGCGGAGATCATGACCTGGGAGAAGGGAGCGCACGGCTCGACGTTCGGGGGCAACCCCGTGTCGTGCGCCGCCGCGCTGGCCACGATCGATCTCATCGAGGGTGGGCTGGCCGCCAACGCGGACGCCGTCGGCCGCTCCCTCCTGAACGGCCTGAGCCAGTTGCAGGAGCGCCAGCCGCTGATCGCGGAGGTGCGAGGCCGGGGGCTGATGATCGGGGTGGAATTCGACAACTCACGGATAGCGGATGCCGTCGAGATGGCCTGCTTCCGCCGGGGTCTGCTCACGCTGAGGGCCGGGGACTCGACGATCCGGATGTCCCCTCCTCTCGTCATCAACCCGGAGCAGGCAGCCTCGGGGCTTCGCATCTTCGAGGAGGCCTGCGCCGAAGTGGCCGACGAGGCCCGGACTCCTTGAGCGATGCCTTCTCGCGTCGACACCATCTTGATCGACTGCTCCAATCCGGGGATGCTGGCAGCGTTCTGGGCAGCCGCGCTCGGCTACGAGATCAGGGACGAGTGGGACGACGGAACGGAGGACCAGGACGCTCGGATCGACGACCCCGACAACCCGCGGATGCGCGTCCTGTTCCAGAAGGTTCCGGACACGAAGACCGTGAAGAATCGGATCCACTTCGACCTCCGCCCGTCCCGGACCCGCGACGAAGAGGTCGAAAGACTCAAGCGACTCGGAGCCATCGAGCTGGAGGGCTTCGGGGGCCCGGAGGCGACGTGGAAGGTGTTGCAAGATCCCGAGGGCAACGAGTTCTGCGTCCTGCGCGGACCGGAGGATCCCGTTCCCGCGGGTGCCCAGCCCGTGGAGTACTGAGGCCGGCTTCCGGTGGCGGTCCCGAGTAACTCCAAGCTCGCCACGATGCGGGAGGCCGTGGCCGACCTGGTACGAGACGGCGATACCGTAGCCATCGAAGGATTCACGCACCTGATCTGCTTCGCCGCCGGCCACGAGATCATCCGTCAGCGCAAGCGGGACCTCACGCTCTGCCGGCTGACCCCCGACGTGATCTACGACCAGATGGTGGCCGCCGGCGTGGCACGGAAGCTGGTGTTCTCCTGGTTGGGCAACCCGGGCGTCGGTTCGCTCCATGCGATCCGCCGGCGAGTCGAGCGGAGCGAACCCGGACCGCTGGAGCTCGAGGAGTACAGCCACTTCGGAATGGTCTGCCGGTACGTGGCTGGAGCGTCACGGCTGCCGTTCTTCCCGATCCGAAGCTACTTCGAGAGCGACCTACCGAAGGCCAACCCGCGAATCGTTCCGGTCCAATCCCCATACGGCGATGAGACCGTGTACGCGATCCCGCCTCTCAACCCGGACGTGGCCATCGTGCACGCCCAACGTGCCGACCCGAATGGCGACACGCAGATCTGGGGGCTGCTGGGATGCCAGAAGGAGGCGGCATTCGCATCGGACCGTGTCATCGTGGTGTGCGAGGAGCTGGTGGAGGAATCCCTCGTCCGCAAGGATCCCAACCGCACCATCATCCCGGGCCTCATCGTTGACGCCGTGGTCGTGGAGCCCAAGGCCTGCCATCCCTCCTACGCCCAGGGCTACTACGATCGGGACAATCGCTTCTATCTCGAATGGGACACGATCGCCCGCGATCGCGACTCGCTCGAGGCGTGGCTGAAGGACTGGGTGTACGGCCTCGACTCACACGCCGAGTACGTCGAGAAGCTCGGAGCCGAACGCTGGGAGCAGCTCTCGCCAGGAGAGGCATGGTCCGAGCCGGTGAACTACGGGAGCTACGGATGAAGAGCGAGCGAACCCGGGCCCGCGCCGGACAGCCGACACAGGAGGGATCGGACCGCGAGTACTCGACGGCGGAGATGATGATCGTGGCCTCGGCTCGCCAGCTCGCCGGCGAGCGGGTGTGCTTCGTCGGAGTGGGCCCGCCCAATATCGCCTGCAACCTGGCCAAGCGCACCGTGGCCCCCGACCTGGAGCTCGTCTACGAGTCGGGGGTGTTCGGATCGGTGCCCGCCAGGCTTCCGCTCTCCATCGGGGACCCCACGCTGGTCTCGGGCAGCCTCCAGGTCACCAGCATGTTCGAGCTGTTCGCGTATTACCTACAAGCGGGTCTCATCGACGTCGGCTTCCTCGGCGCCTCCCAGATCGATCGGTACGGAAACATCAACACCACCGTAATCGGCAGGTACGACACTCCGAAGGTCCGGCTCCCCGGCTCTGGAGGCGCATGCGAGATCGCCATCAACGCGCGAAAGGTGTTCGTGATCATGCCTCAGTCGAGGCGCTCGTTCGTCGAGCAGCTCGACTTCACCACCAGCCCCGGGCACGTGGTAGGCGGCCGCCCCCACGGGTGGCTCGGGGTGGGTCCCGCCGTCGTGGTGACCGGGCTCGGCGTCTATGGCTTCGACGACGCGACCGGAGAGATGTCTCTGGCGAGCCTGCATCCGGGGGTCTCGTTGGAGGAGGTCCGGGAGAACACGAGCTGGGACCTGGATGTGGCCGATGAGCTTCAGGAAACTCCCCCGCCGACCGGGGAGGAGCTCAGGCTGATCCGTGAGGAGCTCGACCCCGCGGGCGCATACACGCGATAAGACGTGTGAGCGCGGCCCCATGACTCACGTCTTCCCGCGGGTGTTCGGGCGGGACCTCCCCGTGGTGGCGCGGGCGGAGGGAGCCTCGATCTGGGGCACGGATGGGAAGCGGTACCTCGATGCCTCCGGCGGCGCCATCGTGGTGAACGTCGGCCACGGCGACCGGGCAGTGATCGAGGCCATGGTCGAGCAGGCTCGTCACGTCTCCTACGTGCACGGGACCCAGTTCACGAGCGACGCACTCGAGGAGTACGCGCGCGAGCTGGCGCCGTTGCTGCCCGTCGATGACGCACGCATCTATCCCGTGTCCGGGGGAAGCGAGGCCGTGGAGACCGCCCTGAAGCTCGCCCGTGCCTACCACCTCGCACGGGGCGAGCCGAGCCGGCACAAGGTCATCGCCCGCCGGGGCTCGTACCACGGCAACACGCTGGGGGCCCTCGACGCGTCGGGGCGAGAGCCGCTCCGCGGACCATACGAGCCATGGCTGGGCCGTACCCTTCACGTCCCGGCGGCCTACGAGTATCGATGCCCGCTCCCCACGCATCCCGAACGGTGCGGGGAGCGGCATGCGGCAATGCTGGATGAGACGATCCGGCGGGAAGGCCCGGAGACCGTCGCGTGCTTCATCGCCGAGCCGGTGGTGGGAGCGACGCTCGGCGCGGCCGTCCCGCCCGACGACTACTGGCCGGCCGTCGCCGCCGTATGCCGCTCCCACGGAGTCCTGCTGGTGGCCGACGAGGTGATGACGGGGTTCGGCCGCACGGGGACCTGGTTCGGGTGCGACCACTGGGGAGTCCGTCCGGACATACTCGTTGGGGGGAAGGGAGCGTCTTCGGGTTACTAGCCCCTCGGTCTGGTCGCGTGCTCGGGCGAGGTCATCGACACTGTGAGCGCCGGTGGATTCGTGCACGGCTTCACCCACTCGCACTCGGCTACCGGAGCGGCTGTCGCGCGGGCGGTGCTGCGGCGCCTGAAGGAAGCATCCCTGGTCGAAGCCAGCCGCGAGAAAGGCGAGCGTCTCCTGAAGGAGCTCACCGCGGCGCTGGCCGACCACTCTTACGTGGGCGACGTCCGGGGACTCGGGCTGATGATCGGCATCGAGCTGGTTCGAGACCGCGCCACCAAGCAGCCCTTTCCCCGCGCGGCGAGGGTCACGGAGCGAGTGGTCGCGGCGGCCAACGAGGACGGACTGCTCCTCTACTCCTCCACCGGCTGCGCCGACGGTACGGAAGGCGATCTCATCATGCTCGGTCCCCCCTTCATCATCACCGACGCGGAGCTGTCCGAAGCCGTGGAGAAGACCGCCCGAGCGCTCGCCTCCCTCTGACAACTCTTCATAGCGCACTCGGAAACGCTCTCGTGAGGTCGTTGAACCGACGTGCCAACCCACCCATACTTTTCTTGCGCGCAGCAGACCGGAGGGATGGAATGGGTGGGAATGTGATGGGCCTGAGCAGAAGCCTGTTCGGCTACCGCCGTAAGGTCGTGATCAAGTTGATCGAGGACCGTGACCGCATTCTTCGCGAGGCCGAGTCCCGGGTTCGCGCCGCGGAGGCGAAGGTGGGCGAGCTGGAGAGCGAACTGGTCGATCTGAAGGCTCAGAACTCGCGTCTGGACCAACAGCTCGAGCTGCTGCGGCTACAGATGGCGTCGATCGCCGAGGCCGAACCGCCCTCCGGTGAGGAGGAGACGGTCTCCGTTCCGAGCGAGGCTCCCGTGGAGGCGCCGATCGCTCCCGCCCGCGAGACCGTCTCCTCGTTCGTGGTCGAGGAACTGACACGGATCATGAGCGTCGCCCAGGAGGGAGCGGCCCGCATCATCGATCGCGCCGCGGCCTCCGCCCGGGAGCAGATAGCCCGATCCACCGAGGTGTGGCAAAGCATCCAGGCCGAGGTGTCCAGGCTCGCGACATGGCGCCACGCGATGGAGCCGGCTGTCGGCAACGTGAGATCCAGGCTCGACGGCATCCGGGTCCAGATCGAGGACATTCCCGAGCGGATCAAGCAAGCGCTGGCTCCGCTGGCGGATGCACTGTCCTCGATCGACGAAAGCCTGAACGAGCTCTCATTTCTGTGCACCGCCCTGGCCCCCATCGAGCAGGGTGCCAGTGAGGCCGGCTCCGAACGTGACGACGTCACCTCCTCGCCGCCACCGAAGGAGAAGGGAGCCGGCGACGGCGAAGCCGACGTGACGGTCGTCCCCGAGACCACCACGGTGCGGCTCGACCAGGGATCCGAGGAGCAGTTGGAGACTGCCTGGCACGCGGCCGGATGGATGCGGGCGACGGTCGGCTTCTAGGCGAACTTCTTCTTCCCCATCCCTGTTCCACCCGGCGAGCCCCGGCCGACTAGCCTTTGGCCATGCACCAACAAACTGACGCGTTGGTGGTCGGAGGCGGGGTGGTCGGCTGCGCCTGCGCATACGAGCTGGCCCGACGGGGGGCCAAGGTTGTGCTCCTCGAGCGGGAGGAACTCGCCGCCGGCGCTTCCGGCCGAAACCACGGTCTCCTTCTTTCACCGTTGGATCCGCTGATGGTGCCGATGGCTCGAGCCAGCACGGCGATGTACGAGGAGGTGGCCGCGGCCGCTCCTCTTCCGATCCGTCTCGATGCCCGGCCGATCGGCTTCCTCCTGGTCGCCGGAGACGACGACGCCGAACGCACGGCGGGACGGTTGGAGGCCGAAGCCGCCGCGAACTGCGGCGTGCGGATCGAGCCGCTGGACAGGCGAGCTCTGTTGGATCTGGAGCCGGAGCTGTCGCCCGATCTCTCGGAGGGTTGGCTGTTGGAGGACGCTCGCCGGGTCGATCCCGCCGCTCTCACCGTCGCGCTGGCGTTGCTGGCCCGACAGGAGGGAGCGGATGTCCGCACCCACGTCGCGGTCCGCGCCCTGCTCGCAGAAGGAGGCAGGGTTCGCGGCGTGATCACCGACGAGGGACCGGCCGAAGCGCACACGGTGGTCCTGGCGGCGGGGCCCTGGTCGGCGGCTCTCCTTCGTCCCCTGGGCCATCACCTCCCGGTGACGGGGGCGAGAGGATGGCTTGTCCACCTTGCCCCAAGGCGGTTACCCGTCACGCGAGTGATCGGGCGGGCCGGCTGGCATTCCCCGCCCGATCCGGAGGGCCTCTCTCCGACCCTGGCCGAGGAGGTCATGGAGGCGGGTCCTGCCACGACCACCGGCACTCTCCTCCAGCCGAACGCCGACGGGACCGTCCTGGTGGGAGGGTCGCGTCAGGCCACAGTGGCCGGAGAGCCCGAGGACTCCAGCATTCCCCGGAAGCTGCTGCGCGACGCGATACGGCTCGTCCCTCGTCTCGCCGAAGCCGCGTTCCTATCGGCGTGGTGGGGAGTCAGACCGATGACCTCTGATGGGCTGCCCATCGTGGGGCCGGCCGGCGATGGCCTGTTCCTGGCTACCGGGCACGGCTCCCTCGGGATCATCCTGGCGGGCGGAACGGCCCGGCTGGCGACCTCGACCATCTTGGGCCAAGAGGCCCCATTCGATGCCGGCCCGTTTGCCCCCGATCGCTTCGGGCCGACATAGCCTGGATCAACCCGAGGGCCACTCCGGCTTGGGCTTCGGTCGCTGCGAGAGGACGTCGTCGAGCGTCCGACCCGGTTCGGGCTTGTCCTCCAGGAGCTTCTCGAGCTTCGAGCCGGACTCGAGGTCTCCAGCTGCGGTCAACAGATCCTCGAGCTTCTTCCCGGGGTCGCCGCGGAGCCTGATCCGAAGCGCGGCCAGCACGGACGCATGGTCGTCCGTAAGCCCCTGCGCGACCTTGATCTCGGTCAGCGCCCTCTCCGCCCAGCGAAGGAGCTTCTCGTCATCGTCCACGTGGCCCAGTGTCTCACGCGGAGGGCGAAGCGTCGGGGGCCGATTCGAACCATAACCACATGCGTTGTGCTGCATGGAGAGTTCGCTCTCGCAGCGTGACCGGCTTAGCCAGCCGACCAATTCAGCACGGACGAGCGAGTCGGAATCCGTCCCGTGAGGGTCGTGCCCTCCCCCGGCCGGGATCGAACCTCCAAGGTCCCACCGAGCGCTTGGACCCGATCCGCCATACCCTGAAGGCCCGTCCCTAAGGGGGTCTCGGCGGGATCGAATCCGGCGCCATCATCCGCCACCACGAAGCTGAGCCAGCCCTCCTCGTCGATGATCCGCACCGTTGCCTTTGATGCTTCCGCGTACTTCGCCACGTTCTGGAGGGCCTCGAGGCAACAGAAGTAGGTGGCGGCCTCGATCTCCTGCGCGTACCGGCCGATGCCATCGGTCTCGATCGTCACGGCGACCGGCGTCTTTCGCGCCTGGGCCTCCAGCGCCGCCGTAAGCCCCTGATCCGCGAGGAGGGGCGGGTAGATGCCCCTGGCCAGGTCCCTCAGATTCTCCAGAGCCTCCACGGTCTCGGTCTGCAGCTCGGCCAGCATCTGGGCGGCCCTATCCGGATCCCCGCGGATGAAGTTCTCGGCGAGCCGCTGCTTCACAGCGAGCGCCACCAGCTGCTGCTGGGCGCCATCGTGGAGGTTGCGCTCGAGCCTGCGGCGCTCCTCGTCCTGGGCGGCCACCAGGCGCTGGCGCGACGCCCGCAGCTCTTCGATCAGCCGAACGTTGCGCAGCACGAGCCCTGCCTGCGACGCGAGGTCGCGCGCGAGGCGGTCCTTGGATGGATTCATGGGATCGTTCGTGGGCATCGAGACTGCGAGGGCTCCAAGCAACTCATCTCTGTCGCGGACCTCGAACGCCGCGTCGGCCGAAAGGTCCGGGAGGGCGTCGGCGTGGAGGCGGACGGGATCCGGCAACCGCTCGGCATCCGGAGCCACCGCGGCGGGCCTGAGCTCGTTCCCCACACGCAGCCATACCACCGCCCGGCTCGCCCCGACCCCCCCCGCCAGGATGGTCGCCATCCGCGGCAGCACGTCGTCCGCCCCGTAGGATCCGGCGAGCCGAGCGGAGAAGTCGGCGAGCACCTCGTACGGGGTGGCCCGTCGGCCGTAGACCACCCGGTCCGCCACTCGCCTCGCCAGGCGAACAGCAGGCCAGAACGCCAGTCCGATGGCCGCGGCCGCCACGACGGCCCCCGTCTGCGTCCTCCCCCCGATGGCCCCCACAGCGAAGCCGACGGCCACGAACAGCGCCGTCAGGAGAGCGGCGACCGTGACGGATAGCACCGTCTTCTTGATGACCAGGTCGAGGTCGTAGAGCCGATACTTGAGGATGGCGACGCCGATGGCGGAGGGGACACCGATCCCGACCAACGCGACGATCGTGATGAACAGGACGTCTCCGAACGGGTCTCCCTCCGCGAGGAGATCACCAACGATCCCGACGAGGATCAACAGGGCGACGACCGCCACGACGTACAGGAGCCACCGGATCTGCTGGCGTTCATCTCCTTTCGACCTGCGGTACCGGAGGACCAGCGCGCCGATCGATAGGGCCAGGGGCGGGAGCAGGCCGATGAACCCGACGGCCTGTGCAAAGTCGGTGACGCCGCCAAGCGCTTCGACGCCGATGGGGTTCTCGACGTGCACAGCGGCGTCGATCGTTCCGGGGGCAAGCACGGTTCCGAAGAGGCCGAGTGTGAACAGCGCGAGGATCGCCGGTGGAAGGAACCGCCACCTCGGCCCGGGGACCCGGCCGGTAGGGAAGAGGAGTACGACCAAGATCAAGACCACGAGTAGCGGGCCCCATGCGAGGTTCGACAACAGGGCGGCGAGCCGCGCACCGGGGAGGGAACCCGGATTGGTCTCCAAGCCGTAGCGGAGGTACTCATCGCCGAAGCCCGCGATGATCAGCGACAGGCCGGCCGCCATCATCACCCATCCGATCCGGTTCCGCGACGCGATCAGCGCGCCGACGGTGGAGTAGCCCACGACCATCGTGAGGAAGATCGAGATGAGGAACGAATCCTCGGCCAGGCTCCCGTTCAAGACGCTCAGGGTGATGGTGCCGGCGGCGAGGAGCACCGTGATCGCGTACACGATCCACGGAGACCGAGTACGGGCCTTCACGGCGATCCGGTTCCTCACGCTTTCACCTCTCCAAGCGCGCCGCCTCGATTATGGGCGCCTCCCATGTTTCGAGAAAGGGTGCTCACACGACTTGGGGAGAAGGGCGGCCAACCGTGATCCCGGCGTGCCAGTACCAAATTGTGCCGAGACGTCGGGGACGCCTCTTGGATCAGTCAGACCACTGCCCAAGGGCTCAGCAGACGCCAGGATTCACCGAGTGAAGCCACTCGTAGCGGGCGCACCTGGCCAGGTTGGATTCAGGAAGTGACCGAGCTTCGGCTCCGGACGGAGCGTGAGACCCGAGCCTCGACTGTCCGGGCGGTGAGCGCCGATGAGCTCCGTGCCTCGTGGACGAGTTGGGCGACCTGGTCAAGGTACTCGAGCAGGCCGATCCAGCAAAGAAGAGTGAGCTGTACGAGAGCCTCGGCCTGAACCTCGTGTACCACCCACAGGATCGGCGGGTCACTGTGGAGGCGGACCTGAGTATGTGCAGAGTTCGTGTCGGAGGGCCGACCCACCCGTGGCCTCCCTCCCCCGAGCGGCATACACTGCGAACCGGGAAAGGAGCGTCCGTGGAGAACAACTCCGATCGCTTCCTGGAGGCGATCACCAAGCTCGAGGAGGTGGCCGACTCCGTGACGGCAGACGAGGCCCACCGTACGTTCGACGAGACCAGCCTCCAGGTGTTCTGGAAGAAGTGGCCGGACATCACCTCGTGGACGGGATCTCTGTGGCGGCTGTTGAACGAGGAGCTGGCGGAGGCGGCCGTCCCTCCCCGTGACCCGGACCTCGACGAGGTCGGCGGAAGCGGCTAGGCGAGATCCAGGAGGCACCGTGGCTGTGATGCAAGACATCATGTCCGGGGACGTCGTGAAGACGACCGCGGAGACGCCCGTGGCAGAGGTGGCACGAGAGATGGTCAAGGCCCGGGTCGGCTCGGCGATCGTGATGCAGGGCTCGTGGCTGATCGGCATCCTGAGCGAGCGGGACGTACTCCGGGCCGCGGCCTCCGGCAAGGACCTCACAACCTCTCCGGCATCCGAGTGGATGACGAAGGATCCGACCACCGCCACGCCCGACACGACGAGCGACGAGGCTGCCCAGCTCATGCTTCAAGGCGGCTTTCGGCACCTCCCCGTGGTGGAGGGCCGGGAGGTCAAGGGGGTGGTCAGCATCCGCGACCTCCTCGCCGCAAGGATCAGGCGCCCGTAGCGGGCGAGCCCGCCCGGGTTCTTTCAGGACCCCCGCGGTCCCCGCCGTAACTCCAGCCCGAGCCAGACGTAGAAGGCGGGGTACACGACGAACCCGAACAGGAGCGGGGGGATCAGGCTGACGCGGTTGTCCGGAGTGATGAAATCCCCCAGCCGTCCGAAGAAGATGAAGACCAGGAGCGCGCCTCCCACGTACGCGAGATAGCCGAGCCCGTTTGGAAACCGCCCGCCCCGGAGGACCAGGAAGGCCACCACCAGCAGGGACATCCCCGCCATTCCATACCGGAGCACGCCGAACGGGTCGAGCGTGACCACAATGTCGAAGGTCAGCGCAAAGCCGTTTGGGGGACGGAGGATCCGGAGCAGGTTCGAGGCGCCATGCAGGATCCCGCCCAGCGTTCCGGCAAGGCCCAATAGAAGAGCCCAGAGAGCGAAGCCTTCATCGGCGCTGCGCAGCAAGAGGTACACGGCCACGATCACGAGGGTGCTCATGGCAGCGCCGAGCATCAGGCTGAGGAACCACAGTTCATGGATCCATCTGGGTGCACCGGCCACGATGTAGGCGAACAGGATGGCGTATACCAATCCACCGATTCCAACGGCGATCGCGGCGGTACCGGCGAAACTCTGGAACGCGGTCAAAGCCCTTGCCGGGGCAGTGGGCGGTGGTTGCTCCATCTCGCTCCTCTCTCGAGCTTCCTTCGGCGTGGCCTGGGGTCGGCAAGCCCTACTCCTGGGTGGGCTTGGATTCTCGATCGACCTCGCCGACCAGGTGCACGACCGGAACTCCGAAGGATCGCTCCACCCGATGCGGCAGGTCAAGCTTCAACCAACGAGACAGGCCGGGCGGCAACGTGGAGAGGAGGATTTCATCGAACTGACCTCGGCGCAGGGCATCCCCGATCGCCTGGAGCGGACTGGCATCTCCCACCTCGCCGTCCACCTCGAGGCCTAGCCCTCGCAACCGCTCGAGCGCCCGCTGGAGGCGGCGCTCGGCGATTGCGTGTGACTCGCCCTCCGTCCACGTGAGGTGCTCGCCGGGCGGGGTAGCGGGCACCACGATATGGAAGCGGCATGGACCTGCCGCCGCGTACTCTCGCGCCTTCTCTATGAGGTGGTCGCCGCCGAGGGTCTGGTTCGCCACGACGAGATAACTTCGCACCTAGACCTCCCTTCCCTCGGGGCCGCGATGCCCGATCTCAGCGGCCCGCGCCTCGAGCCGTTCGAATTGCTCGACAGAGGTTGTACGCATGCCCAGTCGGACAGGGTCGTATCTTGTCCCGTGACAGTCGGAGGACCCGGTCCAGATCAGGCCTCGCCTCTGGGCGAGGGCCACGTAGCGCGCCTCCACCTCCGGAGGATGCTCCGGATGGGATGCCTCGATCCCGTCGAGCCCCGCCCCGATGAGCTCGTCGATCAGGTCCTCTGGCACGGAGTCGGCCTCCCGCCACGCTCCTGGATGAGCCAGGACGCATACCCCTCCCGCCCGGTGGATCACTCCCAGGGCCTCGAGGGGCTCCAGCGCCTCCTTCTCCACGTACGCTCTGCCGCCCGCACCGATCAGCTCGGCGGTGAAGGCGTCCTTGATGGTGGGCACCACTCCCGCCTCGACCAGGGCCTGAGCGACATGAGGCCGGATGATGTTGCCGCTCTCGGCGATCTCCTGGACCCGCTCGAAGGAGATCGGGTACCCGAGCTCCTGCAGCCTGGCAACCATCCGTTCGCCCCGGCGGAACCTGTCCTCGCGCAGGCGCCGCAGCTCGGCCACCAGCGATCGATCCGACACGTCCATGTAGTAGCCGAGTATGTGGATCCCCTCGCCATCGCGCACCGTGGAGAACTCAACACCCGAAACGACATGGACCCCCAGGTCGGCGCCCGCCTCGAGCGCCTCGGCCAGGCCGGCCGTGGTGTCGTGATCGGTCACCGCGACCACGTCGAGCCCGCGCTCTCGAGCCAGCCGGATGAGCTCGCGCGGCGTGAAGGTCCCGTCGGAATAAGTGGTGTGGGTATGCAGGTCGATCCCGGCCATGAGCCGGCTACGTCCTCGCCGACGCGACCAGCGAGCGGTCGATCCCGCCGACGGACGGCTGGCCGGCGAGGGCCATCGCCAGCGTCAGCTCGTCCCGCAGGATCTCGAGGACCCGCCGCACCCCGGCCTCGCCGTCGACGGCCAGGCCCCACAGGTAGGGCCGCCCGACCAGCACGGCTCGAGCCCCCAGGGCCAGCGCCTTGAGTACGTCCGTCCCGCGCCGCACCCCGCCGTCGACGAGGACCTCGGTGCGGCCGGACACCGCCTCGACGATCTCGGGTAGGACATCCATGGTGGCGGGGGCACCGTCGAGCTGCCTGCCCCCGTGATTCGACACGACCACCGCGTCGGCGCCGGCTTCCACGGCCAACGTCGCGTCTTCGGCAGTGAGGACGCCCTTCAGGACCAGGGGCAGGGACGACAGCGAGCGCAGCCAGGCGACGCTCTCCCAGTTGAGGGTCGGGTCGTGTCGGTCCAGGAAGAAGGAGGACAGGCCCGAGCCGGCCACCACGGGAAGCCCGGTCCCCTCAAGGTTGGCGAGCCCGATCCCCGGCGGCAGCGTGAAGGCGTTGCGCTCGTCTCGAAGCCGCCGCCCCAGGAGCGGAGCGTCCACGGTCAGCACGAGCGCCGAGTAGCCGGCCGCATCGGCCCGCTTCACCAGCTCCGCGGTGATGTCCCGATCCTTCAGAACGTAGAGCTGAAACCAGCGCGCGACGCCGGTGTGGGCGATCGCCTCGAGGGACACGGTGGCGATCGTGGACACCACCATGAGGGCCCCCAGCGAGGCGGCCGCCCGGGCCGTGGCCAGCTCGCCCTCATCGTGAGCCATCCGCTGGAAGGCCGTGGGGGCCAGGAGGATCGGAAACGGCACGGCCTGTCCCAGGACGCTGGTTCGAAGGTCCATATCCGATGCGTCGACAAGCACGCGAGGACGAATGATCCACCGATCGAATGCGCGACGGTTCTCCCGCAGCGTCCATTCGTCGCCCGAGCCGCCGGCGTAGTAGTCGAACACCATCTGAGGAAGCAGCTCGCGGGCTGACTCCTCGAAGTCATCGAGCGTGAGCGAGTCGTTCATCGGCGCCTCACTGGCTGATCAGGACCTCGATCTCACCCTCCTTGCGCGGGACCTGGGTCGCGGTGACACCTTCGTGCGACGAGAACGTCAGGTCGAGGCGAGACGATCCGACTCGCATGCCCATGATGTCGATGCGCTCCAGCCACACCGGAAGCCTGGGACGGACGATGTACAGCTTGCCGGCCGGCGCATCGGCCATCATCCCCCCGTACGATCGGAGCATCAGCAGAGGTGCCCCGCTCGACCAGGCCTGCGGGCGGCACGCCACCGGGTATTCCACGGGCACGGGGACGTCATCTCGGGAGAAGCCGCAGAACAGCTCGGGGTATCGAGCGAGGGGGAAGTGGGCTCCGGCCAGAGAGAGCTGGTCGATGACCTTCATGGACTCCTCGTCGAAGCCGTAGAACTTGAGCCCCTCGGCGATCAGCGCGTTGTCATGCGGCCAGATCGTGCCGGTGTGATAACCGAGCGGGTCGAAGACCGGTTGTTTGGCCGCAAGCGTCCTGATCCCCCACCCGGAAGACAGCGCCGGCGACAACAGTCTTCGCGCCACCCGGAGGGCCTTGTCCTCGTCCACGATCCTCGACCACAAGCAGTGGCCCGGGTTCGAGGTGATCGTCGGGACGAGACGCTTGTCCCCGTCCAGGGCCAGGGCGAAGTACCCCTCGGACTCCATCCAGAAGTCTCGGTTTAACCGCTCCTTCAGCTCCGTGGCCTCTCGAGCCAGTCGGCCGGAGACGTCCGACTCCCCCAGGCCGGCGGCCACTCGAGAAAGGAGCGACTTGGCCTGATACACGTACCCCTGTACCTCGACCATTGCGATGGGGCCCCGAGCGAGGGCCCCGTCCGGGTGCACCACGCCATTCCATGAGTCCTTCCATCCCTGATTGTCCAGGCCCTTCGGCGACCGCCGCCGGTATTCCACGTACCCGTCGCCGTCGAGGTCCCCATAGCGGTCGATCCAGTCCAGCGCGGCCAGGGCGTTGGGCCACAGAGCCCGAACCGCCTCCAGGTCTCCGGTCCACGAGTACGCGTATGCCAGCAGCACGAGCCAGAGGGGCGTGGCGTCGACGGATCCGTAGTACGGCGTGGGAATCTCCCCCGCCCCCGCCAGCTCTCCCAGCCGGAGGACGTGAAGAATCTTGCCGGGCTCCTCTTCCCGCCAATCATCCTCCTGAGTACCCTGTCGCGCCGCCAGGACACGAAGCACAGCCCAAGCCAGGTCCGGGTTCAGCCCAAGGCTCTGATAGGCCGTGATCAGCGAATCCCTCCCGAACAAGGCGCAGAACCACGGGATGCCGGCGTCGATGGTCGGATCCGGCTGGTCGCCCTCGGACAGGAGCATCCGCAGGTCGAGGATCGCGCGATCCAGATACTGGGAGAGCTGGTGGTTGCTGGTACGGAATCGGGTGCACCGCTTCCGCCACTGCGTGTATTCCTGCTCGAGATGCTGGCGCGCCTCGGGCAGGCCCCGCCGGGTTGGCTTCGTCAATCCGACGACGGGCGTGATCTCCATCGTGACCGCCAACTCCTCGCCATCGCCCAGGTCAAGCTTGAAGATCGCCCGGTTGGCGTTGAGCTCGTCCGGGGCTGGCGAGAAGCGGATCGTCGTCGTCCTGACCACGCCGTCGGCCCCCCGGTGGCCGAATGCCACGAAGTTCTTCCCGACCTCAGGTGGCTGGGATTGACCTGGCTGAGCCCGCGTCCGGAGCCACTCCCGGACCTCGAACAGGTCCAGGAAGTCGACGTCGAAGGTCACTGCCAGCCGGACGGATCTAGGGCTGCTCCCATAGTTGGAGATCTCGATCTGTTCGACCAGAGAGTCGGAGAGGATCCTGCTCCGGGATACGGAGATGTTCTCCTGGTGTTCGAAGCCGCTGGGATGCATGACCAGGATGGGGAAGGCCAGCTGCACGACCTGCCAGTAGCTACGCTCAGTGGACGAGTGAAGCAGGACGGGGTGGAGCTCGTCGAGGGTCAGCTCGAGCCGAGACAGGAACCGCGTATCCCGAACATACAGGCCGAGAGCGGCCTGATTGTCCTCGGGAATGTCCCCGAATCGATCCGACAGAAAGAAGGCCCTGTCATGCTTGATGACCTGGGCCTCTCTGATGTCGGTGACCGAACGGGCCTTCGCCATCACAGCATGTTAGCCCTTCACTCCACCGGGACCCCCACGTCGGCTGGGCGCACCCGTCTCCCTCTGGCGTGCGAGGTGATCGCGACGTAGATTCCGGCAAGGATCAGCACGCCTCCGAGCAGGGCGGTTGCGGAAGGCCGCTCGCCGAAGATGGCCAAGGCCAGCAAGGTGGCACCGACCGGCTCCCCCATCACCGATATGGCCACGACGGTCGCCTCGACCTCCTTGAGCAGATAGTTGAAGACCGTGTGGCCGAGCATCTGGGGGACCACCGCCATCAGCACGAAGAGCCCCCACGTCTTGGCGGGAAAGCCGGCCAGTTGAGACCCGGAAAGGAGAGCCACGGGGAACAGGACGACGGCGCAGGTCGAATAGGCCAGCGCCGCGTAGGTGAGCAGGGAGACCTCCTGGCGGAGCCGCCGTCCGGCGACGAAGTAGGCCGCCGCGGTGATGGCTCCGGCCAGCGCCAGGAGGTCGCCTTCCAGCGCACGGGGCCGGGTGGGGCTGCCGAAGTCGCCGCCGGACACCACCGCCGCACCGATGAGACAGACGAGGATGCCGGCGAGCGTGGCGCGAAAGAGACGCTCGCCGAACAGAACTCGAGAGAACGTGGCCACGAAGATCGGCTGCGTGGTGACCAGGACCACGCTCGCCGCGATGGTCGTGTACGAGAGGGAAGTTATCCACAGGGCGAAGTGCAGGGCAAGCATGGCACCGGCAAGCAGGGCGATCCCGATCTGCCGTCGCGAGAGGCCCCGCACTTCCCGACGGCGTCGAAGCACCACCAGAGGCAGGAGCATGGCGGCGGCCATCCCCGTTCGGTAGAAGGCGATGGTGAGGGCCGGCGCCTCGGCAAGCCGGATGAAGATCGCCGAGAAGGACACGGCCACCACGCCGACGACGAGCAAGGCGACATGCCGGGTTGGCACGCACCTATTTTGAGGGGTCGCAGAGCCGTGCCGATGAGGCAGTACGATGATGATGGGGATCAAGGGGGGCGAGGGCTGCATTGTGAGCGACGCAACGGAGCCGATCCGGCTCCTCATCTGCGATGACCATCGGCTTCTCACCGACACACTGACGACGGTGGTGGAGCAGGACCCCGGCCTGATTCTCCTGTCTCCTCCGGTTCACTCACCCGATGAAGCCGTCGCCCTGGCGGACCGCCATCATCCGGATGTCGTCCTGATGGACGTCATGTTCCAAGGACCGATGAGCGGCATCGAGGCAACCCGCCGGATCAAGCAGGCTTCCCCTGCCACCAAGGTCGTCATCATGACGGCGCTGGAGGACGAACGGCTCCTGGTGGAGGCGGTCGAAGCCGGGGCGTCGGGATTCCTCCGGAAGACCGAAGGCGTCGACGAGTTCCTCTCCACGGTGAAGGCGGCGGCGGCGGGCGAGATCCTGATCGACCGAGCCGCTCTTGCTCGCCTTCTGCCCTTGGTGGCCAGGGAGAGGGAGGCCAGGAGGGACGCCCAGCTCCTGCTCGACCAGCTCACCGAGCGGGAGAAGGAGATCCTCGGCCTGCTGGCCGAAGGCCATCGCAACGACGACATCGCCACCAGGCTCTACATCAGCCCCCAGACCGTCCAGACACACGTCCGAAACCTGCTGTCGAAGCTGGGAGTTCACTCGAAGCTCGAGGCCGTGGCGTTCGCCGTGCGCAACGGAGCCGTATCGGTCTAGGACCGGGGTTTCGCAGCTCCCCGTTCCGGCCATACGGGGGGCATGCCCTGGACCCCGGTTCGATATCCTGCCGCTCTGGTGTCGAACGTGACCGTGTTCGGAGCGGGGGCCATGGGGACGGCCCTGGCCATGCACCTGGCTCGCCGGGGTCACAGGACGAAGCTCTGGACGAGCGAGTTCGACCGGGCAGTCCTCCAGTCCCTGACCGATGAGCGGCGGCATCCCTCGCTTCCCGAATACCTGCCGGAGTCTCTGACCGTGCTCACACCGGACGAGATCGGACTGGCGGCCGAAGGTATGGACATCGCGGTCCTGGGGGCACATTCCGGAGGAGCCCGGACGCTGGCCAGGATCGTGACGGACGGCTGCGGCTCGCTTCCCCTGGTGGTCGGGGTGGCGAAAGGGCTCGAACCCGAGTCCCGCAAGCGAATGTCGGAGGTGTACCAGGAGGAGGTGGGCCACCGTAGGGTGATCTCGGTGGGCGGACCGTGCCTGGCCTCGGAGGTCGCCCAGGGGCTGCCAACCGCTTCGGTCTTCGCCTCCGGCGATGTCGGCACGGCCGAGGAGGGGGCAACGGCCTTTCGCTCGGACACCTATCACGTGACGGTGACCGACGACCTGGCCGGCGTGGAGTACTGCACGGTGGCGAAGAACGTCGCGGCGATCGGAATGGGGATCCTGGACGGGCTGGGCAAGGTTTCCGGGCGCGAATATCAGAACGCCAAGGCCGCCCTGTTCACCCGGGCCTTCGGGGAGCTGGCCGAGCTGGTCGTCGCCGCGGGGGGCCGGCGGGAGACCGTGAGCGGTCTGGCCGGGCTGGGCGATACCCTGGTCACGACCCTGGGCGGCCGCAACCGCCTGTACGGGGAGCTGCTCGGAGAGGGCGCCGAGCCCGGGGCCGCCCTGAAGGGATTGACGGACCGGGGGATGACGGTGGAGGGGGTGGACTCGGCCAGGGACGTGCGGCATCTTGCGGAAGGACTCGGGGTGACCCTGCCGTTCCTCGAGCAGATGCACAGGATCCTGTTCGAGAGTGCGCCCGCCGATTCCGTTCTGGAATGCCTGAGGGGATGAGGCCATGACCGACTCTTCGGAGACGCCGGGTGTGGACGAATGGTCGCCAACGGAACCTCCGCCGCCCTCGGCTCCCGACCGCAACCTCGCTCTCGAGCTGGTCCGGGTGACGGAAGCTGCCGCGCTGGCAGCAGGTCGATGGATCGGCAAGGGGGACAAGGAAGGCGCGGATCAGGCCGCAGTCGATGCCATGCGGCTCATGCTCGACACGGTGTCGATGGACGGTGAGGTGGTCATCGGGGAGGGGGAGAAGGACAAGGCCCCGATGCTCTACAACGGCGAGCGGATAGGGAACGGGAGGCCGCCCGAGGTGGACGTGGCGGTGGACCCCCTCGAGGGGACCCGCCTCACGTCCGTCGGCCAGCCGAACGCGATCTCCGTGGTGGCCGTGGCCGAGCGAGGCACGCTCTTCTTCCCCGGGGCCGCGGTCTACATGGACAAGATCGCCTGTGGGCCGGAGGTGGCCGACGCCATCGACATCACCGCTCCTCCCGGCGAGAACGTGGCCCGCGTGGCCAAGGCGAGGGGGGTCCCACCGGAAGAGGTCGCCGTGGTCGTCCTGGACCGTGACCGGCACCGGGAGCTGATCGCAGGGTTGAGGGAGACCGGGGCCAAGGTGTTCCTGATCACCGACGGCGACGTCGCTCCCGCCATCGCCGCGGCTCAGGAAGGAACCGGCGTCGACCTCCTGATTGGCATCGGCGGGACCCCGGAAGGCGTGATCTCCGCCGCCGCGCTCAAGTGCCTGGGCGGAGCGATGCAGGGGAAGCTCTGGCCCCGTGACGACGAGGAGCGGCAGAAGCTCCTCGACGCCGGATTCGACCTCGACCGGGTGCTCACCACCGACGACCTGGTGGCGGGACAGGACGTGTTCGTCGCCGCCACCGGCGTGACCAGCGGGGCGCTCCTGCGGGGGGTTCGGTATACGGAAGAGGGAGCGGTCACCGACTCGATCGTGATGCGATCCAGATCCGGCACCGTGCGGCGGATCGAGGCTCGGCACGCCTTCGAGAAGCTCATGAGGTTCTCCGGGATCGAATACCGAAAGCGTTAGGCTCCCCCGGCGAGGTCAGGTATCCACGTCCTCGCCCGCCTTGAAGACCTGGACGTCGAAGTCCCGGCCGGCCTCCTTCATGGTTGCGCACAGGACGTGGGTTCCATCCGTCCTGATGTTCACCAGCCCGTAGACCAGGTCGCTCGACATGGGGGTGGATCCGACCGGACGGTATCGCGTCGCCGTGTCTCCGACCCTCACCTCCGTGCCCTCGACCGGAACCGGCTTCGGGCTGCTCCCCGCTACCTTGACCCGAAGCGCAGAGGCGAAGCCGAGATCGACGGACCGGGCCAGCTCGGTCGAGTACACGAGCGGGGGAAGCCTTCGGTCCCTCGGGTCCTTCGCCTCGCGTCCGTAGCGGCCGGACGCCCCGATCAGCATCGGCCGAGGGTGGGCGTGGCTCTCGTTGTCACCCGAGGAGATCACGGTCGCCCGTGGTCGCATGGCCTCCAGGAACTCCAGCTCCACGTCTTCCGCTCCGTGATGGCACGCCTTGGCCACGTCGACCGCAAACTCTTCCCCGGGGTGGTAGCTCAGCAGGAGCTTGTGCGACTTCGAGTTGAGGTCGCCGGTCAGCAGGATCCTGGCCCGGCCGTAGTCGAGGCGAAGCACGATGGAGTGTCCGTTCCGCGTGACCGCCTCCGAGCCGAGCTTCCTCAGTCCGACGGTTCCGTCGCCCAACCGCTCGACGACCGGTCCGAGCACCCGGATGGCCACGTCGCCGTCCCCGGGGGCGTACCCGGGAAGGTGGCCATCCAGGTGGGAGAGCCGCCGCACGTTGCGAGGAACCTGTCCGACGTTCGCCGCGTATCGACCGAACGTCACGCCGAGCTCCCGGGGAGGATCGGAGAAGGACTCCTTCCCGTCCAGGAGCTCGGTGACGAACGTCCCTTCGCGATCGATGCCGTGTTCTCCTTGGGGGAAGGGATCCACCACTCCGTCGGTCACTTCGCCCATGGTGGGAGCCGACCGGAAGATCCCCAGGCCGTTGTGATAGAAGCTCTCGACCTCGACGTCGAAGGTACGGCCGTCCGCCAGCCTCTCCCCCAGGACGTCCAGCAGCCCGCCGTAGTGGTCGAAGTCGTGGTGAGTGACGAGCACGTTGGCCAAAGAGATCTTCTCGCGGCGAAGGTCCTCCTGGAACTTCCAGCGGATGAAGTTCGCCGCCCCCTTTCTCGTCATCTGAAACGAGCCGGGGGCTCCCGCGTCGATCAGGTGCCACGCATCATCGGGCGTCCTTACCAGGATGGCGTCACCCTGGCCCACATCGATGACATAGACCTCGAGCACGCTCTGCTCGGACAGCGCTTCGGCTTCCAGCCAGCCGAACCACCCTCGGGCCCGCACTCGTACCGGGTCGGCGGATGCATCGATGACGTGAACGGGGTCGCCCCAGATCAGGGTGGCCATCCGGTCCCCCTTGTCGTTCTTGAGGGAGGCCTTGAACGAGCCGACGTACGTCGCGGCCATGAACGCCTCTCCTTAGGGCGGGGCGTACTATCGTGCGCTGCGGCGCAGCCTGTGTCTAGCCGGGGAGGGCGAAGACTCCTTTCTCCGACCTCATGATCCTCCCCTCTCTGGCGGCACCCGCCAGCGCTGCCAGCAGGTGCTTGCGGATGTCCCGCTGGGTGAACGGATCCAGGTAGCCCCGCTTCAGCGCGAGGTCCTGGATCACCGTCCAGTGGAGGGGACGGTCCTCCTCGCGCAGTACGGCCAGGGCCGCCTCGAGGAAGTCCATCAGCAGACTGGGGTCATCCCGCTGTGTCCAACACGTCGCGCCGGATGTTACTCATCCAGGGTATTGCCTCACGTAGTCCACCCCGTATAGCCTCCAGGTCGACTTGAGGGGCAAGGGGCACTTCGATAAGGCGGCGGGTAGCCGAATTGAGACGCCGCATGTGCGCTTTGATGTCCGCCACGTAAGCCCTGACAACCCATCTCTGGTGAACTACACGAGAGGGCCAGTTCGAGATGCTACATGGACGGACCTCCGACTGGTTCGCCAATACTTGAGAAGGGCAGGGCACCTTTGATATTCGAAGGCTTGGTCCCTTGGCCGCCAGGCGAGCCGATTGTAGAAGTCCAAACCGAAGCCCGGCTATATGACCTGCATAACTGGGCATCCTTCCTCGGCTTTGAATTCCGCTTCCCGGAGACCCTTATCGTCAACTTCGCGTACGATTCATCAGAGGGCAAGGCGCAGTCGCGCGGTGTGGCAGAGATGACACCAGTCCAGTTGCGTTTCGATGGCGTCAGTAAACTTCGGCTTGATCGACTCGAGCTGCCTCAAGTACTCGAAGGAGACACCCTAAGCGACATCGTATATCAATGTCTTAAACCTCTGTCAATGGCCAACGAGAAGTCCCCACTGGTGGCCAGTTAAAAGTCCCCACCCCCCAAGCGATCAGGCTGTTCTCCGGCGGCCACCTCCTCGCTGTCTGGCCTCCCGCATCCGGAAGGACTCTCCT
>JBOGVA010000073.1:0-11692 GCA_050692195.1 Actinomycetota bacterium | reverse complement strand
ACGTGAAACGCATGCTGGCGTACTCGAGCGTGGCGCATGCGGGCTTCATCCTGTCGGCGTTCGTCCTGCCGGGGCGGGAGGGGATCGCCGCCGCCCTGTTCTACCTGATCACCTACAGCCTCTCCGTGATCGGGGCGTTCGGCGTCGTGATGTTGATCTCCGGGGGCATCGCCGAGCAGACCGGCTTCGAACGCTTCCGCGGGCTCGGTCGGCGTCAGCCCGTGCTCGCGGCGCTGCTCACGGTCTTCCTCCTCTCGCTCGCGGGCATCCCGCCGACCGCGGGGCTGATCGCGAAGGCGTTCGTCCTCGGCGCGGCGACCAGGGCGGGGTACTGGCCCCTCGCCATGATCGGGGTCCTCGCGGCCGTGGCCGGCGCGTTCTTCTACCTGCGCGTCGTCGCGATCATGGCGATGCGTGAGCCCGAAGGCGACGACATCGCCGACCCGGCGCCCTTTCCGAGGTTGGTGCTCGCGGTGCCCGCCGTCGCGGTCGTTGCGCTGGGTATCGTGCCGGGTGTGATCGTGCCGTTCCTGCAGGAAGCGGGGGTGCTCACATGGTGATCGATCGGAGCACGCCGTGAGCCGGCGGGTGATCCCGGGGCTCGAGGCGCCCGACGTCGCCCTCGAGTCCGAGGTGCGCAGCCGCCTCGACCAGGTCGAGGAGGCGCTCGAGAAGTCGGTGCGGGTCGAGGCCGCCGGACTGCTCGCCGAGACGTCGTCGTACCTGATCGCGGCAGGCGGGAAGCGGTTCCGGGCGATGCTCGTCCTGCTCGCCGGCTACTTCGGCGACCCGGCCGACCCCAGGCTCGTGCCCGGCTCGGTCTCGATCGAGCTCGTGCACCTCGCCACGCTCTACCACGACGACGTGATCGATGAGGCCGACGCGCGGCGCGGCGCGCCCAGCGCGAACATGCGATGGGACAACACCGTTGCGATCCTCACCGGCGACTACCTGTTCGCCCGAGCGTCGGAGATCTCCACGGACCTCGGGACCGAGGTCTGCCGTCTGCTCGCCCGCACGATCGCGGTGCTCTGCGACGGACAGATCCGCGAGGTCGACAGCTCGGCCGAGGTCGAGCAGGAGATCACCGCGTACCTGGAGATCATCCGTCGGAAGACGGCCTCGCTGATCGCGACCTCCTGCCGGCTCGGCGGCATGCTCTCCGACGCCGATCCCGGGCACGTCGACGTGCTCGAGCGGTTCGGCGCCGCCCTCGGTATGGCCTACCAGCTCTCCGACGACATCATGGACATCACGTCGTCGCAGATGGAGCTCGGCAAGGAGCCGGGGCAGGATCTGCGCGAGGGCGTGTACACGCTGCCGGTGCTGCACGCCCTGGCCCACGACGAGCACCGGCAGGAGCTCGCCCGCATCCTGTCCCACGGCCCGCCCGACGGTGAGCTGCTCGACCGCGCGCTCGAGATCGTCCGGTCCGGCGGCTCGGTCGACGCGGCGAGGGCGGCCGTGACCGACGAGGTGCGCCGGGCGACGCAGCTGGCCGGGCGACTGCCCGAGCGGCACGCTCGGCACGCGCTGATCCAGCTGGCGAAGTTCCTGGCCGCCCGATGCGGCGCGGAGGTCGCATGAAGGCCGCCGGCAAGGCCGGGAGGAACGCGCTGTTAGGATACGGGCGCCCGGCGAACCCTTCACTGTCATGAGCGACTACTACGCGTCATACGGAGTGGTGCTGGCGGTCTTGGCCGCCGGTGCCCTCTTGGTCGCTGTGGCGTTCACCACCGCCCGCCTGGTGGCCCCCAGCAAGCCCAATCGCGAGAAGCTCACCACCTACGAGTGCGGCATCGATCCGGTCGGGGAAGGCTGGTCCCAGAGCAACATCCGTTACTACGTGTACGGATTCCTGTTCGTGATCTTCGACGTGGAGAGCGTGTTCCTCTTCCCGTGGGCGCGCGAGCTCGAGAACATCGGCTACGCCGCCGTGGTCGAGATGGCCGTCTTCATCGGCATCCTGGCCGTCGGCCTGCTGTACGCGTGGCGCAAGGGGGTCCTGCGGTGGGCTTGATCACCGAGCGGACCCCACTGCCCAGGATCCAGCCCGTGAAGTTCATCCTCAACTGGGGGCGGCGCTACTCCCTGTGGGTGATGAACTTCGGCCTGGCGTGCTGCGCGATCGAGTTCATCGCGGCCTCGACGGCCAAGAACGACTTCATCCGGCTCGGCGTGATCCCCACCGCTCACGGGCCTCGGCAGGCCGACCTGCTCGTGGTGGCGGGCACCCTGACGGACAAGATGGCTCCGGCGCTCAAGCGCGTGTACGAGCAGATGCCCGACCCGAAGTACGTGATCTCGTTCGGCTCGTGCTCGAACTGCGGCGGCCCGTACTGGGACAGCTACTCGGTCACCAAGGGCGTCGACCAGATCGTGCCGATCGACGTGTACGTGCCCGGCTGTCCTCCGCGTCCCGAGGCCCTGCTGCACGGCATCATCGAGCTGCAGAACAAGATCAAGGACGAGGACATCCAGGAGAAGTTCGGTGCCCCCGCTGTCTCCTGACGAGGCCGGCTCACGGATGCGGGCGCGGTTCGGCGCCGACGTCATCGACGTCGTCGAACAGCACGGTCACACGGTCGCGACCGTGTCGCGCGGGCGGTACCACGATGTCTGCCGGTTCCTGCGCGACGAGCCCGAGTTCGCCTGCGACTACGCCGATTTCACGACGGGGGTCGACCGGGGAGACGAGGGCGGCTTCGAGGTGCTCACGCACCTGTTCTCGACCACGCATCACCACAACCTACGGGTGAAGGTGCAGGTGCCCGCCGACGACGCGGTGGTGCCCACGGTGAGCGACCTGTGGGCCACGTGTGACTGGCACGAGCGCGAGACCGCCGAGATGTTCGGCATCCGGTTCGAGGGTCACCCGCAGCCTGTGAAGCTGCTGCTCTCCGAGCCGTTCGAGGGATACCCGCTGCGCAAGGACTTCCCGCTGATGACCCGGGAGGCCAAGCCCTGGCCCGGTGCGGTCGAGGGCGAGGAGGACGAGGAGGAGTGATCGACGTCCTCGCGCAGTCGGGCGGCTCGATCGTCGAGCAGTGGACCTCGAACTTCTGGTTGGCGTTGATCCTGAAGACGGTGGCCGTGCTGGCGTTCTTCCTCATCGTGCCGCTCGGCATCGGCTACATGGAGCACAAGGTGCTCGCGCACATGCAGGCCCGGCTCGGGCCGATGGAAGCCGGCGTGTTCCACGGATGGGCCCAGCTGATCGCCGACGGCGTGAAGTTCATCCAGAAGGAGGACATCGTCCCGGCCGCGGCCGACCGCACGATCTTCACCCTGGCCCCGGCCGTGGCGATGGTGCCCTACATCGCGATCCTCGTCGTGCTGCCCTTCAGCGGTTCGCTGTTCGCCCTCGACCTCGACGTCGGCATCTTCTTCGTGATGGCGATGTCGAGCGTCTCCGTGATCGGGGTGCTCATGGCGGGGTGGTCGAGCGCCAACAAGTTCTCCCTGATCGGCGCCCTGCGAGCGGCCGCCCAGCTGATCGCCTACGAGCTGCCGCTCGTGCTGGCGGCCGCGGGCGTCGTGATGCTGGCCGGCGTCACCTCGATGGTCGGTATCGTCGAGGCGCAGGAGTCCCTGTGGTACGTCGTGCCGCTGTTCCCGCTGTTCCTGATCTTCATGGTGGCCTCGCTCGCCGAGCTCAGCCGCACGCCGTTCGACATGCCGATAGCCGACTCCGAGATCATATACGGCGCCTACACGGAGTACCGGGGGCTGAAGTTCGCGTTCTTCCTGCTCGCCGAGTACGCGGGGATCGTGGCCTTCTCGGCGATCGCAGCCGTGCTGTTCCTCGGAGGGTACCAGGCGCCCCCGTTCCTCGATTTCATCCCCGGGTTCTTCCACATGTCCGGCAAGATCGGAGCCCTGTCGTTCTTCATCATCTGGCTCCGTGCGACCTATCCCCGGCTGCGAGAGGACCAGCTCCAGCGCTTCTCGTGGATCGTGCTCATCCCGCTGTCCCTGGCGAACATCCTCGTCACCGGGGCGATCAAGGTATTGGTGAAGTAGATGGCCCTCGACGTCGAGCAGGAGGTTGGCAGGAGCGCGGCGCGATCCGCGCCGCCGAGGAAGCGGCGGGGCATCCCCGGGTGGGGGCTGATCAAAGGCCTGGGGGTGACGGTGAAGCACCTGCTGCAGAGGTCCATCACCCAGGAGTACCCGGACGAGAAGCCCGACCTCCCCCCGCGAAGCCGCGGGGTCATCGCCCTGAAGCAGGAGAACTGCACGGTCTGCTGGCTGTGCTCGCGGGAGTGCCCGGACTGGTGCATCTACATCGAGTCGCACAAGGAGACCCATGAGCCCGCCGCCGGGGGGCGAGCCCGGGCGGTCAAGGTCCTGGACCGCTTCGCCATCGACTATGCCCTGTGCATGTACTGCGGTATCTGCGTCGAGGTCTGCCCGTTCGATGCCCTCTTCTGGGCGCCGGACTTCGAGTACGCCGAGTACGACATCGTCGAGATGATCCACGAGAAGGAGCGGCTGGAGGAGTGGACGTACAAGGTCCTGCCGCCGCCCGACCTGGAGGAGGGCGCCGAGCCGCCTCCTGAGGAAGTGCCGGCCCAGGTCGAGGCGTCGGCTGAGGTCGGCGTACCCCCGCTCACCGCGAGGGTCCCCCCCGCCTCCCCGCCGGCGCCCGCACCGGCCACTCCCTCTGCGCCGGCAGCGGCGCCACCCGCAGCCGAGGCCCCGGCTCCCGCTCCCGCTGCCACAGCCGGCGCAGTCGCCACTGCCCCGCGCTCAGCGGCCGAGGGCGAGCGGCACGAGGTGGAGCCGGACCAGGAGACCTTCGACCGGGTCCTCCAGGAGGAACTGGGCAAGGGGACCGACCGACGGGTGGCGGAGGGCCGGGCGAAGGCCGCGGGGATCCGGGCGGCCCGGAAGAAGGCCGGGGGCTAGGGGAGAAGGCTGAGCGCCCACGAGGTCGCCTTCATCGTCCTGGCCGTGATCGGCGGGATCGGCGCCATCCGGCTGGTGACCAGCCACAACGTGGTGCATGCGGCCCTCTATCTGGTGGTCACCCTGGCCATGGTAGGGGGCGTGTACCTGCTGGTGGCAGCCGAGTTCCTGGCGTGGGTGCAGGTGCTGATCTACGTGGGGGCCATCGTGGTCCTGCTTCTGTTCAGCTTGATGCTGACCAAGGCGCCCATCGGGCGTGAGGCCCTGGACAACCAGCAGCGGGGGCTGGCCGCCGTGGTCGGCGTGGGCGTACTGGCCGGGCTTGCCTATCTCATCCAGGACTCTTTCGGTGGGGAGCGGATCGAGCTGGAGCCGGCCCGAACCGCCGAGGTGGGAGCCTCGATCTTCCGCGACTTCGTCCTTCCATTCGAGGTCATCTCCGTGCTGCTGCTCGCGGCGCTCATCGGGTCCGTCGTGATCGCCAGGAAAGACGAGGCTCCGGAGCAGAGACCGGAACGGCGCGTTCCCTTGCTCGGCCGAAGGGGGGGCTCGCCGTGATCCGCCTCCCGTTCTTGCTCTTCTTCTCCGCCGTCCTGTTCTCCTGCGGTGTCTACGGCGTCCTGGCCCGCCGGAATGCCGTGCTGGTGCTGATGTCCATCGAGCTCATGCTGAACGCCGTGAACGTCAACCTGGTGGCGTTCTCGGGTTACCTGAAGGACGCGGCGCTGACCGGCCAGGTGTTCGCGCTCTTCGTGATCGCCGTCGCCGCCGCCGAGGTCGGGATCGGGCTGGCCATCGTGATCCTCATCTACAGGAACCGGGAGACCATCAACGTGGACGAGGTGAACCTCCTGAAATGGTGAGGTTCGCGTGGATCATCCCGGCGCTGCCCATGGCGGCGTTCTTCATCATCCTGTTCTTCGGCAAGCGGCTGCCGGGCAGGGGAGCCCAGGTCGGGATCGGGGCCGTGGCGATCGGGTTCGTGATCTCCCTGGTCGTGCTGGGCCACTTCGTGGCCGGCGGGGAGGCCGTGGAGCGGTCGCTGCCCTTCTTCGAAGTGGGGAGCTTCCGCATCCAGGTGGGACAGAACGTGGACGGGCTGGCGGCCGTCATGTTCGTGGTGGTCACGCTGGTGTCGCTCTGCGTGCAGGTGTACTCGACCGGGTACATGCGGGGCGACAAGCGCTACACGTGGTATTTCGCCGCTCTCTCCCTGTTCACCGCTTCGATGCTGAACCTGGTCATCGCCAGCGACCTGTTTCAGCTCCTGGTGGGGTGGGAGCTCGTCGGCATCTGCTCCTATCTCCTGATCGGCCACTGGTGGGAAGAGAAGGAGAACTCGAACGCCGCCATCAAGGCGTTCATCACCACCAAGACCGGCGACGTCCCCTTCCTGTTCGGGATCTTCGTCCTCACGTTCGCGGCCGGCACAGCCAACATCCCCGAGATCACACGACTGGCGGAGGACCACCAGATCGCCACGGGCACCCTGACCGTGGCGGCACTGCTGCTGTTCGGCGGAGCCATCGGAAAGTCGGCCCAGTTTCCTCTGCACGTCTGGCTCCCCGACGCCATGGCCGGCCCGACCCCCGTGTCGGCGTTGATCCACGCGGCCACCATGGTCGCCGCCGGCGTGTACCTGGTCGGGCGGATGTACGCCGTGTTCGAACCCTCGGGTACTGCGCTGGCCTTCGTCGGCACGATCGGGGCCGTCACCATGCTGATCGCCGCCCTCATGGCCCTGGTGCAGGACGACATCAAGCGAGTCCTCGCCTACTCCACCGTCTCTCAGCTCGCCTACATGGTCGCCGCGCTAGGGCTGGGCGAGGAGGGCTACACCCCGAGCCTGTTCCACCTCTTCACCCACGGTTTCTTCAAGGCCCTTCTGTTCCTGGCGGCGGGTTCGGTCATCCATGCGATCCATTCGAACAACATGAGCGAGATGGGGGGCCTGCGGAAGGCCATGCCCGTCACCTTCGTGACCTTCCTGGTCGGAGCGGCAGCGCTCTCGGGCATCCCGCCGCTGGCCGGGTTCTGGTCGAAGGACGAGATCATCTCCACGGCGTGGGCCACGGGGAACTACGGGATCTGGCTGGTGGCCCTGATCACCGCGATCCTCACCGCGTTCTACATGACCCGCGCTGTCCTCCTCACCTTCTTCGGCCAGTACCGGGGGCACGCTCGTGCCCATGAGTCACCGGCGGTCATGACCGGGCCGCTCGTGGCCCTCGCCGGCCTGTCGGTGGTGGTGGGCTTCCTCAACGCGACGGCCTTCGACATCACGCTTTTCAGTGAGTGGGTGCACGTCGGGGAGGAGGCGCATCACGTGCCCTTCAACTACGGGTTCGCCGCCATCTCGATCCTCGGCGCCCTGGCCGGCATCGCCGCAGGTTACGGCCTGTACGCTCGCTGGCGGGAGCGTGACCCTCTTCGCACGCTGGGACCCGCCTACACCCTCGTCGAGCGAAAGTACTTCCTGGACGACATCTACCTCCGTGGTGTCGTCAGGCCGGTCCAGTACGGCCTCTCCTCGGCCGTGTACTGGACGAACCAGCGCATCCTGGATGGGGCCGTCAACGCGGCCGGGTGGCTTGCCCGGAAGCTCAGCCTGGCGATCGACCACGTGGATCGGAGGGCGGTCGACGGGGCGGTGAACGGGGTGGCGTTCAGCACCGGACGGACCGGCGGCCTGCTCAAGTACATCCAGTCCGGGAACGTCCAGCGCTACGCAGTGTTCCTGTTCGTCGGAGTGGCCATCCTGGCCATCGCCATCACGAGGTTCTGACAGAAGGAGCGCCATGACCTGGGAAGAGGCTGCGATCACGTCGGCGGTGTTCCTGCCCGCCCTGGGCGCGGTGGTCATTGCGTTCATGCCGAGGGGCCGGGACCGGCTGATCCGCACGCTGGGGATCCTGTTCACCGGGGCGGCCCTGGCGGTGGGCATCGCCATGCTGTTCGGTTTCGACTACGGGGCTCACGACGGCCTCCAGTTCGAGCTGGACGTCTCGTGGATCACCACCATCCAGGCCCGGTACCACGTCGGCATCGACGGCATCAGCCTTCCTCTGTTCGAGCTGACGCTCCTCATGTCGTTCCTGTGCGCCGTGTACACGTACCGCTTCCTGCCCGAGCCGGGACGGCCCAAGGGGTTCCTCGCCCTCATGCTGCTCCTCGAGACCGGCATGGCCGGCACCTTCATCGCGTTCGACCTGGTCCTGTTCTTCGTCTTCTGGGAGCTCGTGCTGGTCCCCATGTACTTCATGATCGGGATCTGGGGCTCCGCGAACCGCGAGTACGCGGCCATCAAGTTCTTCCTCTACACGCTGTTCGGGAGCGTGTTCATGCTGCTTGGGTTCCTGGCCATGTTCTTCAAGTCCGAGCCGCACACCTTCGACATCGTCAGGCTCCAGGAGTTCGCCGCCACCGCCGGGTTCACCAGGAGCATCCAGCTCATCATCTTCGCCGGGGTGTTCCTGGGGTTCGCCATCAAGGTACCGATGTGGCCGTTCCACACCTGGCTCCCCGACGCCCACACCGAGGCCCCCACCGTCGGCTCCGTCCTTCTTGCCGCGATCCTGCTGAAGATGGGCACGTACGGGTTCGTCCGGATCGCCCTGCCCATCCTGCCGGACGCCTCCCGGATCTGGGCCCCCGCCATCGGCATCCTCGGGGTGATCGCCATCGTGTATGCCTCCCTGGCCTGCCTGGCCCAGAAGGACCTGAAACGGCTCATCGCCTTCTCCTCCGTCGGTCATATGGGGTTCGTCATGCTCGGCATCGCCACCCTCACCGACATCGGGATCAACGCGGCCATCTTCGGCATGGTGGCCCACGGCCTGATCACGGGCCTGCTGTTCTTCGAGGTCGGATCGATCTACGACCGCTACCACACGCGGATGATCGCCGACATCGGCGGAGGGATGCTCCAGAAGATGCCGCTGCTCGCCGGCATCTTCGCCTTCACCGCCATCGCCTCGCTGGGGCTGCCCGGCCTGGCCGGCTTCTGGGGCGAGGTGATGGCTCTCCTCTCTGCTTACAGCCCCGCCGAGATCCTCTCCGGGCACACCACGCTGTTTCGGACGCTGATGGTGTTCGGCGGGATCGGGACGATCCTCACCGCCGGCTATTTCCTGTGGACGCTCCAGCGGGTGAACCTCGGCACGCTCCCCGATTCGTGGAAGGAAAGGAGCCTGCCGGACGTGACGAGGGTCGAGCTGGTGGCGTGGGCGCCGCTGCTGCTGGGGATCCTGCTCCTGGGCGTCTTCCCCAGGGTCCTGTTCGGGACCACGAACGAGGCGGTCGCCGCCCTGGTCCGGCTGTTCGGCGAGTAGGAGCTGACCCATGATGCACGTGCTGGCGCAGGCGGGTATCCCAAACGTCCAGAACCCGGTCATCGACTATCACGCCATCGCGCCGGAGATCGTGCTGGCCACGACGGCGCTCGCGGTGCTCGTCCTCGACCTGTTCCTCCGCCAGGATCGCAAGTGGCTGGCCATGCCGGTGGCTTTGGCCGGCACCGCCGGATCCCTCGCCGCCACGCTCACCCTGATCGGGACGGAGCGCTCCACCTTCGGCGGGTCCTACGTGATCGACAACTTCGCCCTGCTCTTCAAGGTGTTCTTCATGGCGGTGGCCATCGTCGTACTGGCCGTGTCGCTTCGGTATTTCCGGGAAGGCCGGTACTACCAGGGGGAGTACTACTTCCTGCTGCTCTGCTCCTTCCTCGGCATGCTCACCATGCCCTCGTCCCGCGACCTTCTCATGCTGTTCATCTCCCTCGAGCTGGTCTCTGCCCCGGGGTTCATCCTGGCGGGGTTCCGAAAGACCGACCCGAGGTCGAACGAGGCCGCCCTCAAGTTCTTCCTGATCGGCGTCCTCTCCACCGGCGTGATGCTGTACGGGATGAGCCTCGTCTACGGCGTGACCGGGACCATCCGGTTGGACGGGATCGCCCGGTCCCTGGGCACCGAGACGGGGACGTCGAACCTTGCGCTGGCGGCCATCCTGTTCGTGGTGGCCGGGTTCGCCTTCAAGGTCTCGGCGTTCCCCTTCCAGTTCTGGGCTCCGGACACCTACGAAGGCTCGCCGGTGCCGGTCGCGGCGTTCCTCTCGGTGGCCTCGAAGGCGGCCGGGTTCGCCGGCCTGCTCCAGATCATGTTCGTGGCCTTCCTCCCGCGAGCGGATTTCTGGGCCCCGATCTTCGCCGTGTTCTCGCTGTTCACGATGACCATCGGGAACCTGGTGGCACTCCAGCAGCAACAGGTGGTCCGGCTGTTGGCGTATTCGTCGATCGCCCAGGCCGGGTACATGCTGCTGCCGTTCGCGCTGGCCGGGGTGTCCCCCGCGGTCGACCGGGAGGCGTTCGCCGCTGCGGTGTTGTACATCCTGATCTACGGGATCATGAACCTCGGTGCCTTCGCCGTGGTCATCGGGATGTCCAGGGAGGCCCCGGGACTCCTGGTCTCCGACTTCGCCGGGCTCGGCCAGCGGGCCGGCGCCCTGGCCTTCTCGATGACCATGTTCCTGATCTCCCTTGCCGGGATCCCGCCGTTCGCAGGGTTCTGGGGCAAGTTCTTCATCTTCAGGGCGGCCATCGACGCGGGCGGCTGGGGACCCTGGCTCGCCGTCGCCATGGTGGTGAACTCGGTGATCTCGCTCGTCTACTACGTCTCGATCGTCCGGGCGATGTACTTGGAGCCTGTGGCCGAGCCCGTTCGCCCGGTGCGAGCTCCCGTCCTGGTCACGGCGGTGGTCGGGATGGCCGCGGTGGCGGTGGTGGCCGTGGGGATCCTGCCTCAGCTCCTCGCCCGGTTCCCGGAGGTCTCCACGCTGGTCGGCCGGTAACCCGGTCTCACGTCCTCGCGTCCCCCGCGCCCGCCGTACAATGGAAGGCAAGCGAAGGGGAGTAGCCCGACGCCGGGCGGCCGTCAAGACGCTCCGAAAGGAGCCGGCTCCGGCGGGGAGATCCCCGGCGAGACCTTCGCCGGCAGGCGAAGGTCTTTTGTATGTGGGCCCGGAAGGGCCCCAGGGAGGAGGGAATGACGTGAACAGGGTCAGGACCTGGGTGCTGATCGCGGCCCTGGGCGGGCTCTTCGTGTTGCTGGGAGGGGTCATCACCCGCAGCACCGGCGGCCTCTTCATCGGGCTGCTGTTCGGTCTGGCGTTCAACTTCGCCATGTACTGGTACTCGGACAGGATCGCCCTCGCTACCACGCGGTCCAAGCCCGTGACCGAGCAGGAATACCCGGACTACTACCGGATCGTCGGCGAGCTGGCCCGGGCGAAGGGCATGCCCATGCCCCGGCTCTACGTGAGCGACATGATGCAGCCCAACGCCTTCGCCACCGGCCGCAACCCGCAGAAGGCGGCCGTCTCGGTGACCAAGGGGATCCTGCAGATCCTGGATCCGCGGGAGCTGCGGGGAGTGCTCGCCCACGAACTGTCGCACGTGACGAACAGGGACATCCTCATCGGGACCATCGCGGCGGGCATCGCCATGTCCATCACGTTCATCGCCCGGTTCGCCTTCTTCTTCGGGGGCCGCGACGACCGAGAGAGCGCGTTCGGCCCGTTCGCCATGTTGCTTTCCTGGATCCTCGCTCCCATCGCAGCGCTGCTGATCCAGCTGGCGGTGTCGCGCGCTCGGGAGTTCCAGGCCGACGAGTCCGGGGCGCATCTGTCGAATGACCCCCTGGCCCTGGCCAGCGCCCTCCGGAAGCTGGAGCTGGCTTCCAAGCAGGTGCCGGTGCCGGCCACGGTATCTCCGGCCCAGGCCCACATG
>JBOGVA010000072.1:0-3271 GCA_050692195.1 Actinomycetota bacterium | reverse complement strand
ACCGGGCCTTCTCCGGTCGCCGTTCGGAGGCGCTGGTGGTCCTGAGGTCGCTCCTCGACGGCAGGGACGATCCACTGCTCATCCTGGGCGGGATCGCCTCACGGGTTCGGGACCTCGTTCGGGTGCAGGAGCTGCCGGACCGGATGCCGGCAGAAGATGCGGCGAAGGCGGCCGGGCTCCGGTTCGACTGGCAGCTGCGCCGGTACCGGGACCAAGCCAGGCGGTACAGCGCCGAGGCGATGGCCGAGTTGCACGACCTGGTCACCGAGACGGATCGCGCCTTGAAGGGCGGGGCAGCTCCAGACGTGGTTCTTCCCGCACTGATCATGGTGATGGCGGGGGAGCGGGATGCGGTTCTGGAGCTCCCGGCGGCTCCGGGACGACGCGGCCTCTGACTAGGCGGTCTCGGACCCCGCGGCCTCGCTCCGAGCGCTGACCGCTCGAGCGAGTCGCGACTTCCGCCGGGCGGCCGCCCGCTTGTGAATCGAACCCTTGGACACCGCCTTGTCGATTTGACGGATGGCGCGGCGAATCTCGCCCTGCGCGGACTCCGCGTCTCGGCCAACCTCGGCCCGCACGCTCTTTGCTGAGGTCTTGAGCTCGGAACGGATCGCCTTGTTCCGAAGCCGCCGGCCTTCGTTCTGGCGGTTCCTCTTGATCTGAGACTTGATGTTCGCCATGGCGGCCGATTGTAGCAGCGAGACCGCGTACGCTAGCTCCGCCTTGGATCAGTCTCGCATCCGCAACTTCTGCGTCGTGGCGCACATCGACCACGGGAAGTCGACGCTGGCCGACCGGTTCCTGGAGCTGACCCATGCCGTCTCCGAACGGCAGATGCGCGAGCAGTACCTGGACCGCATGGACCTGGAGCGAGAGCGCGGGATCACCATCAAGGCTCAGGCCGTTCGCCTGCGCTACGAGACGGGCGGCTCGGAGTACGAGCTCAACCTGATCGACACCCCGGGACACGTCGACTTCACCTACGAGGTTTCCCGCAGCCTCGCCGCCTGCGAGGGCGCCATCCTTCTGGTCGACGCGGCCCAGGGGATCGAGGCGCAGACCCTGGCGAACCTCCACCTCGCGCGGGAGGCAGGGTTGACCGTGATCCCAGTGGTGAACAAGATCGACCTGGCTCAGGCCGATCCGGACGAGGTGGCGCGAGAGCTCGCGGACCTCATGGAATGCCACCCGGCCGAGGTCTTGCGGGTTTCGGCGAAGTCGGGGGCCGGAGTCCGCGAGCTGCTGGACGCTGTCGTGGCCAAGGTCCCGCCTCCTCGGGGAGTCCCGGCGGCTCCCCTTCGAGCCCTGATCTTCGACTCGAGCTACGACCCGTACCGGGGGGTGGTCGTCTACATCCGGGTGGTGGACGGAGAGATCCGCGGGCGCTCCCGCATCCTGTTGATGTCCAATCGCCTCACGACTGAGTCGGAAGAGATCGGCGTCTTCGCGCCGGACGCCACGCCGGCCCCTGCCCTCTCGGCCGGGGAGGTCGGGTACCTGATCACCGGTGTGAAGGACGTCAGGCAGGCCAAGGTGGGGGACACCGTGACCCTCGCCGACCGGCCGGCGAAGGAGGCGCTCGCCGGCTACCGGGAGCCCAAGCCGATGGTGTGGAGCGGGCTGTTCCCCGCCGAGGGAGGGGACTACCCGCTGCTGCGCGACGCCCTGGACAAGCTGAAGCTCTCCGACGCCGCTCTCGTATACGAGCCCGAGTCCTCCCGAGCGCTCGGCTTCGGCTTTCGATGCGGGTTCTTGGGCCTGCTGCACATGGACATCGTGAAGGAGCGCCTGGAGCGAGAGTTCGGCCTGGAGCTGATCGCCACCGCCCCCAACGTGGAGTTTCGCGTGGTGCGGGGCGAGGAAGTGCTTACCGTGCACAACCCCTCCGAGATGCCCCAGCCGGATACGTACGACTGGGTGGAAGAGCCCTACGTACTGGCCACCGTGGTCACCCCGTCCGCCTACCTCGGACCGATCATGGAGCTCTGCCAGCAGCGCCGAGGCTCGCTTCAGGACATGCGATATCTCGCTCCGGAGCGCGCCGAGGTCCACTACCTCCTTCCGCTCTCCGAGATCATCTTCGACTTCTTCGATCTGCTGAAGTCGCGGACCCGGGGGTACGCCTCACTGGACTACGAACACTGGGGCTACGAGCGATCGAACCTGGTCCGTGTCGACGTGCTGCTCCAGGGCGAGCCGGTGGACGCGTTCTCCTCGGTGGTGCACCGGGAGAGGGCGTACGCGTATGGCCGGGCCATGACCGCCCGGCTCCGCGAGCTCATACCCAGACAGCTGTACGACGTATCCGTCCAGGCGGCCATCGGTAGCCGCATCATCGCCAGGGAAACGGTCCGCGCCAAGCGCAAGGACGTCCTGGCCAAGTGCTACGGAGGGGACGTGACCCGAAAGCGCAAGCTGCTGGAGAAGCAGAAGGCCGGGAAGGCCAGGATGCGCCGGGTGGGCCGGGTCGACGTTCCTCAGGAGGCCTTCATCGCCGCCCTCCGAGTCGACCGAGAGGCGGTGGGCAAGCCATGACCCGGGCCGCCGGACTCTACGTCCACATCCCGTTCTGCCTGACTCGCTGCGGGTACTGCGACTTCAACACGTATGCCGGCCTCGATCACCTGGCGGGTGGCTACGTGGACATGCTGGGCTGGGAAGCCCGGCTCTGGTCGGCGGAGTGGGCCGGCGTCGAGTTCGAGTCGCTCTTCTTGGGAGGCGGAACGCCGACCACCCTGTCCGCCGCCGTGCTCGGGACGCTGCTCGGGGGTCTTCGACGGTGGTTCCGGTTCTCTTCCGGTGCGGAGATCACGTGCGAGGCCAACCCCGACACCGTGGATCAGCCATATCTGTCCGCGCTTCGATCGGTCGGGGTCACCCGCCTCTCGATCGGCGTGCAGTCGTTCGATCCCGCCGTGCTTGACGCCCTCGAGAGGGTCCATTCCGGTGAGTCGGCACGGAGCGCCTTTGGCGCTGCGCGCCGGGCCGGGTTCGAGAACGTGAACCTGGACCTCATCTACGGCGCGGATGGCGAGTCGGTGGAGTCCTGGAGCGACACGCTCCAGGAGGCGATCGCCCTGGCACCCGAGCACCTCTCCTGCTACGCGCTGACCCTGGAGCCGGCCACGTCTCTCGGTCGAAGGGTTGCCGCAGGCCTGGTCACTCCCCCCGACCCGGACCTCCAGGCGGACATGTACGGGCGGGCCTGCGATCTGCTCGGTGCAGCGGGCTACGAGCACTACGAGGTCTCGAACTGGGCCCTGCCGGGCCA
>JBOGVA010000071.1:0-3893 GCA_050692195.1 Actinomycetota bacterium | reverse complement strand
TCCCAACGTCCCGGCACCTCGTGGGCTACCTTGGCCTGGACGCCCGGGTCCGCCAGTCGGGATCGGCACCAGCCCGGCACGGACGCATCTCCAAGCAGGGTTCGGCGGAGGCCAGACACCTGCTCGTAGAGGCGGCGTGGGCGGCCATGCGGACCCCCGGGCCGCTCCGCGCGTTCGGGGAGCGGGTCCGCGCGCGACGAGGGGCCAACATCGCCACGGTGGCCGTGGCCCGAAAGCTGGCCGTGCTGTGCTGGCATGTGCTGACCCGGGAGGAGGACTACGCCTTCGGCCGGCCCTCCCTGGTCCGGGAGAAGATCCGACGCCTCGAGCTGGCCGCAGGCGCCCCCAACCGCAACGGCTACCGCAGCCCGGTTCGGGTCTTCGCCACCCCGGAGCAGCGCCGGCTGGAGCGGGAGGTCGGAGCCCAGGCCGAGAAGGCGTACCGGCGGTTCGTGAGGGACTTCCGAGCAACGGGCAAGAGGGGTGCGGGTGCCGCCACCGGGGCACGCATCTCTTCGGCCCTCGAGGGCCAGGCAGCGCGGCAGGAACAGGCCCCAGATCCTGCTCTTTAGCTCGGGGTCACCCGCACCCCCCCATCGTGCAAAGAGAGGGCCCAGATGTCCACACCGACTTGACTTTCATCCGTAGAAGTCATTCCACGCGATAACCGAGGAGATACGGACGCAGCCAACAGCTGTATCGCTGATCTTCATGTCCAGCGACCGGACTCCTCGACGGGCCCCTCCACCGGATTGACTGTTCTCTGTATAGGTGACGTCCCCACAGGCAGCGAGCGCATGACGTGCCGGCACGAAGATGAGGACGGACAGCGCCACACCCGACAGCCACAGACTCAAACTGGACCGAAGCCGCATCGACTGTCTCCCGGCTGTAGACAACCAAGAACCTAGAGGGCAGGGCCAGACATGTCAACGGGCAGAACGGGCCTTGGCCAGAGCCTCCTGGAGGTCGAGCGGCAGCGGATCCTCCAGCTCGACCCTTTCCCCGGTGAACGGGTGGTCGAAGCGGATGCGCCACGAATGGAGGAATGGCCGGGTGAGGCCGAGCCGAGCGGCGTCATCCCCTCCCCCGCCGTAGGCGCGGTCTCCCAGGATTGGGTGACCGGTCGATGCGAGATGGACCCGGATCTGGTGCGTTCGCCCGGTGCGGGGCCGGGCCTCGACCAGCGTGGCTCTCCCCAACCGTTCGCGGAGTTCCACCTCGGTGGCCGCCTGCTTGCCGGTCGATCGGCCCACCCGGATGCGTGCGCCCCTGCGCTCCACTGGCGCCTCGACCAAAAAGGCGTCCTGGGGGACCGCTCCTCTGACCAGAGCCAGGTAACGCCGGTCGATCGCGTGGCGCCGGAACATCGCCGAGAGTGCCGAATGCGTCCGGTCGTCCTTGGCCACCATCATCAGGCCGGAGGTCCCCGCGTCGAGTCTGTGCACGATCCCCGGCCTGTCCTCCCCTCCCGCCCGCGACAGCGGGACTCCCAAGGCCAGCAGCCGGTTGACCAGGGTCCCCGTTCGGCGAGTCCTCGTGGGATGACTGGGGACGCCGGCGGGCTTCGACACGACCATCAGGTGATCGTCCTCATACAGAGTGGCAAGGGGCTGGCGATCCGGCTCGAGCTCGCCGAGCTGCGGCAGCTCGGCCACGACGGTCTCCCCGCCGGCCAGCCGGAACGACTTCTCCCTGGCACGTCCGTCCACCAGCACTCGCCCGTCCGCGATCGCCCGCTGGGCCGCGGCCCTGGCGATCCCGAGCCGCTCCGCCACGACCGTGTCCAGCCGGCCGGGAGACGCAGCGAACGTGGATCCGTCCAAGCTGTCTCTAGGAACGTCAGGCCTGGCGCCGAGCGCCGGTCAGGACCACCAGGAGGACGCCGATCACGATGGCGGAATCGGCCAGATTGAACACGGGCCAGATGTGGAAGTCGACGAAGTCGACCACTCCGCCGGAGATGCCTCGCCACCCCCCCGTGGTGCTGGGCCCACGGACGATCCGGTCGGTCAGGTTCCCCAAGGCGCCGCCAAGGATCAGCCCCAACCCGAAGGCGGCCCGCCTCGAGGTCAGCCCACGAGAGGCGGCCACGACGATGACCACACAGACGGCGACGGTGGCCACGAAGAACAGCCAGGGCTGCCCGGGAAACAGCCCGAACGCCCCGCCCGAGTTCGTGGTGTACCTGAGCTGCAGGACGCCCGGGATGAGCACGATCGGAGGGCGGGCGAACAGATGCTGTTCGGCCAGGAGCTTCGTGATCCGGTCCAGGAGGTAGGCGAGCGCCGCGACCCCGTAGAGAACGACGGCTAGGCGCGCCCGGGGATTCAGCGGACGCGCTCTTCGGCCTGCTTGTCCTTGATACAGAGGTTCGCGTACGGGAGAGCCTTGAGCCGGAGCTTCTCGATCGGCTTGCCGCAACGGTCGCACAGCCCGTACGTGCCCTCCTCGATCTTGGCGAGGGCCTTGTCGATCCTGTCGATCAGGTCGCGCAGGTTGTTGACCAGAGAGAGGTCCCGTTCCCGCTCGAACGTGGCGGTTCCGGCGTCAGCGTACTCCTCGTCGAACCCCATCTCGCCGGTGAGGTCCGACTGGTTCGAGCCGAACGTGGACTCCTCGAGCTCGTCGAACTGAGCCTGTAGGTCCTTGCGTTCGTCCAGAAGCCGCTGCTTGAGGTCGCTGATCTCTTTCTTCGTGAGCTGGGTTTTGGTAGCCATGGAAAGATCCGCCGGACGGTAGCACGGGTGGGGGCGGGGCGCCACCAAATAGGATACGGGATTGTGCCTGGTAATGGCTTCCCAGGGGTGGCAGCCGCCCGCGGTACAATGCGCCGTAAAGGCGACGACGGGAACGAGTAGGAGGACCCTCGGGCCTCAAGCGAGCCGGGGACGGTGGGAGCCCGGCGGCTCCGATCCTTCGAAGATCCTCCCCGAGCCGCTGCCCGAACGGCCGTTGGCGGCCCAGTAGGCGCGGACGGGTCCGCCCGTGACAGCGGAGGGCTGTGTCGGCAGCCCATGAGGTGGGCGCGCATCGCGAGAAGCGCGCCAAGCAGGGTGGTACCGCGGGGCCCACGCCTCGTCCCTGGGAGGGACGGGGCGTTTCGTTTGGCCCGAGAGCGAGGAGGCGAACGGGAGATGCCGAGATACCGGCCGGTCGAGGCGAAGGTCGATCTGCCTGCCATGGAGCGCGAGATCCTCGAGTTCTGGCGCCGAGCCGGCATCTTCGCCAAGAGCATGGCCCTGCGAGAGGGAGCCCCGGAGTGGGTCTTCTACGAGGGCCCGCCCACGGCCAACGGCCCGCCCGGTATCCACCACGTGGAAGCCCGGACGTTCAAGGACATCTACCCGCGATACCGGACCATGACCGGTAACTACGTGTTCCGCAAGGCCGGGTGGGACTGCCACGGGCTTCCCGTGGAGCTCGAGGTGGAGAAGGAGATCGGTACCAAGAGCAAGCGGGACATCGAGGCCTTCGGGATCGCCGAGTTCAACCGGCTGTGCCGGGAATCGGTCAAGCGATACGTGGAGGAGTGGGCGCGGGTCACCGAGAGGATCGGCTTCTGGATCGACCTGGACGAGGCCTACTGGACGATGGACCAGGAGTACATCGAGAGCGTGTGGTGGGCGCTGAAGACCCTCCACCAGCGGGGGCTGCTCTATCAGGACGACAAGGTCACGGCGTACTGCCCTCGATGCGGGACGCCGCTGTCCGACCACGAGGTCGCCCTGGGCTACACTCAGGTCAAGGACCCGAGCGTCTATGTCAAGTTCCCGGTGGTCGCGTCGCCGAGTGACGAGAGTCTGGTCGGGGCCGCCCTCCTCGGCTGGACCACCACACCGTGGACGCTGATCTCCAACCTGGGGCTTGCAGTTGATGCGGCTGCGCAGTAC
>JBOGVA010000070.1:0-6713 GCA_050692195.1 Actinomycetota bacterium | reverse complement strand
GGGGCAAAGACGGATCGCTTCACATGTGGTACTCGGGGCTCCCTTTCGGTGATACGAACCTGGCCTACCGGATCTGCTCGGCGAGGTTCGAGGGCACTCAGCCGATCTGAGGTCCGCACACCCCCCGCGCGGTTTTATCGAACGGGGAGCGCGCATAGGCGCCCTGCAGTCTGGCGGTCAGTTCGTGACGACGAACCACAGCTGGCCTTAGACCACAGTTGGTGAAGCAAACGTAGCCCCACTTGTGCCAACCTGTCCGTTGAGGCTAAGTGGTCTGGTGCAGAAGTTCGCTAACGTATCGGGACCCTACGCCGCCGCGAGGCACTCTTTCTTCTCAAGTCGGCTCATGAGCTCGGCGAGGTCTGCTCGCGTGAACTTCCATTCGAACGGCTTGGCCAGGCCCTCGTAGTGGCGCTCGAAGGCGAGGAGCCGTGCCTCCACCTCGGCCAGGTCGGTGAAGTCGTTCGGGGTGAGGACCTTGCGCTGGACGATCGAGAAGAAGATCTCGATCTGGTTGAGCCACGAGCTGTGGACCGGCAGGTGGACCAGCCGCAGGTTGTGGTGTGCGGCCCGGAGCCGATCTGCGGCCCGCGGTCCCCGGTGAGCGGAGTCGTTGTCGACGACCCAGAACACTCGCCGGGCGGAGGCGTACGGCTCGGTGGCCATCACCTGGGCCACCAGCCGGTCGAAGGAGGCGATGGTGGTGGCCTCCTCGCACCGCCCGAACAGGGCGACCCGGTGAACGTCCAGAGCGGCGATGTAGTCCAGAGCGCCTCCCCTTTTGTACGTGTGCTCGATGCGCATGGCCCGGGCCACGCCTGGAGGGAGGCTGGGGTGACACCGGCACCTGGCCTGGATGCGGGTCTTCTCGTCCGCCGAGATCACGAACTCGTCGGGGCGCAGGTGCCGGCCCTGATGGCGCCGGCCGTACAGGTCGAGGACCTGCCCCGCCTTCTCGGAGAAGGCCGGGTCCCGGGAGAAGATCCAGCTCCGGAACGTCCACGGGCGGATGACGTCGTCGGTCAGCCACCGCCAGATGGTGGTGTCGGAGATCGTGGCCACCAGGCCACGCCGGATGACCTCCGACCGGATGTCGGGGACCTGTAGGCGGGACAGCGGCAGTCCCAGCTTCGCCGGCAGCTCACACGCGATGGCCTTGACCTCGACCAGCAGCTCGGGGGGGAAAGACAGCGGGACGTCCCCTCCGGGAGCGTTCCTGGAGGCCGGCCAGGCGCTCGGCCAGGAAGCGCTTGCGCCACTTCCACACCACCTCGCGGCGGGTGCCCAGGCGCATGGCGATCTGCTCGATGGGCAGCCCTTGGGCGGACAGCAGGATGATCTTGGCCCGCACCACGTCGCGATACGGCAACGTGTACTTGCGGGCGATGGCCTCCAGGAAGGCCTGCTCCTGCGGCGTCAATTCGATCGAGAAAGGACTGGTTCTCGGCATCGCGTCTCCTCCTTCCGGAGGAAGACGCTAGCTTACCGGAGGGCCCAAATCACGTTAGTGTAATTATGGGCGGGACCACTAAGTCGTCTCGTCGGGTTCGCCGCTGACGCGGCTGCTGTCAGCGTCCTCTGGCTCTTTGTTGGCGTCTGACGGAGCTATGGGAGTACCAGCCTCGAGCACGCCGGATGCCCGCTCCTCTCGCCGCTTGCTGCGGGCGGCGCGCCGCAACTCACGCGCTGCAGTCTTCTTCGCCCTCGCATCGCTACGCTGACGCTTCCCAAAGCTCTCCGGCACCCAGGCATCCTACGAGAAACCACGGGAGTCGAGACGGGACGCCCTGAGTCGGGCTATTCCGTGAGGCCAGCCAGGCGGCGCTTGTCCAAGGTAGCGGGCAGGCCGGTGAGCCCAACCTCCCGAATCCAGAGGGGCCGCCCGCGGCCTTTGAGAGGGGAAAGCCGGAACGAAAGAGACCCCCCGCGCGAGCGGTGGGTCTCCAATCCCTTCCAGACGAAGCGGTCCGTCGTCTACGCGACGGGCCGGACGTTGGCGGCCTGAGGACCCTTGGGCCCCTCGGTCACGTCGAACTCGACCTTTTGGTTCTCTTCTAGGCTCTTGTACCCCTCGCCCTGGATGGCACTGTGGTGCACGAACACGTCGGGGCCGTTCTCCTGGGAGATGAAACCGTAGCCCTTCTGGGCGCTGAACCACTTCACCGTGCCAGTGGTCACTGGCAATCCCCTTCCTTCCTGGCCGGGTCGAACCTGGCTGCTGTTCGTCGGTCCCGGCTCAATAGCCGCGGCGGAACTGCTTCGAACCGACACGATGCCTGAACCCTCCTGCTCACTTTGCGGCGTACCCGGGGAGTAAGCGGCGCCCCGAACCTGCCATCAGCCGTCATTCCCTTCGAAGAAGACCGATCCATAGGGGCGGCTGGGCGTGGGTCGAAACTTCCGGGGTGCCTCGTGCACCCAGCAGTACACTGCCCCGTTGTACGTGGACAGCAGGGTGCAACACCCCTCCTCTGCGCAGACACGACCTCGGAGAAACCTGGGGATTCGCCGGACCTCCCGAGGACTCGAGCCGAGCGGGGCAGTTCCTCTGCTGTTCGTACTCTTGGTCATGTCGTGGGCCTATCGATCCGCCTCACTTCACGATGAGAAAGGCCGCTCAGGGCAGGCGACGGTTCCTTCCTTGTGAACGCACTCACTTCGCTGGCCTTCCGGTGGTGCACTCTGGAGGGCTTCTGCCCGGTGCTGCAGTAGGGGCAGTAGTAGTCCTCGTTGGACTCCGCGAAGTCGGATGGAAAGAGCGTGATGCCGCACACAGGGCAGGAATGCTCTTCGGTTGTGAGCGGCACCGGGCTCTCACTTATCACGAGAGAAGTCCTACGATGCCCTCACCCCGCTCCGCCGAGCCCGCCGTTTGGCTCTCGGCCGACCTGATCCGCCGCTGCTCGCTTCCCTCCCGGATGCACCGGGCTCCACAGCAGTCGCACCACGCGCTGGGCCACGGGCTCACCACGATGACGGTCTGGAACGATCTGCAGGTGGGACACCGTGACACGGCGACCTCCCTCATGACTCCGCGATTCGTGGGAGTGAGGGACTGGTGGCCGAAGCACCGGTCGGTCGCTCGGCGCGAACCACAGGCGGGATACCTGTTGGGTGCCAGTGTAACAAGTGGGAGGAACCTGCCGTCGGCCGGCTGGCTTGGGTAGACGCCATTCGAACCGGCCGCCGGGGCTCGAGCGACTCTTCGCGGAGGCGGGGTATGTCTAGGTTGAGGTATGCGACATGTCTGACCGGAGCGATCTTTCATGGCTGACTACGACCTCGCTCAGAGGCTGAGGCGGATGGCCCGGTTGCCTGGGACACTGAATGAGACTCATGAAGAACCCCGCGTGCTTCGCCCCCATCGAGCTCGCCTCCGATGTCCCGCCCGAGCCGATGCAAGCCGACGGCCTCAACGGTGGCGACCTTTCGTGCTAGATCATGCAGCCCGGCGTGCTCGTGTGGATTTGACCAACCCTCCGGCCGCATCGGCCCCGGAGTTCTCGGATCAGCCTGCTTCGACCGTCCCATGAAGCTGATTCCACGTCCCACAGCGGGGACATCGAACGTTGATGAGGATCTGTCCCACCCGGGCATCGGCCGGCAGCTCCTCGTCGCAGCTCCCGCAGACGTATGAGACCTCGGCCGGATCGTCGGCAACCGCCGTCGTGGTCTCGTTCAGGCCGGTCTCGGGTGTCAGCCTGATACGCATGTGCCGGAGTGTCCTGCTCTCAAGCCTCTCGGCGCAAGCCGAGGCCACAGACGATTAGCACTCTCACGTCATCAGGGAACCGAAGGTCAAATTCCTCCTGGCACACCTCACCACCACTCGAGCGGATTGGATGCGCGCGGGTGCGCCCAGGTCGTCACCGGCTCATCCGACCAGCTCGAACCATGTGGCGGCTCGGCGTGGGGCTGGATGACGAACGATGAACTGGACCTGGTCGCATCAGGCGTCTACGAACAGAGCTATGGATGCGGTGAAGCCGTGCAGGAAGTTCTTCCCGCCGACCGGCCCGATCTCCCCTGCGCAGTTGCATCCCGCCAGCGGGAGGCCCCCGAGCTTCTCAGAAACAAGCGACGCGTCGTGATCCGGGACAGAGAACAGACGTGACCCCCTCCCGTTGCAGGTGAACAACAGCGCTCCGGCAGCCGGCTCCGCCTCCTTCTCGAGGAGGCTGCGTAGATCCTCGTCCGCGGTGGCCGCGTCCCGCACGTGGAACTGGATGGTTTCCCCGACCTCGATCCTGTCCCCCACCGCGAGCGCCCCGCTCTGCGGGTCCACGCCCATGACTCCCCGGATCAGGAAGTCGCCGCGTTCCGGCTTGGCCTTGTACTCGTCGATGACCCGACCCACGTGGAGGCCCCGACTGAGCAGTTCGCGGTCCTCGGGGGGGATCGTTTCCACCAGCTCCTGCAGTCGCTGGAGGAGCGGCCGACCTCCCAGCTCGTGGATAACGTTGCCCTCGGCCCGCGTTACGGTATAGGCGTTGCCGATGGGGCGGCATCCCTGGGAGACCAGACCCCGGATGCGGATCCCGGGCAAGCGGGCCCCGACCGCGCCGGTGTCCACCACACGGTCGTCCAGGAACAGCCGGGTGTCCCCGGGCCCCATCCCGCCGCTCGCCATCCCGCCCATCACGACCGTTCCGGGGAGCGACTGGTTCACGTGCCCGAGCAGCAGGTCGGTGGGGAACGAGAAGGGGTCGCCGATGAGTAGGTACGGGCCCGGCCCGGCCTCCTCGAAGCGGTACCCCGCGAACACGCCACCCTCCGAGGTGCTGACGAACTCCATGTGAAAGGTCTCGACGGGCTTGGGCAGCGAGGCCAGCCATACCGCGACGGCCGGACCGCCCTCGACCTCGCGGTCGTCGCCCACCACCGTCTCTGCGACGCAGCCGATGACCCGCTCGGGTCCGGCCTTGACGCGAACGGACTCCGAGACAACCTCGGCGGAAGGAGCGTGGTGCCGGGAGGCTACGACCAAGGCCAGCGAAACCTCGGCCCCGCCGAGCCGGGACCGGGCCTCCCCCACGGCTTCCGCTGTGGCCTTCGCCGGATCGGGGTCGGTCGAGAGCGCCGCGCCGATCCTCATCTCCTCGACCCTACACCGGTGGGTTCGCTGCGGAAAAGGGAGACCCTCCCGGTGAGGGTGCACCATCGTGGTTCGCTCCAGCGGTTCCTCCTTGTGCCCGCTCATGCGAACCTAATTGGGCCAGGCGGAGGGCCCGGTTGTCTGGGACACTGAATGAGACTCATGAAGAACCCCGCGGGCTTCGCCCTCATCGAGCCCGCCTCCGATGTCCCGCCCGAGCCGCTGCAAGCCGACGGCCTCAACGAAGCCAGGAACGAAGCCACGGAGGCCCTCGCGGCCAGGGGCCGCGAGCGAGGGTTCGTCACCTCGGAGGACGTGCTCGACGGCCTGCCCGAGATGCAACTTTCCCCCGAGCAGATCGAGGAGTTCCTCGCACAAGTGGACCAGGTCCTCCGGGACGAAGGCATCGAGGTCATCGACGTCCCGGGGCAGGACGCGGACGACGGCGTCGAGACCGATGGGGCTCGCCGGCGGCGCCGAGATGAGCTGCTCGAGAGTCCCGCTTCCGACCCGGTCCGGATGTACCTCAGGGAGATCAGCCGGGTCCCGCTCCTCACCGCCGCGCAAGAGGTCGACCTGGCCATGCGCATCGAGGCAGGGGGGCCCGCCGGCGAGCTGCTGGCCTCCATTGCCGTCTCGGGGAGGGTGGACCGAAAGCGGTTCCGCGGGGTGGTGGACTCGGTGATCCGCATCCGGGACCACCAGCTCGACCCGGAGAAGCGGCTCCACACCGAGGGCATCGGGCGAGAGACGGTCCGGAGGAGCTATCGGCCCAGGGAACGGGCGGAGATGGTCGACTTGCTCCACCGGGTGGAGCGCGACGCGGGCGTGGCCAAGCGGAAGCTGATCGAGGCCAACCTCCGTCTGGTGGTCTCCATCGCAAAGCACCACGTCACCCGCGGCATGGCCTTCCTCGACCTGACCCAGGAGGGGAACCTGGGCTTGATCCATGCGGTGGAGAAGTTCGACACACCCGCGGGTACAAGTTCTCGACCTACGCCACCTGGTGGATTCGCCAAGCCGTTACCCGGGCCATCGCCGAGCAGTCCCGGGTCATCCGGATTCCGGTGCACATGACCGAGCACATGAGCAAGGTGAGCCGGGCTCAGCCCGAGCTGGTGCAGTCGCTCGGCAGGGAGCCCACGCCGGAGGAGGTCGGCCGGCGCATCGGCTTGTCGGCGGAGAAGGTCGAGGAGGTCCTCTCGATCTCCAAGGGCCCCCTGTCCCTAGAGACCCCGGTCGGCGAGGAAGAGGAGTCTCGGCTCGAAGAGTTCATCGAGGACCACCGGGCCCAGGCCCCGCTCGAAGCGGCGTCCTTCGGCATGATGCAGGATGACATCGTCTCGGTCCTTCGGACGCTGTCGGCCCGGGAGAGGCGGGTCGTCGAGCTCCGGTTCGGCCTGACGGACGGGCAGCCTCGGACACTCGAGGAGGTCGGGCGGGAGTTCGGCATCACCCGTGAGCGGATCCGACAGATCGAAGCGAAGACGCTCTCCAAGCTTCGCCACCCTTCCAGGCCTCAGAAGCTCCGGGGCTATCTCATAGACGCGGGACTTGTCTAACGGGAGACCAGATAGCGTCGGTGGTCCCCGATTTTCGAGACCGAACCGTCCAAGCA